>JAZRTS010000055.1:0-74346 GCA_045652135.1 Eubacteriales bacterium | reverse complement strand
CCCATCATGGAGCCTGCTGCGATAAGGTTATCGAAGTCGATAGGAGTATCGATAAGGTGAGCAGGGAGACATCCGCCGGAGGGGCCACCTGTCTGAGCTGCCTTGAACTTCTTACCGTTGGGAATACCGCCACCGATCTCCTCAACGATCTCACGAAGTGTTGTACCCATGGGAATTTCAACAAGACCTACGTTTGTGATCTTACCGCCGAGAGCAAATACCTTCGTACCCTTGGATGTTTCAGTACCCATTGCGGAGTACCACTTTGCACCATTGCGGATGATCTGAGGAATGTTGGAAAGTGTTTCAACGTTGTTAAGAACTGTAGGTTTGCCGAACAAGCCCTTAACTGCAGGGAACGGAGGACGGGGTCTGGGTTCGCCTCTGTTACCTTCGATAGATGTCATAAGCGCTGTTTCTTCGCCGCATACGAATGCGCCTGCGCCGAGACGGATCTCTATATCAAATTCGAAGTCTGTTCCGAAAATGTTCTTACCGAGAACGCCGAGCTCTTTAGCCTGAGCGATAGCAATGTTAAGTCTTTCAACAGCAACGGGATACTCAGCACGTACGTAAACGTAACCCTGCTTAGCACCTATTGTGTAACCTGCAATTGCCATAGCCTCGATGATAGCGTGGGGGTCGCCTTCAAGGATAGAACGGTCCATAAACGCACCGGGGTCACCCTCGTCAGCGTTACAGCAAACATACTTGATGTCGCCGGGAGTTGCCTTTGCAAACGCCCACTTCTTACCTGTGGGGAAGCCTGCGCCGCCGCGTCCTCTGATGCCGGATTCAAGAAGCTCATTGATGACATCGTCGGGTGTCATTGTTGTTACTACCTTAGCAAGAGCCTGGTAACCGTCTGTTGCGATATATTCGTAAATGTTTTCGGGGTCTATAACACCGCAGTTACGAAGTGAAATTCTGAGCTGCTTCTTATAGAAGTTTGTTTCGTAAAGCGAAATGATGGAACCGTCTGTATGTACAGTTTCCTGGTAAAGAAGGTCTTTAACGATGTTACCTTCCTTGAGGTGTTCCTTAACAACTCTCTTTACGCTTTCGGGAGTTGCCTGTGCATAGAATGCACCTTCGGGATATACGATCATGATAGGACCGAGTGCGCAAAGACCGAAGCAACCTGTTCTTACAACAAGTATTTCTTCTTCAAGTCCTTCTGCCTTCAGTTCTGCGTCGAGTGCTTCAAGCACCTTTTTACTGCCGGAGGAGTTACAGCCTGTACTTCCGCAAACGAGAACCTGCTTACGGTAGCCTGTTACCTTTGCGAGCTTTTCGCCTTCCTCAGCAACGATCTGTCTTACTTTGACAAGATCAGCATACTTATCTTTAATCTGATTGAGCTGTTCGAGAGTCATTATTTGTCCCCTCCTTCATTGCGGTAAGAATCAAGTATTTTGGGAACCTGCTCTGTTGTTACCTTACCGTAAACATCCTCGCCTACGAGCATAACGGGAGCAAGACCGCACGCACCTACGCAACGGCAAGCATCAACTGAAAACAAGCCGTCTTCTGTGCATTCGCCCGACTTAACGCCGAGACGTGCTTCAATAGCCTCAAGTATTTTATCGGAACCCTTAACGTAGCAAGCGGTACCGAGGCAGACACTGATCTTGTGCTTGCCCTTGGGTGTAAGTGAAAACTGGGAATAGAACGTAGCAACGCCGTAAACCTCCGACAATGAAATGCCGAGACCGTCTGCGATCATCGTCTGCACTTCGATGGGAAGATAACCGTATATGCCCTGCGCCTCTTGGAGTACAGGCATAAGACCACCCTTCTGGTCACGGTGTTTGGCGATGACTTCTTTGAGTTGCTCCTCCTGAACGACTGTTCCCTTGAAAGGAATCAAGGTTTTTTCATTCATGATATAACCTCCTCATAAAAATAGTGTTATTTAGCGCACCAAAATGCACCCATAGCGAATTCCGCAAAAATTGCCGCACGGACAAAAATGACGTGACGGCGTGAGTACAAACTATGCACTTTGTTTTATTGATAACATTATACTATATAATATTGAATAATTCAAGACATTTTAATGATTTTTATATTAGTTTTTTAAATTTTGACGAAAAAAGCAACACCCACAAAACCAAAACAGGAGTTTTATGGATGTTGCATAAAATAGTGCGGTATTTTTTTACCTAAACTAAACCGTTTTTGTTTATTTTCTCCAAACCATTTTATCTACAACACCTGTATAGGATTGGATTATTTTTACGACCTTCGTCGAAACGTTTTCGTCTGCATAATCGGGAACGGGAAGCCCTATATCGTCCTCAAGATTCATCGAAACTGCCGTTTCAACAGCCTGAAGAAGATTCTTTTCGTCAATTCCCGCAAGTATAAAGCAGGCCTTATCAAGCGCTTCGGGGCGCTCTGTTGACGTTCTTATGCACACGGCCGGGAAAGGATTGCCGATTGAAGTAAAGAACGAGCTTTCCTCCGGAAGCGTTCCGCTGTCAGACACAACCGCAAAGGCGTTCATCTGAAGCTTGTTGTAGTCGCAGAAGCCCATAGGCTCATGCATTATTACCCTTCTGTCAAGCGGAAAATGCGCCGCGTCAAGACGCTTTTTACTTCTCGGATGGCAGGAGTAAAGCACGGGCATATCATACTTTTCAGCCATTTTATTTATTGCGGAAAAGAGTGATCTGAAATTCTTTTCCGTATCAATATTTTCCTCTCTGTGAGCTGAAAGTAAGATATATTTACGAGGCTGCAAATTGAGTCTTTCAAGTATATCCGATGCGTTTATTTTATCTATATTCTTATGGAGCACCTCAGCCATAGGCGAGCCCGTAACATACGTTCTTTCCTTAGGCAGACCACATTCGTGAAGATATTTTCTTGCATGCTCCGAATACGCAAGATTTACGTCTGAAATTATATCGACGATACGGCGGTTCGTTTCTTCGGGAAGACATTCATCTTTACATCTGTTACCTGCTTCCATGTGGAATATCGGTATATGCAGACGCTTTGCGGAAATGGCAGAAAGACAGCTGTTAGTGTCACCGAGTATCAGAAGCGCATCGGGGTGAGTTTGAGCCATAAGCTTGTAGGAAGCGTTGATAATGTTTCCGACCGTCGCGCCGAGGTCGTCACCAACAGCGTCCATATACACCTCGGGCTGGTCAATATCAAGGTCTTTGAAGAAAATGCCGTTGAGATTGTAATCGTAGTTCTGCCCCGTGTGCGCAAGTATACAGTCGAAATACTTACGGCATTTAGTTATAACAGACGAAAGACGTATTATTTCGGGTCTTGTTCCGACGATTATCAGAAGCTTCAGCTTGCCGTTATGTTTGAAGTTTATATCAGAGTAATCAAAATTCATATTACTTCTCCTCCGTATTGTCTACAAGTTCAAAAAACGTATCCGGTTTCATTGGATCGAATTGCTCGTTTGCCCACATAAGAGTTATAAGGGGCTCCGTCTGCGAAAGATTTATGATGTTATGTGTATAACCGGGGAGCATGTGTATTGCCTCGATCTTATCGCCGCTGACCTCAAAATCAAGTATCTCACCATCACCTACACGTCTTTGTCTTATCAGACCGTGACCTGAAACAACGATGAAAAATTCCCATTTCGTATTATGCCAATGCTCTCCCTTTGTTATGCCGGGATTTGATATATTAACACTGAACTGTCCGCATTTTTCAGTCTTTAAAAGTTCAGTAAAGCTTCCCCTTGCATCCGTGTTCATTTTCAGCGGAAAGCTTACTTTTTCTTTCGGAAGATATGAAAGGTACGTTGAATAAAGCTTTTTTTCAAAACTTCCGTCGGGAATTTCCGGCATTACAAGTGTTGTAGATTGCAACTTAAACTTTTCAAGCAGATCAGCAATTTCACCGAGTGTGACCTTGTGCGAGCACGGCACTGTGCAAAATTTACCTCTCGGTGTAAAAACGGTGTTTATACCGTCAAATTCACACCTTTCAACCTTACCTTCAAGAGTGGCAATCATTGCCGCAACGAGGTCGTCAACATACAAAAGCTCAAGCACCGTTTGTCTGTCGTTCACCGTTATCGGCAGATCATTTGCGGTGTTATAGCAAAAAGTTGCAACGGCAGAATTGTAATTTGGACGGCACCACTTTCCGAACAGGTTGGGAAATCTGTAAACATACACGGGCGAATTCGTCTTTTCTGAATACGAAAACAAGAGATCCTCGCCTGCTTTTTTACTTTTTCCATATTCTCCGTCTGCGTATCTGCCGACAAGAGTTGCTTGAATCGAGCTTGCGTAGACTATCGGACATTTATTACCGTATTCAGCGAGGTTATCGAGCACCGCCTCTGCAAACTTGCAGTTGCCTGCCATAAATTCATCGGTATTCTGCGGTCTGTTCACACCTGCAAAATGGAAAACAAAATCCGCATTTTTACAGTATTCATTAAGTTCTTCTTTACTTGAAGAAATATCGTATCCGAATATCTCATCGATCTTTAAATCCGGATGTGTTCTGTCTTTTCCGTCTTTTATGTTGCGTAAAGCACATACAAGATTTTTTCCGACAAAACCGTCGGAGCCCGTTACAAGTATTTTCATTTTAAATCACCGTTTTTTATTTTATTTCGCGCATCAAGATCAAGTCCAACGTATTTAAGCGACATTTCATATGAGTTTATCGTTTTAGGGGAAATAAGTTCCATTGTTTCCTTCATCTGTTTTCTTTTCGACGGAAAGAAAATAAATGAAAATGCCCGTCTTACCCAAATAATCGGAAGAAGCAACGGATACTTTTCAAGCACAGGGTATGAATAGCACATACTTTTATAATCCGGAAACAGCTTTGCCCATAAACGCGAGAAATAACTGTCCTTTGACAAAGAGCTGTTTTCATCAGTTAGCGTCTGAAGTGCGATCTGTGACTTTTGCCACGAACCGTACGCGCCGCCGGAAAACACGTTTTCCGTTATATAATCAGTCTTTTCATCACCGCTTTCGCCGTCAAACCAAGTACCGATAACCCGAAGAACGTTTGTGTAAAAACCATCAAGTCCCATCTTTTTAAATTCATTTATTATGTAGTCTTCATCGAGCAGCTTCGTTTTTTTTCTGACAAGCCAAAGATCTGTAAAATGCTTTATCCCCACACCGCCGTCACGATAGTGTTTTGCCATATGAGCAAAATTGTAAATATAGTTATCTTCAGCGGACATTTCATAGATATGTTCTTTATCTTTTCTCTTATGAGCCAACTGCCATACGTTTTCATAATAAGCGTACAGATCTTTGTTATATGAAGGGACGAGCCTTTTGTGAAATTCTATACTTACAGTTCCCTTTTTGAAGATATACTCATGGTCGCTTTCTTCCGAAAAATCAAACCCGAAGCTATCCATCACACGTTTGATATCCGTATATTGAGATTCCTTTACAAGTATATCCGAATCACTCATTTCACGCATATCCTGCTTCGGATACAGCTCTTTGAGAAGCGTTCCTTTAAGCGGCATACAGTCAATGCCGTCTTTTTCAAATGCATCAAGTATACACGAAACCTCATACATCTGATTTTCGCTTTGAATAAGCCGCTTTATGTACCACGACATAAGCTTTGTCATTTCAGGTGATTTGTCATCGTATCCGCAGATAAGAGCGCCGTTATACACAAGGCTCGTCAAATGATGCAGCTTCACGTTTTCCAAAGCATCTGCAAGGACGAAGCCTTCGTCAGGCATACAGCATTCATTCACGAGAGCAGACTTGACAAGCTTCAGTATACCCTCATACTGTACGTTCATTTATTTTCCTTTCTCTTTGCCAATTCCTCTCTGATATAGGAAAGTGCGAGAAGTTTTTCTTTCACCTGCTCCTTGTCGAGCAAGTCCGTATTGTTTGAGTTGAACTCCGTCAGATGTTTTCTGTCGGCATTTCCGCTGTTTATATATTTGTCGTAATTAAGTGTACGCTTATCTGCAGGAACTCGGTAGAAATCACCGAGGTCTATCGCGTGCGCACATTCCTCGTTCGTAAGCAGCGTTTCGTACATTTTTTCACCGTGTCTTATACCGATGACCTTTATCTCCGTTTCGGGAGCAAACAGGTCTTTAACCGCTTCAGCAAGCACCTCTATCGTACATGCAGGAGCTTTCTGCACAAAAATATCACCGTTTTCACCGTTGTTGAAAGCGAAAAGTACAAGGTCAACTGCCTCGTCAAGTGACATTATAAAACGCGTCATCGACGGTTCTGTTATGGTTATGGGCTTGCCTGCCTTTATCTGTTCTATCCACAAAGGTATTACCGAGCCTCTGCTACACATAACGTTTCCGTATCTTGTGCAACAGATCTTCATCTTATCCGAAGAAACTGTACGCGATTTTGCAACGACGACCTTTTCCATCATCGCTTTACTTGTTCCCATTGCATTTACAGGATATGCCGCCTTATCTGTCGAAAGACAAATTACGGACTTCACACCCGCTTCAATTGCCGCGCTGAGCACATTGTCCGTTCCGAGAACGTTCGTCTTTACGGCTTCAACCGGGAAAAATTCGCATGAAGGAACCTGCTTCAGTGCTGCCGCGTGGAACACATAGTCAACGCCGTACATTGCGTTTTTGATGCTTTGCAGGTCTCTTACGTCGCCTATATAAAACTTTATTTTTTCTGCGATTTCGGGCATAGAAGCCTGAAATTCATGACGCATATCATCCTGTTTTTTTTCATCACGTGAAAAAATGCGTATCTCCTTGATATCCGTTTTCAGAAAACGGTTAAGAACAGCGTTTCCGAATGACCCTGTTCCACCCGTGATAAGTAATGTTTTTCCTGTAAAATCACTCATTAATATTTCCTGCCTATATATAAATTATTCTTCTATAAATACTGCTTATTTCTTTTTCGAAAACAATCCGAGAATATCTTTCAATGCAACGTGCTTAAACAAAATTCCGTTTATCGTGCATTTTGTAAATCCTCTCGTTTCCTTGAACAATAACGGAAGGACAACATTTTTGAATATCTGTGTCATAACCATGGTAAATGCCGCACCGTTTATTCCCCACAATGGAATGAATATAAAATTGAGTGCAACACTGAACACAGCACCGAGAACCGAGAAAAGGAATACGTATCCTTTCTTCTTTTCACACACAAACCAGAAGCTGAGCGCACCACCGAGATATGAAAAAGCACTATACCAGACAGCTATTCTCAAGCAATTAACAGCACTCATAAACTCTGTTCCGTACATTATGTAGACAATAAGCTTTGCAAAGATGCTTACAAATGCGGAATACGCAAACAATATCCATATAAGCGTACAGAGAAGCTGAGAAAATCGAACCTGATACAACTGTTCATCCTCTGCTTTTGCACGTGCAATAAACGGACGCGCCGAATCCAGAATAGCAAGCGGAACAAACGATACCATTGTACATATTGTCATCGCTGAGGCATACAGTCCTACATTGTCCGTTGTATTATCAAGCAGATGCTTTATCAGTATTCGGTCACTTTGCAAGGATACAACGACCATAAGTTCCGAAAGTACGAACGGAACACAGTTTTTCAGAATTCTTTTTGCAATTTCAAGTGAAAGCCCGAGCTTTTGTTCCCTATGCTTATTATAAATGAACATATAAAGCAAGCCAAGCAAAATATAGTCTATTGATACAGCAAGAGCAAACCAACCAACGCTTTTTTCCATGATCAGCAAAAAGATCTTGTACAAAGCGCTTGCAATATATGCAACAGTCTGTATCACAACTACATATTTTGATTTTGATTTATATTGATACCAATAATTTATGGTATCAAAGCAGAGAAACGGAAGCTGTAATGACTGCATAAGCGCAACGGTCATTATAGTTTTATCATATCCGTCTACAGCAAAAACGATTACAAGAAAAGCCGGAACAGATATAAGTCCCACGACGAATCGCATAAAGATAGCCGTACCGAGTATCTTTCCTTCCGAATCGCTGTGATTTACAAATTCGTGAACGACAATACCGTTAAGTCCGAAGCCTATCAATGCTGTAAAAAAAGCAATATAGGATGCAACGTAATCTATCGTGCCAAGATTTGTAGTTCCGAGGAAACGGGCGGTTATTATACCGACAAAGAATGACAAAATAAGTCGTAACACCTGGCCGATCATCAGCCAAGAGGCGTTTTGTAAAAATCGGTTATTGCCCATTCACCATATCTCCTTTGTAAATTTATAATTCCTTATATAATGCGATATATTTTTCATAATTCAGATTTTTATCAAATATTTGTGCCCTTAAAAGGCAATTTTCTTCAGATTTAGGTTCAGCCTTGAATTCGTGTATTTTGTTAAGCAATCCGTCCACGTCTTCACATTCAACGACAGCGCCGCACGTTTCATCGGGTATTTCAACGCTTCCGCCCGTATTGAACGTAATGACAGGCGTTCCACAGGCAAGAGATTCGATGTTTACCGTCGGAAAATTATCTTCCCTCGTGGGATTAACAAACACATCGCACGCGGTATATATTTCCGCAAGCTCTTTTTGATCCGCCGTTCTGTGAATAGATACGATATTGTCAGGTAACTGCTTATCTATCTCGTCTGTAGTTCCCACAAGAACTATTGCAAATTCATCACCGAGCATACTTGCAAGCTTCAAAAACACATCAAAACCTTTTCTTATGCCCCAATCAAATGCTATGCCAAGTATAACGAACTTGTCTTCCAGACCGTATTTTTTACGAAAATCGCTTTCTGTCGGCTTAAACGCGGAAAGGTCTATTCCGTTGTTGATAACACGGACGGGATATTCCTTTAAAAACGACTGCTTCACAAGCGCTGACAGCCACAAAGACGGTGTCACAAGCGTCATATTTGTAACACCCGTGAACCATTTCTTTTTAAGCTTCCACATTTTTTCTGTATTGTCATAGCAAGCGGCGGGATATTGCTTATACAATGAACAAGCGCAGCAGCCGTCCTTCCATTTTTCACACCCTTCAAGTGTAAAATACGGGCACTGCCCCGTAAAAGCCCAGCAATCGTGAAGTGTCCACACCGTTCTTATATTGTGCTTTTTTATATACCGAAACAGCATTGAATGGTTTACATAAGAATTGTGTATATTGTGAAGATGGAGTATATCAGGCTTTATCTTTTTCATCTTTTTTATAAGACGCCACGTTGTAAAAAACGAAAAGCATCCTATATAACCGGTGTAATAGGATGCTCTTTCATTTATTCTTCGCACGATGTCAGATGAGATCCTTATATCACCGCTTTGCGCAGGCACGTTAAAAAGATTATCGGGATATGCAAAATACGTATCATACCCTTCTTTTCTTGAAATCTCAACGATGCCTTTTGCAATACGTCCGGTACTTCCGAAATTACCGAGATTAAGCGAGACTATTTTCGGCATAAGCACCACCCATTACATTTTCAGTTTTACTCTTCTCTTCTAAATCTTCAAAAGAAGCGAACAGACCAAAGAAAACTATCAAATAATACAGATAATTCTGTCCCATATCTTCGTTCGACAGCGCCGCAATAAGAATGAGAAAGATTACTATCGTTGAGAAAATTCTCTTTTTGCATATATAATACGAAAAACGCAAGCACGAAAACAGAGTTATAATACCGAAAGCCACGCCGTATGCCGCACTTCCTATGAGTATTGTGTTTGTGTTCGCATCGGCTGTATAAACACCGTCAACGGCAAGAGTGAGATCATAAAGAGCATATCTTCCTATGCCGAACACCGGATTCGCTAACGTAATTTCAACATTCTTGGTTATTGATGACATACGTGAAAACCACGATCCGTACGTGTTAGTACCGTCAGAAAACTTTTCAAAAACCATATCAAGCATACCAAATTGATACGCAACCAAAAATCCGAGCATAATAGCAATAAGAATAATGACCGATTCCTTTATAGAATCGTGATATATTAAAAGGTAATACGCCGCCAAAACGAACAGCAAAATATAACCTGCAGTTGAAAGCGTTGTGAACATCCCCAAACAATACAGCATTATGTTAATTCTTTTGCGTTTGTTCTCAAGTACAAGCATTTCTCCGATAATTGCGATGACGAGAAATATAATATACACTCCGGGTTCACGGAATATACCGAGGTTTCTTGAAATATTTTCGAAATAACTTACGTTTGAAAAAATTACAAAGTAATAGTCACGGGACTCGTAATTACTTATAAGCGGGAACATTTTGATAAAGCTCGGTAACAGTACGGATATAAGCCACACAGAACATGACCATACTGTCAGAAACTTCATTATCTTATTGTATATTTCAAAAAATCTTTTCAAATCGAAAACAAGCGCAAAAAATGCAGCAGAAATAATAATAACTCCGCGGTATATATAGTTATCGTAAGGCTCATTATTTACGATACAAGAAAAAAACGGGATAACAAAAAGCAATATCATTCCAAATGTTTTCCACGTATCTACAAATCGGTTGAAGAAAACATACGGGAAGGTCATAGCTACGATCACAAACGGAACTATCTTACGTATAGTTATAAATGTTTCGTTTTCATTCGTTCCGAACAACAGCGTGTCGTGGGAACAGAATAGCATAAGTAGTACAATAAACACAGGAAAAATTTTTTCCAGGTTAATATGTCTTGAATTACTGTTCACTATTACTCTCCAAAATCAAATTTAAAAGTTTTTCAGCCTGAATACGGCTGTTTTTATTTTTGCGCACCCAATCTTTGGCAAGCCTTGCTTTTTGAGTGTATACTCCGTTTTCGTCACGGCATACATCAAAAATGCATTTTGCTAAAGCATCATCAGAATCATCTGCGGGATAATTAATAAACTCATCGTATTCATCGGGGATACCGTCGAGCTTATATCCGATAAACGGAACACCCGACGAAAGTGCTTCGAGATTTTTTGAGGGGAAGCTGTACTTTGTAAACTCCTCTTTATTTCCTCGGGGATTGACAATCACCGAGGCATTCAGCATAAGCTTTATTACATCATCACGTTTGAGCTGTCCTGCAAAAACAATACGCCCATCACGTTCTGCGGCTTCTTTTACAGCATCTTCCGAATCACCGTATCCGCATATTACAAGCGTCATATCGTAAGATTCTATCTTTTCAAATGCCCTGACGAGCTTCATGACACCGAATCTTTCGTGAAGTGTTCCTGCGTACATAACGGTATTTTCTTTTTTTGCGGGCGCATCATCACCGAATTCTTCAGAGCAAATACCTTCAATGATACCGTACGGTTTATTTTCAACACCGAGGGGATAACGCATAGACTCCGTCAGAAAAACAAATGAATCCACGTTTTTTATCAGCTTGTCCGCTTTTTTCTTGCTCCATTTAAGATACAGTCTGTTGAGCAGCCCCATATTGTTTGTGAGAATGGAGTATTGCGGCAAGTCAAGCACAATTGCCGTTACGTTTATATCGGGATCTATCTTTTTCACCGCAGATGCCGCTGCCAAAAATTCAGGATACAGTGTATATATAACGACAGACTTTACTTTCCCACGGTTATCACGCGCCCATTTTTTCGCTTCTTTTTTTAACGGCCGGCCTTGAAAAAGACGCTTGACAAACATCAGATTCAAAAACGGAAGATTAATATCCTTTGCGCCGTCCGTATGCGAAAACTCGGAACGCTTGATGTATATATCTGCATAGTAGCTCGGATAAGACCTGACGGGAAGAAAATTCAGAAGCTTTACCGGCTCACCCGTATTTTCTTCTATACCCGAAATTATGTGATTTTGCCACGCAATTGCGGCATCATCCATAGTATTCGTCATTTTATCACGGACATCTTTGTCCATACACTCGGGTATCAGCCTCGAAATAAACAGTATATCAAGCATTACATTCTTCCCACTACATAGAAAAACAGATTTTTTGACAAAAGGCATGAAAGTGATGCAAGCTTGACTTTTATGCCGTTATGTTTACTTTTGAGCATTGCACTCATCGCCTGTCTTACAGGATATTCTTTTGTCAGTTTATCGAACAGATCTTTTCTTTTGAACTTTGAAAAATTGTGCGCTACCGAAAAAACAGCTCTGTGCCGCATGTATATAGAAAATTCCGGATAAAAGGCGCTTTCGTTTTTATTTAAAAACTCTTCCGTTCTTACAGCCGCCTCAATTGCGTGAGCATGTGCATACGTCGGACTTTTTATTACAGACACATCGGAATCACGGTAAAAAAATATACGTCTGTTCAAGCACATTGCGTTACGGCACAAACTCAGATACTTCGTTGTAAATTCCCAATCCTCTCCGTATCTTGCACCCGGTGTAAATCGAAGGTGCCATTCGTCGATTATCTGTTTTTTATACGAAAAAGCCGCCGTATGACAGCGTTCCTTATTGACCATAAATTCAGTCTGTACCGAGATCATATCTTTACTTACGGCACATTCACCGTCGACATCAATTTCAAGAGTGCTTTCATCCCTTGTGAAATATCCGTAGACCGTGTCGTATTCTTTATAATGCGACAGTATCTTTTGAAAGAAAAGCGGTGAATATTTATCATCCGCATCCAAAAACAAAAGCACGTCGCCGCCCGCGGCTTCTATTCCCTTGTTTCTTGCAACGCTTACGCCGCAGTTTTCAGAATCAACTATCTTTATATTGAGAGCCGTTTCTTTTGTGTATCTATTTAAAATATCCAACGTGGAATCGGTCGAACCGTCGTTGACACAAATGACCTCATATATAAGCTCTGCCGAACCGTTGAGTGCATCCAACGTTTCAACAACTGTTTTTTCACAGTTGTAACAAGGGACTATAACAGTTATCTTTACGTCATTCATATACAATACAGTTCGCTTTCAGAATGAAGAAGAATCTTTAAAGGCAGTGGGATTCTTTTTGTATTCAAGTATTTTACTGTCAACGAGGGTTCTGTACCATCTGTGGTACATATAGTTGTATACGAATCCCTCTTTTCCGTCAAGAAAACCAAGACGGAAAATGTAGAAATAGACGAACAGCATATAGCATCTTATAAACATAGGAAGCTTGTAATAAAATCCGAATTTCTTTTTGCGCACGGCGGAAAGCGCGGCATCCTCATTTGTATAATCGGTGCGTTTGCCCTGCGTATACTCAAGATAATCCTGCATTTCCTTCGTTGCGTACCAATTGAGCTTGTTTATCCAGTTGTTCATATCCTTGAAATCGTAATGTATGAATCTTTCCTTCGTTTCAACGGATACGCCTTCAAGCAACACTGTATGCTCGTCCACTCTGCGATCCTCTATTCTGCCCTTTCCGGTTTTGAACAGCAGTATCTTACGTTTGTTTCTGCAGCCGTGTTTTATGCGTCTTCCCATAAAATAGAGCCATGCCTCGGCAGCTATACCGTTGACATCGTCATTATCGTGCTCTTTGATAAGACGCGACACCTCGTTCGTAAATTCCGGTGTAAATCTTTCATCGGCATCAAGTCTGAGTATCCACTTCGTTTTGATGTCGAGATTATCTATTGCCCAATTGCGTTGCTTGGCGTGAGTTTCGAATTCGTGATAATGCACCTCACAGCCGAGTTCCCTTGCCAGCTCACACGTTTTATCCGCGCTTCCGCTGTCGATTATAAGTATTCTTTCAGCGAATCCCTCAATCGATTTTATGCAATCGGTAATGTTTTTTTCTTCGTTTTTTGTTATTATTACCGCAGTAACATCCATAACACGTTCACCTTATCAATCAAGTTTCAGAACAAATCGTGCAGTATATTACCACACAGAGTTTATCTTACTTTCGTTTCTTCTTTCTTGGACTTTTCGTTTTCGTCCTTGTAATAGTGGTTATCAAGTATTCCCTCTTTTTTGATTACCGACTTCACGGTCATAAAAATACACTTGATATCCATACCGACAGCGGAAAAAAATCCTTTTTCCAGTGCTTTTACATATTCGCCGTCAAATTTCGATTTAGGGAGAGCCTCAAGTTCATCACGTCCGTTGACCTGAGCCCAGCCCGTAAGTCCCGGCAGAACGGCATTTGAACCGTTTTCATCTCTCATCGCGATGAGATTTTCCTCGTTCGGAATAACCGGACGCGGTCCGACAAATGACATTTCCCCTTTAAGAATGTTAAAAAGCTGAGGTATCTCATCAAGGCTTGTCTTGCGGAGTATCCTTCCGGGTTTTGTTATCCATCTGTCGGGATCTTCAAACTCTCTTGACGGAATGTTTTCAGGAGTTTCTATGTACATCGTGCGGAACTTATATATTTTGAAGGGCTTTTTATGAAGTCCGACACGTGTCTGTGAAAACACCGCACGCCCCTTGCTGTTTGTTCGGATAATAAGAACTATTATCAGCATCGGAAGCGCAAGAAAAATGATTCCGAGCAGAGAAAAAATTATATCAAATAAACGTTTAAAAAACTTTTTGTACATATCTTCACCATTTGTAAATTTTGCCATTGTGTAAAACACACCTATCATGCAACATTATAGCACAACATTTCACTTTAGTCAACTATAATTCAAAATAAAATTATATTATTATATAGGAATTCCATCAAATACCGTCGCGATACGCATATTCCGTCGGGATAAACACATTGAAGTATATTTTGTGTTGACACACCGAAAAAAAAGTTGTATAATATAGCAAATATTTCAAAGGATACGGTTGGATATGAAAAAAGAAGGAAAAAAAACTATCGTCAGACTTAATCGCATAGCTCTTTACTGTTCAATTTGGTGTTGTATCATCGGCGTTGCAGCGTCTTCCGCGATGTTTTTCATTCTCGACAAAGAAATCAATCTGCCGGAAGAAACGGATATTTTCAGAGGGCAGATGCTGTTTATCGGATTGGCTGTGCTTCTGGTAGCGGCAACGGTGTATTGCATATCCAAATGGTGGGTAACCGTTTCTTTCAGCGAACACAACGTGAGGTATCACCGTATTTTCCGCAAAACATACGTCCGTTCGTACAAGTATTACAACTTCATCTACTTCGGATACAAGGCGAAAACAGGCAATCTTATTGCAGAATCGAGGAAAACGTATTACATATTGATAACCAGAAATATGTATGATGCACACGAACTCAAGCACGTTGATAAAATTGAAACATCTTATAAAACGATCAAACTCATATACAGTGACGGACTATGCAGAAATCTGTACAAAACATTCCCCGATACGCACAAAAAAATGCTCACAAATGCCATAAACGGCATAAAAAAAGACAGCTCCATGCTATAAAAACTCACGGGCTTTCACTTTATCGGTGAAAGCCCGTTTTGCATCAGTTCTTATTTGTTTTCAAGATATGCATTTATCTTTGCGATAAGAGCATCTGCATCTGTGCCGTGTGCGGCGCATGCATCTTCAACGGATTCGCCTCTCGAGTGGGGACATCCAAGGCAGTGCATTCCTATTTCAAAAAAGAATTCAGCCGTACCGGGATCAAAATCAAGAATATCGCCTATGATCGATTCTTTAGTAACCTTCATTTCATTTATCCTCCTTAGATTTTTTATTAATTATACCATCACCGAATGAAATAGTCAACCCGTAATTTTAATATTTTAATGAACTTATTGCCAGGTCTGATTCGGTGTCCCCCAAAAAAACGAGTTCGCCGTCCGTAACGTCAACGTTAAGTTTGCAGTTACCGTTTATTTTTTCATTCAGAAGTTTGAAAGATATGACATCCTCGATCTGTTTTCTTATCACACGGCGCAGATTTCTCGCTCCGTATTCTCTGCCGCACCCCATATCGGCTATATACGAACTCACGTCGGGGGAAAAGCTGAGAAAACATCCTGCTTCAGTGCATCTTTTCTGAAGTTCGTAAAGCATTTTTTCTGCAATTTTCCTTCCGTCATCGCGTGTCAGAAAGCGAAACACAACAGTCTCATCAACTCGGTTCAGAAGCTCCGATGTAAACAGTTTTTTCAAAGCCGAGTTCGTTTTTTCATTAAGAGATTTTTCATCCGTTTTATTGCTTTTTTCCGACAAAAAACCGAAGTTTATTTCTCTGCCGAGATTCTCAAAACCAACGTTAGATGTCATTATGACTATACAGTTTTTAAAGCTCACTTCGGCACCGCATCCGTCGGTCAGACGGCCCTCGTCGAGTATCTGCAGAAGTATATTGAAAACATCCTTGTGCGCCTTTTCTATCTCGTCAAAAACGACGACGGAATACGGCTGTCTGCGTACCGCTTCGGTGAGTCTGCCGCCCTCCTCGTAGCCGGAATATCCCGGTGGCGCACCTATCATACGGGAAACGGAATGACTTTCCATGTACTCGCTCATATCAAGCTTGATATACGAACGGTCATTTGAAAACATTAGCCGTGCAAGCTCACGACACAACATCGTTTTACCGACACCCGTAGGTCCGCTGAAAATAAACGAGCACGGTCTTGACGGATCTTTAATTCCCACTCTGGCGCGCATAACAGCACGGCAAACAGACGCAACAGCATCGCTTTGCCCTATTATTTTTTCGTTAAGCTTTTCTTCCAGAGTGCGTAAAAATTCGCCCTCGCCCTCAAGCAATCTGCCCGTAGGTATTTTAGTTATTCCCGTGATAACGCTTGCAATATCGTCGGGAGTTACCGTTAAATTTCCGCTTTCTCTTTCACGCAAAACCGTATTCTTTTTTTCATTCAGTATATTTAACAGTTTCTTTTCTTTTTCGCGTATCCTGCACGCTCGGTCGAATTCTTGATTCCTTATTGCGCTTTCCTTTTCTTCAGAAAGCTTTTTAAGCTCTTTTTCGCCGTTCAAGATATCCTCGGGAAATTCAAATAAAGCCACCTTTTTTCTGCTGCATGCTTCGTCGATCAGGTCTATCGCTTTATCGGGAAAACATCTGTCGGTTATGAATTTTTCCGATAACTCAACCGCGGCGCGCATAGCTCCGTCGGATATTGCAACGCGGTGATGCTGTTCGTATCTTTCTCTTATTCCGCAAAGAATATCGTATGCCTTTTCCTTCGACGGTTCCGGTACGTCCACGGGCTGAAATCTTCTTTCAAGTGCCGAATCTTTTTCAACGCTCTTTCTGTATTCATCGGGCGTACTTGCGCCTATTATCTGCATTTCTCCTCTTGCCAAGGCAGGCTTCAGAATGTTAGCCGCATCGATTGCACCCTCAGCTGCCCCGGCACCTACTATCGTATGAAGCTCGTCGATAAACAAAATAACGCAGGGATTTTTCGCGACCTCGCTTATTATGTTTTTCATCCTGTCCTCAAATTCACCGCGGTATTTTGCCCCGGCAAGCATCGCACTCATATCCACTGAAAATATTACCCTGTTTTCAAGATCAGACGGTACTTCTCCGTTCACTATCTTCAGTGCAAGCCCCTCAGCAATAGCCGTTTTTCCAACTCCTGCCTTACCTATAAGGCAGGGGTTGTTTTTGTTTCGTCTGGACAGTATCTGAATGACTCTTTGCATTTCTTCTTCTCTGCCGATAACGGGATCAAATTTGCCCTTCAGAGCTTCTTCGTTAAGATTTTTTCCGTACTGTTTTATCGTCGGCATATCTTTAAGATATGCTTTTGTTTTTTTCTCTTTAGTGAAAACATTTTTATCGGAGTTTCCGCTGTCTATAAACGCCATTATATCTGTATAGAGTTCGGAAAGCTTTGCTCCGTGAGCACTGATTATACGGTATGCCGTGCTGTCGCTTTCGGTCATTAATGACAGCAGGATATGCTCTGTTCCGATACAGGGAGACGAATATTTCATTGCCTCACATGAGGCATTATTTATAACGGTTTTCGCTCTTGGACTCATATCTTTAGAGCTGATATCCGTAACCTCTCCAAATCCTACGGCTTCCTCTATCATGTCGCTGACGGTACCGGATTCTATTCCTCGGCTGACGAGTATTTTCGCTGCAATACACCCTTTTTCACTTAAAAGTCCGAGGAGTAAATGCTCCGTTCCGACATACGTATGCCCCATCTTTTTCGCGTGTTTTACCGCATGAGAGATCGCACTTTCAGCCGTTTTTGTAAGTTTATTGTACATATCCACCTCATAACAACTTTATCACATGGATTATGGGTTCGATGATGTGAATATATACACAGTCATTCGGATTTTTTTTCGTATATCTCATAGTCTGTTGCAAGCGCATCCCATGTTCTTTTATCAACCATTCCGGTCAAAGGAAGGTTTCTTATATTCTGATATTTTCTTACCGCTTCTATCGTCTGTTCGTCGTTCACCCCCGTTCTTTCAACGGAACCTATGGGCAGATGCTCAGAAAGCTCGTCAAGCAGTATCTGTATGACGGTGACGATGCCGCTTGTTTCACCTGTTTGTGTTTCGTAAAGAGTTGAGGGAAATATCGCAATACGTATCGGCGCAGCATTCTTGTCGCTCAGAGAAAGATATCTTTCACGCAGCCGAACCCAAGTTTCATAATTAACACGACCTGTAGCTTCAAGTCCGCTTTGCTCCTGAAATATCCGTACAGCATTCTCCGTTTCCTCGCCATATATTCCATCGGGATACACACGCGGAATATCCTTGTCAAAAAAAGATATGTAATACAGCATATTCTGTATTTCTCTGTTGATGCTTTTCTGGTCTGCCGATGCAAAAAAATTAGGTGTATTCTGACTGTTCATACCGTGCCCTCCTCAATGGCTGTTGATGCTTCGTTTGCAAACTGTCCTTCGCTTCTTAAATTGCCCTCGCTTATAAGAACGTACTGTTCCGTCAGCTCATCCCACGTTATCGGTTCGATTATTCCCGTCACAGTCAGGTCGAAAAGCCGTTGGAATTCTCTGACCGCTTCCTCTGTCTGTGAAGCGTAAACCCCTGTCTGCGGCGGCGGAACTATCGACGGGTAAACCGTCGCCACAACGTTCAGATACTCCTGAACACGTGAAACCTCGTCTCCGCTTGAGCCGAGCGCAAGATAATTTCCGCTGAACGGTGCTGTTGCTGATGAAATTATATCTGCAGGCAAGCTTTGTATGATACCGTAATACGCATCGAATATTGCCGCCCACGTAAGTTCTCCCGTTATGCCGTCGGGCTCGAGACCGAAAATATACTGAAATTCGGAAACTGCATTTTCCGTATCTTCGTCGTAAACTCTCGTAACCTCTATCTTCGGAACGGAATTATAATAGTCCCCTATAACACGCAAATAGTACTGAAGGATAGCAACGTAATCTCCCTCGGCGCCAAGGCTGAGCGTATCGGGAAACTGTTTTTTTACTTCTTCATAAACAAGACCTTCGCCTGCAAGGTCATTCAGACGCTTGACTCCGTTATAAAGAAACTGTATCTTATACCACGTTGCTTTTCCGACGATGCCGTCAACCGTGAGGTTGAATATCCTCTGAAATTCCTTGACAGCATTTTCCGTAGATTCCGTAAAAAATCCCGAAACGGGAACGATTTTTGGAATCGAAGGATAGTTTTTACTTATTCTGTTAAGCTTCAGCTGTACCTGCCTTACATCCTCTCCGATGCTTCCGAGTTTAAGCGGATTCAATGGATTTGACGGCTCGATATTATCTATGGGAGCATTCTGAACAAGGTCGATATTTTCGCCATAGTAATACTGTAATATCTCATAAGGAATAAGACCTTCGTTTGCCCTGTCAACGCTCCCCCATTGTGAAAGCCCCTCGCACGTTGTCGTCGTACCGTTGCAGTAAGAAGCAAACAGCGGTTCAATATTTCCGCGTCTTACAATGTAATTATTGAATATATCGTCAACTATCTCGCTGACGTTTTCAAATATATCTCTGCCTCTTACAAAGCTCTGGTCAACTGACGTTGAGGATGTAATATCAAAATCGTATCCGCTTGCCCTGTAATATTCAGTATAAACACGGTTAAGCGCATACGATATCTGCGCCAGAATATTGGCTCGCAGAGCCGATTCCGGCCACGTCGGATAAAGCTCACTGGAAGCTACGTTTTTTATGTATTCGGGAAATGATACGGTAACGTTTTCAGCATACTCATCGGGGCGTCCGAGATGGACCGTTATAAATTCCGGGATAAAAGGTAAATTCGCCATATCTGCCCACCTTACCGCAAGTTTTCGCCCGTCTGGCTTTCACTTGTCAGCTCCGAATAAGGTATTCTTTCCGGCTGTCCGTTTCCAAACTGACCGTAGACAAGCGGTATAAGTCTCATCGGCTGAATCGAAGTTATACCGGTAAAAATAGGCACGTTCAGACTGTTCTGCGTATAAAATCCTTCCTTATCTACCCGAACGTTATAAACGGAATACGAAGGTCCTGTGGGATTCGGTGTAAGTGAGTTTTCCCTCGGCGGTGTCGGAAGTATGATTATATCCGTCTTGCCGTCCGAGTTCGTTGTAAGTATTTTGACGGGTACGTCCGTACCGTTTTCAAACCGTGATACGGTAACCGTTGCACCTTGTACGGGTATTGCATCGAGCGCCGTCGTCACCGTAACGCCGAGATAACCGAAATTTGTATTATTTGTCATATTTCCTCCTTCAAAAGATCTCATTTTATTATATGCAACACTTCAAAATTCTTGACTTGTTCATCATTTATATGATATAATGTGATGTTTAATGAATACAATGAGGTAAAATATGAAAAAAAGCATCGGCATCTTAGGTGGGATGGGGCCGTTGGCAACAACCGACATCTTCACAAAGATCGTTAACCTGACAAAAGCTGAACGCGATACCGAGCATATACGGATATTCATTGACAACAATCCGTATATTCCCGACAGAACTGCCGCCATTTTGTCAGGCGGTAAAGATCCTGTTCCCCAAATGGCAGATTCTGTGAAAAAGCTTGAACAATGCGGCGCGGACTGCATTATAATGACTTGCAATACAGCTCATTTCTTTTTACCGAAGTTACAAAAGCTCACGGATGTACCGTTCATCAGTATGTTGACGGCAACTGCTGAAGCATCACTTGAAAAATTTCCGAACAAAAAAGCCGCAATACTTGCGACTAACGGTACAATTTCCTCAAAGCTTTACGATAACATACTTTCGGAATTTGGTGTGGATTTTATCACGCCCAACGATAAAGAACAAGAAGCCGTTATGCGTGTAATCTATGACGGTGTAAAGGCAAATGCGCCTGCAGAAAGTTACCGCGACGATATGATGACGGTTATAAACGGGCTGTCCGAACGAGGTGCTGACTATTTCATCCTCGGCTGTACGGAGCTTCCCATCGCCACGGAGCTTCTCGGAATACAAAATCCCGTTATCGATTCAACGACCGAGCTTGCAAAAGCCGCCATTAAATTCTGCGGTTACGAGCTGAAATAAAACAATTTTAAAACTAAGGCGCCAAAGATTACGGTTCAGCTCTTGAAAAGGACTTTGTTCTTATAGACGGATGCGGTCATTCACCGAAATACGATAACCCCGTTGATTTTTCTGATGCGCTTAAAAATATGATTTCGGAATTTTCAAAATAAACAATCAAAAAAACGCTGTAGCCAAATCCAAAAGGATAAAGCTCACAGCGTTTTTTACTTTAAAAATAGATTTCAACAGGAAATCTGCGCCTCCGCCGAGTGAGCGAGAGGTGCAACAGAAATGTAAAAGATAGTTATAAATTTAAAATTATAATTTAAACAGTCTTATTCAATCCTCAAGCGATGCTGTTACGTCTTCTTCAAAATTGTTTGCGGTAACCGCACCCGCGCCGCCGTCGTGTCTTGAATTTTTCATATATACCGCGGTTATTTTGTTAGCAGGATCTACCCAAAAGTGCGTGCCATGCGCGCCGCTCCAGCCGAACGAGCCTTTCGGAAGAAGCTTGTAGCTGTCGTCCGTTATAACTCTCATACCGAGTCCCCATATCTGATTGCCCGGCATTACGTGATACGGAAGCTGGGGGCGAGTCATCGCAAACATAAGCTCATCGGGTAAAAGTCCGCCGTTCAACAGCATTTCCGCAAATTTCGAATAGTCGTAAATCGTTGACACAAGACCGGCACCGCCACTGAAATGAAACTTTCTGTGTGCGCTTTTTCTGTCAACGGATACGCTCTTGCCGTCTACTCTGTCGTGTATCGACACCATTCTTTCACAAAGCTCCTCTGACGGCTCGTACGTCGTTTCAGACATACCGAGCGGTGTGAAAATTTCTTTTTCCAAGAATTTATCATACGACATTCCCGATGATATTTCAACTATTCTTGCAAGCACGTCAAAGCCTACAAGCGGACTGTAATACTGCGAGGAGTTCGGCTCAAATGCAAGAGGACAGTCTGCGTGATAGTCAACAACGTCCTTTAAGCTTGAAAACTTCTCTTTTGGCATCGTTGATATAAATTTATCGCCTACGTCGTGTGTGCCTACACCGCTTGAATGTGTCAGAAAATGTATCACACGAAGCTTATTTTTCGCCTTACCGACCTTGACGATGTTTCCGTTTTCGTCAAGCTTGCCTATATCCATTTCACCGTATGACGGCAAATATTTTTCAATCGGATCGTAAAGTCCGATAATTCCTCTTGATACCTGTATAAGCACAGCTACTGCCGTTACGGGTTTCGTCATTGATGCAAGTCTGAAAACGGCATCCATTTGCAAAGGCTCGTTCGTGTTATGGTCTTTGACACCGAATGCGTTTTCATATACGGTCACACCGTTTTGTTTTACAAGAACGCACGCACCGCCGACAAGATTTTTTTCAATATCTGAATTTATTCTTTTTTCAATGTTTTCTTTTAATTTTATTTCATTTATACGCTTCATTTTCGTTCTCCCCTGCTTTTGAATATATTGTAATACAATATGTAGGTTTTGTCAATGAGGAAATTGTGTATAAAGAAATGAAATCCTGCGTTGCAGGATGAAATCTTCAGCCTAACAGCTTCAGATGAAATAAAATTCGTTCTTTAACGTGCCGTAAGCACATTTCATACGCAAAGCGTATTTCGTATTGCGAAGCAATATTTCATTGTTCGAAGAACGAATTTAATTAAAAAAGCGACAAGAAAACCTTGTCGCTTTTCTGGTGATCCATCGGAGAGTCGAACTCCGGACACCTTGATTAAAAGTCAAGTGCTCTACCTTCTGAGCTAATGGATCGTGTTGTTTTCACAACGTTGTTTATATTACCACAAAACTTTCATCTTGTCAATACTTTTAGAAAAAATAAATCTGAAAAACTGAAATTATTTTTTCAAATTCAGTAAAATAAATTTAAAGTTTACCAAATAAACAAAAAAAATTCTTATTATTTGTGATTTGTTGTGTTATTATCGTTACAGAACTAATAGGGGTTATATGAAAATGAAAAAGTTTTGCTTTACAGCTACATACTTTTACTATTACTTTTGCTTTTGCTTTAGAGGTAATAGTTCTTTGTGTTGCTGAATTTTTCATCCCAATATATAATTAAGGGTTTTAGCGGCACGAAGATTCGTGCCGTTTTTTATGTAATTTTTCAAAGGGAGATATATTAAAATGATTGCGGTTCTCAAAAAAGGTACTACACACGAGCAGATGGACACTCTCGTACAGTGGCTTAAGATTCAGAATATTGATGTTCATATTTCCGAGGGACACAACTATACTGTCATCGGACTTATAGGCGATACGTCAAACATTGATATAGATCTTATCGCAAGCCTGGATATCGTCGAAAGCGTAAAAAAGGTAAGCGAGCCGTTTAAACAATGCAGTAAAAAATTTCACCCCGATGACACAGTCATTGATATCGGAGGAATAAAAATAGGCGGGGGCAATTTTGCAATGATAGCAGGGCCCTGCTCTGTCGAATCCCGTGAACAGATAATTTCCGTTGCCGAAAGCGTAAAAGCGGCCGGTGCCGGACTTTTGCGCGGCGGCGCATTCAAGCCGAGAACCTCTCCTTATGATTTTCAGGGTTTGAAATCAACCGGCATTGAGCTTCTTATAGAGGCAAAGCGCGCAACGGGAATGCCTATTGTCACGGAAATTATGAACAGCAACCACCTTCCGCTTTTTGAGGAGGTTGACGTTATTCAGGTCGGAGCACGTAATATGCAGAACTTCGAGCTTCTTAAAGAGCTCGGCAAGACGAACAAGACCATTCTCCTCAAGCGCGGACTTGCCAACACTATGAAAGAACTTCTTATGAGTGCGGAATACATTATGTCAGCCGGAAACTGCAACATAATCCTTTGCGAAAGAGGAATCAGAACGTACGAAACATACACAAGAAACACACTTGACTTGGCGGCGGTTCCGCTTCTCAAGGAGCTTTCGCATCTCCCCGTCATAGTCGATCCCAGCCACGCAACGGGCATATCAAAGCTCGTAAAGCCGATGGCACTTGCCGCAGCCGCCGCAGGTGCTGACGGTATAATGATAGAGGTTCACAATGATCCCATGCACGCTTGGTGCGACGGTGCGCAGTCACTCACGCCTGAGCAGTTTGCCGATGTCGCGGACAAAGTGCGCAAAATAAGAGAAATAATGGAGTAAAAGAAAATGGACATCAAGGAACTTCGTAAAAACATAGACGAAATAGATGCACAGCTCATTGAACTTTTCCAAAAAAGAATGGAAACAGCAAAAGATATAGCAGAATACAAGAAGATCAATTCTCTGCCCGTTCTCGATGCGCTGCGCGAAAGAGAAAAGCTCGCCGCAGTAAGCGATATGGCGGAAGATGATATGAAAGACTACGTACGTGTCCTTTACTCGCTTATGTTTGAGTTAAGCCGTTCATATCAAGGAGGCATACTTGCCAAGAAAAGCGAATTGTATACCGATATAATGGATGCAATAGACAACACCGATAAGCTGTTCCCGAAATCTCCCATAGTTGCCTGTCAAGGCACGGAAGGAGCATATTCTCAGATCGCGTGCGACAAGCTGTTCCGTGACAGTAAAATTATGTACTGCTCAACATTTGAGCACGTATTTACGGCTATCGAAAAAGGTATGTGCAAATACGGCGTACTCCCTATTGAAAACAGCACGGCAGGTTCCGTAAACAAGGTCTATGACCTTATGATAAACAGAAACTTCCACATCGTACGCAGTACAAGAATTAAAATTGACCACAGCCTCCTTGCTAAACCGGGAGTTGAGCTTTCCGAAATAAAAGAAATTATATCGCAGGAACAGGCTATTGCGCAGTGCTCGGAATTTCTCAAAACGTTACACGGCATCAAGATAACGACGTGCGAAAACACAGCAGTTGCGGCGCAAACCGTTGCAAACAGTGAAAGACGCGACATCGCCGCGCTTTCGTCAAGATACTGCGCTGAACTGTACGGACTCAACACGCTAAAAAGCAGCGTTCAGGATGCAGGTAACAATCACACGAGATTTATTTGTATTTCAAAAAATCTTGAAATTTACCCCGGCGCTGATAAAACATCTGTTATGATGATACTTCCTCATAAGCCCGGTGCGCTTTACCGTGTACTTGCAAGATTTTATTCACTCGGTATAAACCTTATCAAACTCGAAAGCCGTCCATTACCTGAGCGCGATTTCGAATTTATGTTCTATTTTGATCTTGAAACGTCAGTATATTCCGCCGAATTTGCTCATCTCATGAGCGAACTTGACGTTATGTGCGAGGACTTCAAATATCTCGGCAGTTATTCGGAAATAATATAACGTTCATTTATCCCCCCGTTCATCACAAACGGGGGGGATTTTTGTTTTGAAATATTTGTATAACGCAAATTGCATATTTTCTATTGAATTTTCACATTATATATGGTATTATATTATAGTTAATCATTTAATGATACTCTCTAAAGAAAGCGGGTGAACGTATGGGATTTAAAAAACGGATATATTATATACTGCCTGAATATGCGATCATTCCGCTTGCCATAACCATCATATTCCGATATTCACAGTACTTTTTCACAAAGCTCGTAACAGAAGACCATACGCACTACGACCTTTCACTTCCTATTGACGATGTCATACCGTTCGTGCCGTTCTTCATACTGTTTTACGTTCTGGCATACATACAGTGGTTTTTTTCATACGTATATCACTGCCACGCCGATAAAGATGCGTGCTATCATATTCTTACCACTGACGTTATCGCAAACATATTCGGCATGATATGCTTTTTAGCAATACCAACGTCTATCGTACGTCCCGAAATAGTCGGAAACAGTATTTTTGACAACATAACTAAACTTATTTATACTCTTGATACACCCGTGAATCTGTTTCCGTCAATGCACTGTGTAACGAGTTGGCTGTGCTTCCGCGGTTCGCTTATGATGAAAAATTCACCGAAGTGGTACCCTGTTCTTCAATTAATTCTCACCATCTTCGTTTTTGCATCCACGGTTTTAGTAAAACAGCACTTTTTTATAGATATAATTGCAGGTGTGCTTTTCGTGGAAATATCAGCGTTTATTTCAAAACGTTTCTCCGTGTGGAAGATATTCAACCGATTCTCAGCTCAAGTTAAACTTTAAGGTAACATTGTAAATGAAAAATAAATTATTGCGCCTATTTCAAAATAAAAACGTTCTGTTTACTCTTATTTTCGTACTGATAGCTCTCTTGAGCATATTTCTGATAATATGGGTAAGCCAGGACTTTTCCTTTGGTGAATTTTTCACTTATATAAGAACGGCATCTCCCGAATGGATATTTACCTCTGTTTTAAGTATGGTGATGTTCATCGTTTTTGAGGGTATGGCTTTGACCGTCATATGCCGCGGCTTCGGTTATAAAACAAAAATCCGACACGGATTTATATATTCTGCAGCGGATATATATTTCTCAGCCGTCACACCGTCTGCCACCGGCGGTCAGCCCGCAAGCGCATATTTTATGGTCAAGGACGGGATATCAGGGGTAATGACAACCGCCGCGCTGTTGCTTAACCTTTTTATGTATACTATATCCGTTCTGGCTATCGGAATTATTTGTTTCATATTCAAATTCGATATTTTCATGTCGTACGGTGTAACAGCAAGAATCTTTATCACCGTCGGCTTCGTATGCCAGCTGTTCCTTGCTTCGTTCTTGCTTATGCTTCTCATTAACAGAAAGCTTTTACACCGTATATGCAAATGGTGTATACACCTTCTTTGTAAAATACGTATCCTTAAAAACGAAGAAGCAAGACAGCAAAAATTAGATACACATATGGACAATTACCGTAAATGTATCAAGATAATTATCCGTCACAAAAAAATAATGTGGCTTGCGTTTCTGTTGAATTTCTTGCAGCGCATATCACAGATTGCGGTCAGCTCGTTCGTATATATGGCTACTATCGGAAAATCGTTTTCAGAAGCCGTTGACATATGGTTTTTACAGGCATATGCCGTACTCGGCGCAAACACCGTTCCCGTACCCGGAGGCGTTGGCATTTACGACTCTATAACGATCAACGGATTTTGTTCTATAATGACGAAAAGCCAGGCAGTACACCTTGATCTTCTGGCGCGTTTCCTTTCATTCTATTTCTGCATATTCATTTGCGGATTTTCTATTCTTTTAAGATATATCTTTTTGAGAAAAAAAGCACACAAAGAAAAAATACGTAACGATAAATGATTCGGAGTATTATATGGCAGTAAAAAACAGTGACGGAAGAACGCTTAATTTTCTTTATAAAACTGCCCCGGGCAGATTAATTTTAAAACCGCTTTCATCCCCTTTCGTTTCAAAGATATGCGGCAAATTTCTTGATTGCCGTCTTTCAAAGCCCCTTATATCCACGTTTGTAAAAAAGAATAATATAGACCTTTCAGATTACGAGGCAGATAATTTCAAGTGCTTCAACGACTGCTTTTGCCGTAAGATAAAGGACGGACGCCGTGTGGTAGATACTGACAGCTCTGCGCTCACTTCACCGTGTGACGGGCTTTTGAGTGCGTATAAAATAAACGGTGATACGGTTTTGCCCGTGAAGCAGAGTCTGTATACAATTCCCTCTTTGCTCAATAATGATGCACTTGCCGATAAATACAAAGACGGGATATGCCTTGTCTTCAGGCTTTGCGTACATCATTACCACAGATATTGCTATCCTGCAGACGGAATTAAAGAAAAAAACGTTTTTATTAAAGGAAAGCTTCACACGGTAAGACCGATAGCACTTGAAGCGTTACCTGTATTTACCGAAAACAGCAGAGAGTATACCGTAATTAAAACAGACAAATTCGGAGATATTGTTCAAATGGAGGTCGGCGCCCTGCTCGTCGGCAAAATACATAATCACCGCACCGATGAAAGCACCGTAAAAAAAGGTGAAGAAAAAGGAATGTTTTTGTACGGCGGAAGCACAGTCATACTCTTGCTTCCAAAAGGCACAAATATAAATAAAGAGCTGTTTGATGCCACACAAGAAGGCATTGAAACACCCGTACTTATGGGCCAGCGGCTAAATACACTGTAAATAAAAATTGCATAATACCGTACAGGCACTTCGCTTTTCGAACTGCCTGTACGGTGTTTTCTTTCAAATAGCAAAGGGCAATCATCACTCAATTCACTCATAATGTATTTGCAATGTATATATGTATATTGGTGATAAAATATGACGGTTAAACACCATAAATGTAATATCAGGAAGGATTTATGCATTTCAAAAAATTATTACCAATCATTATCTGCATTACCATGTTATTGTCAATTATGGTATCGGCTGATGGTATTCTTGACCCTTTTCCTGATAACCCCGAAATATCAGATACTTGCTGTAAAAGGTACAATAGCGGATAACGCACTGCTCCCGTTGATACGGAAGATCTCACAACAGATACCGAGATAAGCGCCGCCCCCGAAATAACGTCACCTGATACAAACATTCCCGTTGAAGACACAGAGGAAATGCAGGACACAGCGAAAGACGATTCCTCACCTTCTGCCGAATCGAAAAAAGATACATCAGATGAAAACGCATCCGTCAGCACAAGCGACGACACTTCGGGCACCGAAGGCACCCCGACGGGTATTATCGTAGCGGCAGCAGCAGGTACTATTGCACTTGCAGGCGGCGCAGGCGCATTTATCTTCTTCAAAAAGTATAAATAAAATAATGCCTCTCTCAACGTGTTTCCACACGTTCAATCACCGACAGACTAAATGCTGTCGGTGATTTTTTTATTAACATTCTGACCTGTTACAATTTCAGCTCTCCGATAAAATATCGTAAACCGCGTCGAGACATTCGTCGAGTGAATACGGCGTAACGTAATTTTCATATATCAGCTTGAATATTTTTTCGGCTTCTTCTTTACTGCGTGAAATATCAAACACGAATCGTTCGTCCGCAATCTTACCGTTTTCATAAAGCGCAACGGAAATCGAAAAAACATTTTCGCTATTATCAAAGGAGCTTAACAAAGAGTATGAAATGCACACCTCCTCCGTTTTCTGACAAATATGCGTTTTACATTCGAAATCTTCAGTTCTCATATTTACTCCATTTGGTTTAATTGTATTTTTTTATCTTTTATGGTAATTATAGTTATTTAAAAAATTAAATTCCATATCGTATTTATAAACAAAATATATTTTGTGAATGTATAAATTTATAGTGTTAACATATTCAAAATATACAGTCAATAGCTGAATTTAAATTTCGTATCACGTTTCATAATTCATTCACATATTTTGCCATTATTTTCCTGCAAAAACATAAGGTGTCTTTTTTGATATTCAAAATACAATTTATTTTATGGCACAAAAAAAGCCTCATTGAGGCTTTTTTGTATTTTACTTTAAAAGCTTCCCCTGATACGTATCTCTTTTGTAAAGCTCCTTGTCAATTTCATTTATCACGCACGTTTTCTTAATACTCCAAAGAGGTACTACAAGTGCATTTTTAGCTCCGTCACCCGTAACTCTCGCCACGACGGTTTTTTCGGGCAAACGCTCTATTTGTGATACGGTGATACCGACATACTCATCCTGAGAAAGCACAGCAAATTTACCGTCCGCATACATTTTCTCAAGCGGCGTGCCACGCAAAACGTGAAGTGAATGTATTTTTACAAATTCGGGCGCAAGACTTGCAACGTATTCAGCGGTTTGTATCATCATATCATACGTTTCATACGGCAAACCGTTTATCAGATGAACGCATATATTTATTTTGTCGCTTGTTTTTCGCAGCTTCTGATACCCTTTTAAAAAATCCTCTGTTGTGTGGCATCGGTTTATGAGCTTTGCCGTACTGTCGTGTACCGTCTGAAGTCCAAGCTCAACGGTCAGTACCGTTCGCTCTGCTATTTCACCGAGATATTCACACACATCATCGGGAAGCGCATCAGCACGTGTTGCAATATTAACACCAACAACATCCGGATAACAAAGAGCTTCTTCATACTTTTCTTTCAAGACGTAAAGCGGCGCGTGCGTATTCGTATGCGCTTGAAAATACGGTATGATACCGCAGTTTTTCCATTTATGTTCCATAACGGTGCGCATTTTGTCAAGCTGTTCTTTAACGGTCAAACTCGGCTCAGCCGCAAAATCGCCCGATCCCCTGTCGGAGCAATATATACAACCGCCGTATCCTGCCGTGCCGTCTATATTCGGGCAAGTAAATCCGCAGTCAAGCGGAATTTTGGCGCACTTTTTCCCGAATTTATGTTTTATGTAGTAATCATAAGTATGATATCTTTTATTCGAATCGGAATATACAAATGGATTTTTATCTTTTTGCGTTAATTTCATATGATAACCTATAAATTTAAAATTTATATATAATAACTTAACCGTTAAAACGAAATTAGGGTATATAATGTCATTTAATGAAACATTAAATTTAGAAAGCGTGATAATTATGTCAAATGAAGAATGCACGCATGACTGTTCGTCTTGCTCTGCGAACTGTTCATCCAAGGCAAAGCCTCAGTTTGAACCGCAGAACAAGCACTCTCATGTAAAAAAAGTAATCGGCATCGTCAGCGGTAAGGGCGGTGTCGGAAAATCACTTGTGACCTCTATGCTTGCAACTGTTATGCAGCGCAGAGGCTTCCGCACAGCGATACTTGATGCTGACATTACAGGCCCGTCAATACCGAAGGCGTTTGGTCTTCACGGCATCTGCGAGGGCGACGGAGAAAGTATATTTCCGTTCGTAACAAAAATGGGAACGGAAGTAATGTCCGTAAACCTTTTACTTGAAGACGAAAGAACACCCGTTATATGGAGAGGTCCCGTAATTGCAGGAACCGTAAAACAGTTCTGGTCAGACGTTCTCTGGGGCGAGGTAGACTTCATGTTTGTCGATATGCCTCCGGGCACCGGCGACGTACCGTTGACGGTATTCCAGTCGCTCCCCGTTGACGGTATTGTAATTGTAACTTCCCCGCAGGAGCTTGTTTCCGTCATCGTCGGCAAGGCTGCCACAATGGCTAAAATGATGAATATTCCGATAATAGGACTTGTTGAAAACTTCAGTTATCTCAACTGCCCCGACTGCGGAAAGCGCATCGAAATATACGGTGAGAGCCGCGTGGATAAGGAAGCTGAAGCCCTCGGCGTTCCCACACTTGCAAAAATACCGATAGATCCCTCGCTTGCAAAGCTTTGCGACCTTGGCACCATTGAGCTTTTTGAAGGCGACTATATGGAACAAGCCGCAGATCTCATTGAGAAAATATAATTTATACGGAACGGTTACCCGTTCCGTATTTTTTTATTTTTTAAGTTTATTTTTAAAACTATCTATTCTTTCGTCACCGAATATTTTTCTTACAGTTTTATTAGGTAAATATCTCAATTTTTCAAGTGTCCTGTACCACTTTGTCTGATGCCTTTTCACTCTTGCAAAGTCTTTAAGTGCTTTTTCGGTTCTCCACGTAGATGTAAAATGATGAAGTGTGTAAGTATTTTCAGTTATTTTCTGCTCTATACTCACAGCTGACAACGGACAAAAATACGTCCGCGGATAAACCTCAACGCCGTCTATATTCTGTTTTGAATCATCCAAAACAAGTCCGTGCTGCTCCAAATCATCTTTGATAAAAATAACATTCGGTTCCATACACGGCTTGCCGTCAACAATATACGGCAAATCATCATAATGCTGTAACCAACGCTTTACAGTACTGTTTTCTTTAACTGCACCAATAATTCCCGTATTTATAGTTTGATCAGATTCAAAACCGCAAAAAACATCATGCACTAAAAATTCATCTATAGGCTTAACCACCTCAACGTCGGTATCCATATAAACACCACCGTGTTCATAAAGCACCTTGAGACGGACATAGTCAGATACAAACGCATATTTTTTTGCTTCGTACGCCTGTTTGGTCCAGAGAGTGGAATTCACGTCAAAGTTATCCTCGTTCCATTCGATTATTTCATAATCGGGACAGTACTTTTTCCAACTTTTCAGACACTTCTTCATCAGAGGCTTCATTTCGCCTTTGCCAAACCAACAATAATGTATCTTCTTTTCAATCATTTGTAAGCTCCGATTACCGTTTCAAAATTTTCTTTACCACTTGTTTTATCTCATATTTTCTGATGTACGAAGAAGACAAAAGCGGTGAGTTTTTAAATATTTCTTTTCTCTGCTTTTTGTTTGCTTTGCAGATCATAACAGATCTCAGATCTGCATCCAGAAGATCAGGATCGTAAAACGACATTTTACGGTTTGCCTCCGATATTTTGCAGAAAGCCTCGTGCAAACAATCGATTTCTTCATCTGTGCATGCAAAATCACCGGTAATAAAGCTCAAAAATGCGTTTAGTTCCTTTTCAGAAAGTACAGCACCTATTTGTTCAAGCTGTCTTTTTTTCAGCTCCTTTTGAGCTTTTTTAACACTTTCAGAAGGTTTTTTTGACACTTGTCCTTCGTGCACACGGTATTCAAACAAGACTTCTCCGACAGATGCTATTTTATGGTTTTCTATAACGCGACACCACAGCTCATAGTCTTCAAGTCCGTTATATTCGGGAGCATATCCGCCAAGGCTGTTTATCACATCCCTGCGCATCATAACCGTCGGATGTGCAAGCGCACAGGAGAAAAACAGATCTTTTTTTATTCTTTCAGGTTCAACATTTGACCAACCGCACTCGGATATGGTTTTATCACCGCAAAACGTTCTGACACCGCACGTAACTACAGCAACGTCGGGATGTGCTTCCAAAAATGCAATCTGTTTTGCAAAACGTTCGGGACGTGAAATATCATCTGAATCCATTCGCGCGACATACTCTCCCCGACAAACAGCAAGTCCGCGGTTAAGAGTTACGGCAACACCGGAATTCTGTTCATTTTCCAAAAAGACGATACGACTGTCATTGTAGCTTTTGATTATTGGTACAGACGAATCACGCGAGCAGTCGTCAACAATTACAAATTCAAAGTCAGAATACGTTTGCGAAAGTATACTGTCGATAGCACCCTTAAGGTATTTTTCGGCATTGTATACAGGCATAAGTACACTTATCTTACACATTTTTTTCACCTATAATATGCGCGTAAACAGTCTTTTTACCGTTCACTTCGGTCTTCCAGTCGGCTTTAAACGAAAGCTTGAAAAAACCTGACACATTTAAAATATCATTAAATTCTTTTTCATTATACTCATCGTTAAGTTTTTTTGAAAGCATCCACATTTTTTCATTGTTGGGTTCAACCCCGTCGATGAGCTTTTGTATTTCAGAAACACCGAAATAGCCCGAGCGTATTATATAGTCCACTATTATATACTCTAAAAGCTTATCATGCTTTTCCCACCACAAAAGGAGCGCTTCGTAGACGTATCCGAAAAGGACATTGTCATTCTTTCCGCAAAAGAAGAAGTTACACCATTTGCCCATACATGCTTCGTGTGGACAGGCATCGGGGGATGAAAAACGCTGTGTATAATAGCTTTTGTTAAGAAAGTCAAATTCAAAATCATCCGACAGATATACCGTGCTGTCAACCCACATACCGCCGTATGTGAACGTTAAAGCATAACGCAGTATATCCGTAAAATGCACGAGCGTTATTTTACCGTCCTTGAATTTATCCAGAATATACTCCGGTATCGTGACGTACTCGCCGTAATTTTCCGCTGTGATTATATGAAGCCGTGCGATGTCGGGTATCTTTCCCTTCATTCTTCCAACGCAAGCGGAAACAAGCGGTGGCATTTTTTCTTCCCCTTGCCACCAACATACGAATATTGGTATCTTTCCTTTCATATCGTATATTTTTTCGGGACTTACCGGAATATATCCATTCTTATATTTTTCTGTAAGCGGCGTCAATTCTTTCTGCATATAATCCGACAAAGCATTTATATATGCTTTTGTTTTAGGTCTTGGAAACAAAAAATCGACAGCACGGTGAAATGCAATTTTAGAACCAAATTCTTTGACATCCGGAAAAAACACCTTTATTTCTTTCCCGAATCTTTGTATCAAATGCTTGATTTTCAAAATCATATCTTATCCTCTGTAAAGCGGTATTTTAAATAATTTCCACCCCAAAAGACGCATATATTTCCATGCATCGAGTGAAATATACATTATGCAATATTCAAGCTTTTTGAAAGGATTTTTCTCTGCATACAGAAACATATCCTTGACCAGTTTTTTTGACCATATCTTCAGAAGGCGCTTGAATTCAACAGCGTCGACCGACGATTTACAGCTGAGCACAAAGTCAAGAGTAAAATATTTTGTTTGAACAGCAAAGCTTTTACGCATTTCATCACCGTCGGGGATATCTTTAAGTTTATTGAAAATCTCCCATCTTACCTTAAGATCGTCAATACTCGACAGTTTTATCTTTCCGAGAAGACTTCCCGGAGTCAATCTATAATAGTATAGCGGCATCTTTTTATATCCCGAAACCCTTATATCGCTGTGCTGTATAAGAACTTCGAAAATGGCATGGAGATCTTCAGTACGCGAAACTATCGGAAATCGTATAGTGCTAAACAAATGCTTTTTGAAAAGCTTGTTGCACGCATTAGGTCTTATCCACCCCTTGAAAAAATTGTTTACGGCATCATAGCCTTCATAAAAAGTGCGATCTTCAAATATCACATCCGATGCAATATCCGGAACCTCTTCCGTAGGAAATCTCACATAACTGCAATATGCCATATCACTTTCATCTTCAAGACAAAGACCGAGCAATATCTCAACGAAACGGACATTGATAAGATCATCACTGTCGATAAATGTGACATAATCACCCGTCATGATATCAATCCCTGCGTTTCTTGCTGAACCAAGGCCGCCGTTTTGTTTATGTATAACCTTTATTCTGTCGTCTTTTTTTGCATATTCGTCACATATCGCAGGACAGTTATCAGGACTTCCGTCGTCAACGAGTATTATTTCAAGGTCTTTATGTGTCTGCGCAATTATACTGTCGATACAATCAGATAAATATTTCTCTACGTTGTAGATCGGTACTATAACCGTTACCTTCATAGCGTGCTTCCTTTCACACTAAAAAATTATTTGTATATTTGTATTTTAAAAACTTTTGCCTGAACAAGCTTGTATATTCTGTACATTCGCAAAGATAATTTCATTATAAAACAATCAAATTTTTCAGAGAATTTTTCAGCCTCAGGTAAAAACATTTCTTGGTAAAGCTTGTCCCTGCACTTTTTTATTTCTTTAATAAGCGGTTTGATGCTTTTGTCGGAAAATCTGATCCTTATGACCGTATCTATAAAAACATTTCTCGTATTATCGGAAAATTTTTTCTTCATTATATTCAAATTGGGATATTCACAAAGACGTAAATATATATCACTTCTCACGGTAAGTTCATCTACTGCAGAGTGATCTACGTTACTTTTCATAACACTATTCGGTGTATTGCGATAATAATATAACGGATAACCCTTTAATCCGCAAATTTTATAATTTGAAAAGAGCAGTTCAAATGTCACAGACATATCTTCCGCCACTTTTATAGGCAGAAAACGTACTTTTTCAAAGCAAGTTTTTTTACACAGCTTGTTACACATCATCGGATATATCCATCCGGAAAAATAGTTTTCAAGCCCGGCCGTATTTTCAAAAACAACAACATTTTTTTCGCCGTCGGGTATTGAATCAATATTCACATTCTCCGACTTATGAAAAGTTGAATATCCGCAATACGATATTTCACTGTCGCTATTCAAACAAGCATCGAGCAAACACTCCACAAAGTGAATATTTATAAGATCATCGCTATCAACAAAGCAACAATATTCACCTGTCATAATATCCAGTGCCGAATTTCTTGCAGAAGCGGCGCCGCCGTTTTGTTTATGTATAACAATAATTCTGCTGTCTTTTTTTGCGTATTCGTCACATATACGAGGTGAATTGTCGGTACTTCCGTCGTCAACAAGTATTATTTCAAGGTCTTTATGTGTCTGTGCAATTATACTGTCGATACATTCGGATAAGTATTTTTCTACATTGTAGATCGGTACTATAACGGAAACCTTACACATTTTAATTTTCCTTTGATATTACTTTGTCACACTCATCATAGAGCGCCTTTTCGGGATCGATTCCCTTTGACTTTGCGTATGAAGTCACAAGATACAGCAGTCTTCCGATATCTTCCTCATTTTGCAAATTTGCCGATGCCGATTTTATATCATCCGCTGTTGCAAATCCATGGCCATATTTATTTAACTTTGAAGATATTTTTTCAGCTCTCATCAATGACGGAAGTGACCTTGAAACACCGTCAAGCGCTTCTTTGGCTGTTTTCTGTCCTTTGGTCTGCATTTTTATTGCATTCCAGTTATCGAGTACCTGCTCAGTCGTTTCAGCCTTAACATCACCGAATACGTGAGGATGGCGTATAATAAGCTTTTTGCAGATATCGGTCAAAACATCATCAAGGAAATATTCACTATTATCTTCTGCTATACGTGCGTGAAAAACGACCTGCAAAAGCACATCACCGAGCTCCTCACGCATTATGGCGTTGTCATCGTTATCGATTCCCTCGATAAATTCATACACTTCTTCGATAAAGTTGCCTCTTATCGTTTTATGCGTTTGCTCCGCGTCCCAAGGACATCCGCCGGGAGCACGCAATATTTTCACAATATCGCAAAGATCCTCAAATGTATATTTATTTTTCTGTATGAGCTCCGTTTTTTTATCCATTTCAAACTCCGTTATTTTATTAATTTTATCCTTTTTAATATACTGCACAGTTTATCGCCTTTGGGAAGCTGTATTATGTCATCAACGTTTATAGTGCCGCTTTTGAAAATACACAGAACGTAGACTAAAACTGCGGAAAATATCGACACAAACACAGCAACCGTTACATCCGGCATTATACGATTTACAGCATATGCGGTAAATCCACACAAAACGGCGCAAACGGCCGGCTTCACAAATGTCTGAAGCATATTCGGTACGACCTTGGTTTTTCTGCACATAAACGTAAAATTTACCGTTATTACCGAAAGATAGCAAAGGCACGTTCCTATTGGAATTCCGAATCTTCCGATACCGTCAACACCGATAAGTATGTACGATGAAAGGAATTTGACCAAAACGCCTGTTACCATTGATATTATCGGAAGCTTTTCGTTTCCCGATGATTGAAGAATACTGTTTGTAATACCGAGAATTGCGCAGAAAAACACTGACGGCGCAAGCATGGTAAGCATAGGCGATGCAAGAAGCGCCGAGTTTTCGGGAAATATGAGGTCAAGTATCGGAAACGACAGCACACCGAGTCCGACAGCGCACGGAAGCGAAATAACTGCCGTGGTTTTGATTGACGAGGATATAAGCACACGTCCGTCTTTGCCAAGTGTCAGAATCTCCGTAAGCTTCGGAACGACTGCGTACGCGATAGGGTACACAAGAACTGTCGGCATATTGAAAAGCGACACAGCAAGCGTCGTGTAATTGCCGTAAATCTCCGTCGCCTGCGTAGCCGTATAGCCAACATCCTGAAGTCTCGACGGCGCTATCACCGTGTCGATCACATTCATAAGCCCCATAACGGATGATGATACAGTTATGGGCAACGCGATAGACACAAGCTTTTTCAAAATACTGCTTCTTCTGATATTGCTTTCAGTCGTTGCTTTGGGTGACAGCACGCCCTTTGATACAAGACAATATATCATCGATGCAAACGTACCGAGTGTAACACCGCTTATAGCAAAAGCCGCCGTAACATAAAGCGGATGCCCTTGCGACACGGAGTATGACGCAAGTAAAAGCCCGAATGCCATTTTACCAACAGACTCAATAACCTGCGAGACAGCCGTTACGGTCATAACCCCGAGTCCCTGAAAATATCCTCTTACAGAGGAGGATATGCAGATGAAAAAAAGCGTTGGTGAAATAGCAAGCGCACACAGATATGCATCTTCAACCTTGACAAAGCTTGCAATATCACGTGCAAATATCATCATCGATAAAGCACCGATGGCGCCTATAACCGCAAATACGGTCAGAGCCGTGCTGAATACAGTACGGGTGTTTCCAAACTCACCTTTTGCACGTTCACCACTTATCATAACCGAAAGCGCAACGGGAAGACCTGCGGTTGATAAAAGATAAAGCCACGAATATATGGTATACGCAACATTGAAATATCCCATTCCCTCATCATGTATAAGACCTTGTATCGGGATTTTGAAAACAAGTCCTATCACTTTGACAAGGAGATTTGCCGCTGTCAGAACAACAACACCGTACGTCAATGTGTTTTTTGTTTGATTTTTCAATTAAGCCTCCGAAAATCAGAATTTAAATCTTTTCATATCTCCTGAAAGCTTTTCAACGTCTATTGTTTTAAATTCTCCGTTTTCGTAGAGCGTGACACCGTCACATACCGTCATCGTAACATCCGTAGGATATACCGTATAAATAAGCGTATTTACAGGCGAAAACGACGGGATATTATGAACAAATGTTGTGTCGATAAGGGCAAAATCCGCACGGAATCCTTCCTTTATACATCCGCAATCGCATCTGCCCTGCGATACGGCACCGTTAATTGTTGCCATCGGAACGATTGACGAAACAGGCGGAAAATCAGCCTTACCGGTCACACCTCTGTGAAGGAGCGCCGTCATATTCATTTCGTTTATAACATTAAGACGGTTATTTGATGCTGCACCGTCAGTACCCAAAACTACATTAACCCCTGCCTTGACAAGCTTTTCAAGCGGCATAACACCGGAACCGAGCTTCAGATTGCTTATGGGGTTATGTGCGGCAGAAACACCGTGTTTAGCAAAAATTTCAATATCTTTATCCTCAAGCCATACGCAATGTGCAGCTGTTGTACGGCTATCGAACATTCCGGTTTTTTCAAAAAACTCTGTAGGTGTCATACCTCGGCGAGCCTTGCCCTCATTATGTTCCTTTTCCGTTTCGGACAAATGAAGCTGAACACCGCAGTTATACTTTTTTGCAAGAGATGCGACATATTCACAGGTATGGGCTGTATTTGAATATTCGGCATGCACCGACATATCAACCTTGATTCTTCCGTCAAAGCTGTTATTATAATTTTCAAACAGATAAACACCCTCGTAAACTCTTTCGTCCTTTGTGACATCTGAATTTTCATCAAATGAAACAACAGAGCGTGAAAGATTTGCCTTGATACCCGTTGTGCCTATCGCCTCTGCAAGTGCGGGACAGAAGAAATACATATCTGACATTGAAACAACACCGCCCGATATCATTTCAGCACAGGAAAGAAGCGCGCCTATTGCCGCAGATTCATCACAAAGCTTATCCTCTGCGGGGAATATTGCCTCGTGAAGCCAACGGTCAAGCGGAAGATCCTCTGCCATTCCTCTGAAATGTGTCATGGGTGTATGGGTATGGCAGTTATAAAGGCCCGGAATCATTATTTTGCCCTGCCCGTTTATTTTTCTGTCATACTGTCCTTCGGGTGCAGTATCACCAATATAAGTGAAGACCTTACCCTCGTATGCAACATATATATTTTCCTTATATGTTCCGTTTTCAAATATAACGGTTATATTTTCAATAAGTGTTTTCATTGATTCTCCCTTATGTATGTTATATATTCCATACAATATTCGTCACGTCCTGCAATTACCTCTGCAGCTTTTATTGTCATTTCGTATGCTGTGTTGGTATTATCCATTATTGCGCTGTCAAGTCCGTTATAAACAGCGCAAGTAAGATATGCGGAATTAATATTGATTCGCTTGGGAAGTCCGAAAGAAGCATTTGAAAGTCCGCAGGTGGTTTTAACACCGTCAAATCTTCCCTTTACTTCACTGATGGTTTTCAAAGACAAAAGCGCACTTTCGCTGTCTGTTGCCGCTGACTGTACTGCTATGTCGAAAAAGAGCTTTTCACGCAAAATTCCCTCTTTATCCGCAATTTCAACGAGCTTTGAAGCAAAATCAATTCTTTCCTCAAGCGTGGAATGTGAAAGCATACAGATACAGCTTGCATCTTTTTCTTTCAGTATCGGAAGCAGGCTTATCATATCTTCCTCGCTGTTTACGGAGTTGAGCATAATTTTTCTGCCTGCTTCAACGTAAGACGCACATTCCTTTAAAACCTCAACGTCGGGAGAGTCGATGACAATACCCGAATCGGAATTTGCGCAAACAAGGTCTATCATTTTTTTCATTGATGACGTTTCATCTTCACAAAGCGCCGTGTTGATGTCTATATAATCGGCATTATGCTCAGACATATTTTTTATAAGCGACAAAAGATATTCTTCATCCCAAGCTTCATACGCCCTCATCGTTTTTGGTATGGAGCTGTTTAATTTTTCACCTATAATTATCATTTTAAAATACCTTAAATTCTTTTAAGTACGTTTACAATAAGGTTAACGAAGTGCTCACGTGCCTTGCGTGCGTTCACAACTACCTCATCTTCATCGGGATTTTCATCGGAAAGTCCTGCCGCCATATTTGTACATACTGAAATGCAAAGCCCTCTCATTCCGCAGTGCGATGCGGCGATCATCTCAGGAACCGTTGACATACCGACGACATCAGCACCGAGTGCTTTCAGCATCTTTATTTCCGCTGTTGTTTCATACTGGGGACCTGTCATATATGCGTAGACTGCGTCCTTAAGCTCAAAGCCAAGCTCATTTGCACATTCCTTTGCGATTTTGATATATTCTTTATCATAAACGCTCTGCATTTCGAAGAAACGCTTGCCAAGTTCGGGAATGTTTTCTCCTCTGACGGGAGATTCGGCGCAAAGCTTGATATGGTCATAAACAGCTGTTATCTGACCTACCGAGAAATTCTGATTTATCGCACCCGACGCATTGGAAACGATTATCTTATCTATTCCCATAAGCTTGAAAACATATATGGGATATACTATCTTGTTCATGTCCCAACCTTCGTAAAAATGGAATCTTCCATTCATGAGAAGAACTGTTTTGCCATCTATTTCTCCGCACCAGAGCTCACCCTTCTGGTATGATACGGTAGACGTGGGGAAGCCCGGTATCTCACCGTACTTTATTTTCACGGGGTTATCTATTTTTTCACCTATCGTGTCAAGGCCCGAGCCTGCGATGATAACCACCTCGGGGCGGCGTGCGCCTATTTTTTCGGAAATAAATTCCGCACTCTTTTTGTAATCTTCATATTTTGCCATTTTACTTTTCCTCTCCTATAAACTCCCTGAAAAATGAGCCTGTCGGTACATACTCGTGGCTTATTTCGGGAATATTTTTATACCTTTGTAATATATTTTCCGCAAGATGCGAATATTTTGAATTTTTCGGCATATCACCGAGTATCTTTTTTACAAACGGAGCTAAAACATTCACCTCATAAGGTACAAACGAATTGAGTTTAATGTCAGCATCGTCTGCATACGGCATGATGTTTATCTCCTCATTTTCAATAACACCGTCCCAAAGCTTGAAGGTAAGTTCGGGAGATGCCCCTCTGAAAAGAAAATCTCTTACAAGTCTTCGACTGAAACGCAAGCGTCTTTTTGAAAAAGACTGTCCGTATGCTGTAATATCGGTATTTACCGAAATAAATACCTTTTTGCTTTCCTCATGGAAAAGCGAGGTTATTTCGGGATATACCGCCTGTATTCCTTCAAAGATTATAATTGTATTGTCATCAGGATCGAGCACACGCTCACCGTCACGCATACCTTTTACAAAGTCAAATATCGGAATACTCGTTGCATTTCCCTTTTTAAGACTTTCCGTACACTTACAGAACAGATCATAATCAATGGCATTTATCGATTCAAAATCGACCTTTCCGTCTGCATTTTTAAGATGCGCGGAATCCTTGAAGAAATCGTCTATAGAAACGCTCACAACTTTTTTACCGTCTTTTACAAGCGTTTTTGTAAGAACGTTGGTAGCGGATGTTTTGCCCGAGCACGTAGGGCCTGCCAAAAGAATAAATCTTATATTTTTGTCATCGGCAATATCGTCAGCCACACTTTCTATTTTACTGAAAAACTGCCTGTCACATTCGTTTACAAAATCGTATTTTTCTTTTTCCGTGGTAAATATGCGGTCGTAGTAATACATTCACATCATCCTTTCACAAAGAATCCGTCCATTATTTTTCTTGTTTCCTCGAATACCTTTTCCCTATCCTGCTCTAAATATTCATATGGATATTTGGGGTTGAATATTCGCTCTATTTTAACATTTCTCTCACCTACGAATTTTGTGACAGCTCCCGCACCTGCGGCGAAGATAGAGTGTATCTCCTCCATCATAAGTATGTTATAGAGTCCCTCTGTACCCTTTTTACAGTATCCGACATTTTCAAGGTTTGCCTTTGCATTCTTCTGTCGGTACATATAATACGGTATGTATCCGGACTTTTTCGTCATTATCTGCGTATAGTCAACGCATTTTGACACCTCGAAGTTTTCCCTTGCGAATATATCGTGTCCGTCTTTAAGAATATCGGCACTCCTCTTAACGCAAAACGTATGCGCTGTTATATTTTCGGGTGCAAGATCGATTATCTTTTCAAGAGTATCGGAATACGATTCGATATCGTCGGCGGGAAGTCCTATAATAAGATCCGTATTTATACACGGAACACCGACGCGTCTTGCCATTTCATACGCTTTAAAAAACATCTCGGCTGTATGACAGCGGTCTATCTCCTGAAGAACGTAATTGTTAAGCGACTGGGGATTTATGCTTATTCTGGTAACGTTATGATTTACAGCGCTCTGCAGTTTTTTCTCCGTTATGGTGTCGGGTCTGCCTGCTTCGAGCGTGAATTCATCAAGTGTTGAAGTATCGAAAAGCTTGTCTATGTACGACAGCAGATCTTCAAGCTGATGCTCGTTAAGAGTTGTCGGCGTACCGCCTCCTATGTATATGGTTTTAAGCTTGAAGCCTGTTTCCTTTATCTGTCTTGCAATGAGTGAAAGCTCAAGCTTCAGCGCTTCAAGATATGCGGGGATAAGCGCCAAAAGCTTCTTTGTGGTGAAGCTTACGAATGAACAATACGAGCATCTCGTCGGACAAAACGGAATTGAGATGTAAATTGAGCAGGTATCAAGCGGATACCTTTTTATTATCTTCGATTCATTTCTTGCAATATCCGTTGCAAGTATTGCTTTTTTGGGGTACAAAAGATATCTTTTGCGAAGCTCCTTTACCGTCTGGTCCTTCGTCATTCCCTCGTTAAGATAATCAAGAACTATCTTCGTAGGGCGGACACCCGTCAGTATTCCCCACGGCGGAGTATATCCGAAAAAGGCTTCGGCGGCTGAGAAAAACGCTTTGTTTGCCGCCATATTTTCCGTTTTATTTTTCGGAAGGTGGTCATACATTTCTTTATGCGTTCTGCTTATCGATTTATCGCCAATGGTGACGGTTGCCGTACACACCGCACCGTCATCCTCGTTTTTAAGTGTCACCTCTACAACGGGTGTATCGGGTGTTACGACCTCTGTTTCCGAAAATTTAGCACCGGGGAAAAACAACAGGCACAGAGTTTGCAAGTAATATTTACTTATATTTTTATCAAGTATCAGTTTCATAATTATTTCAGCATTTCCGTATCGAGATAAATTGTAAACGGTCCGTCATTTTCAAGACTTACCTGCATGCACGCACCGAATATTCCCGTTTCTACCCTCGAAACAAGCGTCTTTGCATAGCTTACGAAATATTCGTAAAGACGATTTGCTTCATCGGGGGATGCCGATGCGAAAAATTCGGGACGGTTGCCGTGCGAGCAGTTTGCATAAAGCGTAAACTGTGACACGACAAGCATTTCTCCGCCTACCTGAGAAAGCGAAAGATTTATCTTTCCGTTTTCATCGTTAAAAATACGCATTTTGACTATCTTATCGCACAGCTTGCGAGCTGTAGCCTCATCGTCACCCTTGCCTACACCAAGCAAAACAAGATATCCTTTTTTACATTCTCCCGTAATATTTCCGTCAACGCTTACAGATGCGTTATTCACTCTTTGAATTATTGCTCTCATAAAAATCCTTATCTTGTCACCGTTTCAACGTCTCTTATCGAGCGTATACGTGACATTATCTGCTGTAAATGCTCTGTATTACGGCAGCCTACCGTCAAGGCAATCGTTATTTCGCTTCCTACCGTCTGCATATTTATCGCAAGAAGCGATACACGCATATCGGCAACGACCGCCGTAAGATCGGCAACTATAGTGAAGCTGTTGTGTGCCGTTACGTTAAGCGTCGCTTCAAACATTTCACGGCTGAAGGCATCTCCTGCCCATTCCGCGCTTACGATCCTATCCTTGTTTTCGGGGTTTTCTATCTGCATTTTAACATTCGGGCAATCAGCCTTATGCACCGACACACCGAAACCCTTCGTTATAAATCCGATTATACTGTCACCGGGTATCGGACTGCAACATTTGGAGAACTTGACAACACATCCGTCAACACCGTCAATGGTAACTCCACCCGTTGATTTTTTGACCTTTTTCTTACCCGCTTCTGCCATATCGTCAAGTGTGGGCTTATCGGTCTTGACGGGTTTTACAACACGCTCAAATTCATCCTTGAGCTTCTGCGATATCTTCGATACGGTAAGTCCGCCGTAGCCGATGATGTTATACGCATCGTCAACGTCCTGAATGCCTACACGGCGTGCAACGTTGAGAAGCACCTCGTTTTTCTGTGCTTCCGTACAAACAAAACCGAATTTGCTGAATTCTTTATCGATCTCGGCTTTACCCATTGCGATATTTTCCGCACGCTGTTCCTTCTTGAACCATTGGCGTATCTTGTTTCTTGCTTCGCCCGTCTTTACTATCTTGAGCCAATCTCGGCTCGGTCCTTTTGTCTGTGATGAGGTGAGAATTTCAACGATCTCTCCGTTTGAAAGTATATGGTCAATAGGCACGATCATACCGTTGACCTTTGCACCAGTCATTTTGTTACCGACAGCGGAATGTATTGAATACGCAAAGTCAATGACCGTCGCGCCATTCGGAAGTGCAATAACGTCGCCCTTGGGAGTAAATGCAAATACCTCATCCTGGAATATATCTATTTTTAACGCATTGAGAAATTCGTCGGGGTCCTTTGTGTCGTTTTCCGTTTCGACAAAATCAGCGATCCATTTAAGCTTTTTGTCAATATCAGCAGATGCTGATGCACCCGTTTTGTATTTCCAGTTTGCGGCGATACCGTATTCTGCAACGTGGTGCATTTCATACGTTCTTATCTGCACCTCGAACGGTATACCGTCACGTCCGATGACCGTTGTGTGAAGGCTTCGGTACATATTCGGCTTCGGAGTTGATATATAATCCTTGAATCTGCCGGGAATAGACTTGAAAAGATCGTGGATTATACCCAAAACCGTATAACACTCAAGCTCTGTTTCGACAATTATACGTATTGCATAAAAGTCGTATATCTCGTCAAAGCTCTTGTTTTGATTGTACATCTTTTTATAGATGCTGTATACCGATTTCACTCTGCCTTCAAGCGTGAATTCAAGATGGTTTTCCTTCAGCTTTTCGGAAACATAGTCCTTTGCACGCTGTAAAAAGTCCTTGTTCGCTCCGAACTTCTTCTGGATATCGTGGCGCACTTCCTCGTATCCTATGGGATCGAGGTAAGAAAGCGACAGACGTTCAAGCTCCTGCTTTATCTTCTGCATACCGAGACGGTGCGCAAGCGGTGCGTAAACATACATCGTTTCAAGCGCAATTACTCTGCGTTTTTCTTCGGGCTTTGCATCGAGTGTGCGCATATTATGCACTCTGTCACAAAGCTTGACAAAAAGCACTCTTATATCCTTGGACATTGCAAGGAACATCTTACGCAGGTTTTCTATATGCGCTTCCTCTTTGTCTTCAAACGGAAACTCCACAAGCTTCGTAAGTCCGTCAACTATACGCGCAACAGGCTCACCAAACTCTTTTTTTATCACACCGAGGTCCGTTTTGTCAGCACAGTCTTCAACAGTATCGTGAAGAAGCGCCGAGCATACGGAATCCGTATCAAGCTCCATTCCCAGAACTATCTGCGCAACGGAAACAGGGTGTGATATATACGGCTCTCCGCTTTGACGGAATTGCCCCTCATGGAGCATTGCCGCATATTCGTATGCCTTTATTATCTTCTGTTTATCGTAATTCTTACCCGTGGCATCGATATCAAGCAAAAGCTGCTCTATCGTTGCGGGCTTTGTAATGTTTGTTTCACTCATAAAACTACACTCTCTTATACCGAATATGTACACATTTCATTGAGCCATTTAAAAAGCTCATTATTTTCAAGCGGTTTCTTCTCTTTTTGAGGTATCAAATCAAATGAAAGCTCAACGGGGCTGTTATAGCTGCAATCAATAAAGCCCATATCCTTGAAAATTTTTATTACAAGCAAGAACTTTACGTATTCAACCCCGAGCTTGCGCACGGCGGTGCTTATGAGCAAGCGGTTATTTCCACCCTGTGAAAGCTCTTTCAGATATCTGAAAACTGCCGCACAATCTGCTTTATCCGGTATATGTTTATTTTCGGGAAATATTCTCTTTTCCGCAATATCATCAGAAAGCATATACTGTGAAGTGATGTCATCACAAAGCGCACGTGAAAACTCAATGTCTCTTATTATTATCTGACGGCTTCTCGTGCCTCTGAACTCGTTTACACCAAGATTGAACACAATATCAGTCGTGTCCCCCTCCGCAAATCCAAGCTCTTCGGGCGCTTTGCCAAACATCATACAACGGTACTGCTCACCGTATCTCTCAAGCGTGATACGTGAATGTTTGTTCGTGGCAGTCGAATTGATCGCCATTACGGTACAATCACGCATCAAAAACAAAGGCGATGGGTTTGATGCGCCGTACGGCTCAAGTCGGGAAAGTTCCTCTGCAAGCTCAAGCGTTGCATCTTCTTCCCTGAACTCAAAATCTATCTCTATTTTCTTTACCGTGTCTTCTTCGCTTATATTCTCTTTTGCGTATTCTTCAAGTTTTTTTCTGAATTCCGGCAATTTTTCCTTTGAACAGGTAAGGCCTGCGGCAAGTGCGTGGCCGCCGAATTTTTCAAGCTTATCAGAACATGCCGAAAGTGCTGTATGCAGATTAAAGCCGTCGATGCTTCTGCCCGAGCCTTTACCTTCGGATACACCGTCTTCAAACGATATAAGTATGCACGGCAAATTATATTTTTCCGTGAGCTTCGATGCCACAATACCTATAACACCGTGGTGCCAGCCGTCGTGATGAAGAACAAGTATTTTCTCGTTCTTGTCAAGATTTTCTCGACGTATTATTTCTTCGGCTTCCTGCATTATATGCAGCTCCTCACCCTGCCTCTGCACATTTGACTGACAAAGTATTTCCGCAATTTCTTCCGCTTCTTCCTTGTTTTCCGTAAGCAAGAGCTTCACGGCAATATCAGCTGAACCCATTCTGCCTGCGGCGTTGATTCTGGGCGCAATCGTGAAACTGATAACGGACGAGGTGACCTTTTTCATCCCGGATTCTGAACCACTTGCCGTCATAAGTGCGTTAAGTCCTGTATTTTTCGTACTCGAAAGTCTGTCAAGCCCGTAGCTGACAATAAGACGGTTTTCATCTGCGAGCGGCATAACATCGGCAATCGTTCCTATTGCGGTCAGATCCGCATAACTTTTGCAAACATCAATGATCGCGGAAATATTCAGCTCCATATCGTCGGGATCTGTATACGTTTTGCCCGTCGTCAGATACTGCTCACAAGCGCAGATTATTTTGAAAACAACACCGACACCAGCAAGCTCCTTGAACGGATATTCCGAGTCACGGCGCTTGGGATCTATAACAGCGACAGCTGAAGGCAACGTATCCGCGCATTCGTGATGGTCTGTTACAACCGTGTCAACACCGTACTGCGATGCAAATTTCACCTCGTTCACAGCGGTAATACCCGTATCGACAGTTATGATAAGCTTTGTTCCGTTTTCTATAAGCTTCTTTACGGCATCGGTATTAAGACCGTAGCCCTCGTTTCCTCTGTTCGGAATATAATAATCAACGTCGCCGCCAATGGATTTTATATATCTGTAGAGATTACACACGCTTGTTATGCCGTCAACGTCATAATCTCCGTATACCGTTATTTTTTCGCAGTTGTCAACCGCAGAAAGTATACGCAAAACCCCTTTGTCCATATCCTTCATAAGATACGGATCGTAAAGCACCGCGCAGTCTTTTTTCAAAAAATGCGATGCGCTTTCCGTATCACTATATCCTCTTGCGCAAAGAAGTGATGCCGTAGGTAATTTTATTTTAAGTGCTTTTGATATTTCTCCTGCTGCATACTCATCGAAATCCTTGAGTATCCATCTGTTTTTACTCAGCATCATATATACCGTCCGATTTTTCGTTTATGATCTTCACAATTTTCATCTTATTTCTTTTTTTCTCAGCAAATTTTTCAATGGCAAATATTACGGCATACGACAATACCACTCCGCCAATAGCTCCGAACGGAGCGTACTCTCTTGAAATAACGTATACCACACCGTAAAACAAAGCCGCAACAGCTATCGGCAGCAAAAATAAAAGTGCCGCTGTACCTATAACATAACCTGACGGCGATTCGACCATCACTGTGTCGCCTGTCTTTGCACCTATTGAATTGTCTGCCTCAGCTGTAAATTTGTCATCACCGAGGAAAATATCACATGCGCCGCACGATTTTCCGTCGTTTGCGTGACACTCGGCGCACGCGCTTTTTCTTTCTGCGGACACAACTGCCGTTTTATCGTCTTTTATGCTTACAACAGTACATTTTGCTGTCATAAATAACCTCTGTTTTATTCATTCTCCATAACGGCACGCGCCGCCCTCATTCCGTCAATGGCGGCACTTGTTATACCGCCTGCATATCCTGCCCCCTCACCGCACGGATAAACACCTTTCATATACGGTGTCTGCATACTTTCATCTCTTGTTATTCTTACAGGAGACGAAGTCCTTGTTTCCGGTGCGGTAATCGGTGTTTTGTTCGCGGCAAAGCCTCGTATTTTTTTGTCAAATGACAAAAAACCTTCTTTAAGCGTTTCCGTGATAAACGACGGTAATATATCCGTGAAATCGCAAAGCGTATACTTGCCGTTCATATATGACGGAGTATACGCGGGCTCACTTCCGTGATTACCATGCAGCAGATCTCCGACTGTCATAACGGGCGCTGAATAATCACCGCCTGCTTTTATAAATGCTGTTTTTTCGATTTTGCGTTGAAATTCTATTGCGCCCATGGGTGTATTTCCGTAATCATCGGGAACAACAGACACACAAACAGCAGAATTTGCATAAGGACCGCTTCGGCTGCTGTAGCTCATTCCGTTCGTACATATTTCTTCGCCGTCAGAGGATGACGGAACAACTACTCCTCCCGGACACATGCAAAACGTATATGCACCTCTGCCCCCTGCGCTTCTGTCAGAAAGCGCATATTCTCCCTGCGGAAGTATATCTGCATATTTGTCACAAAGCTCGCCGTAAAGTCCGCGGTTTATATCGCTTTGTAAATGCTCAACTCTCACACCTACAGAATACGCCTTAGGTGTCAGTATCACACCTTTTTTCATAAGCATACCGTACGTATCACGTGCGCTGTGGCCTACAGCAAGAATAACAGCATCGAATATTTCTTCATTTCCGGCAGATGTTTTAACACACACACCGCCGTCTTTGTTTGATATGGAATCAACTCTTGTACGGTAGTGGACATCGCCGCCGTTTTTTATGACCTCATCGGATATTCCCTTTACAACATTACGTAAAATATCCGTTCCGATATGCGGTTTTGCAAGCGTCAGCACACTTTCCGGTGCGCCGAACTTCACAAGCATTTTCAAAACGTATCCACAAGCGGGATCATTTATCCTCGTGTACAGCTTTCCGTCTGAAAACGTACCTGCGCCGCCTGCACCGAACTGTACGTTCGATTCTGTATCAAGCGCACCGCCTGAGATAAAGCGTTCGACGTTCTGTGTGCGTTCTTCAACGCTTGCTCCTCTTTCATACACAACGGGCGCAAAGCCATACTGTGCCAGAAGAAGCGAAGCAAACATCCCCGCAGGCCCGAAACCGACGACGCACACGCGCTTTTTATTTTTCGGCGTTACCTTAAAAGTGGAATCCTCGTAAATATCGGCACCGTTTATTTTCGGCAGCTTACCGTCCTCAAACTCCGCAAGAACGGAATAAACGAACGTCGGATTATCGCGTTTTCTCATATCGAGAGATTTTTTATAAACGGAAAATACCCCTCCGTTTATTTTTCCGACGCGCTTTCGCGCAGAGTCAAGCGCCTCGTTTTCAGATGCCGTTATCGGAAGTTTTATATCTTTAATCAGCAGTTTTTTCATTGAAGCTCACAGGTAAATAATAGTTTTCCAAAAGATATGCGCTGTTGTTTTGCGGAATGTTCAACTTAACGTCTGCTTCAACGTTATAGCGTCCGTCAAATGATGTTATTCCCGCAAGGTCAACTGTAACGGATATGTTATCAGCATTTAACGTATGTAAATACTCACTGTCGTTGTTTACACGCACGTAAACCTTTACCGTAGATGTAACAACATCACATTCGACATTATCGGGAAGATTTTTGAATACAATATTTTCTTTAGGAACGGCTATGCTTTTTACGGTTGAACCTGTATGCTTTATATTGACCTCAACGCCCTCCGTTCCGCTTATATTTTCAATACCAGCGGGCAAAGTAACGGTAGCTTTTATAACGGTATCTTCAGTTATTGCCGTTTCATCAACCGAAAGCACGGTTATCTGGTCTATAGCGTCCACCGCTTCAAACTCACCTCTGATGATAATGCTGGAAGGTGTGACTGTTATTTCCGTATTTTTTTCGTTGTAATATCCGTATTTCGTCTTGATGACAAGCGGTATTTCTTTTTCTTTAAGCACATTCACCTTTACGGTTATTTCGCTCACGGAAGATTTTACATACGGACTTGAGAATTCTTCGTCGTTCGCGGTGTACAAACGTACTGCCGATACTATCGTAACGGAATCCGTCATAACACCGGGCGATACGGTTGCCTGTGCATAAGATATTTTTTCAAGCACGTCAACGGGCCCCTCGACCGTTATATAGTTCGTACCGACTATTTCGGAATTGAGCGTACAACCCGACGGTATCTGGTAATCCGTAGCCTTTATTTTTACGGGTATCTGTTTCTTCTGATTTACGGAAATATATACCGTTATCTGTTCGGGATACACGCTTAAAAGAGTGATACCGTTATCGACCTTGACAGTCACCGGAAGCGTATACTGGCCCGCTTCGGTTATATCGGTTGCATCAACGTATACTTCGATATCATCGGTATCAAGATTTATGACATCAGAATAACGTCCCTTTACCGCAACGTCCGCCGTTTCTCCATTTCCGTAGATAACGGAAAAACCGCTTTCCACTCCCACAATGTCTATAAGATTTCCGTTTACGTTTCTTTCCTGCAAACGGCTGTCCGTTCCTACGGCATAAAACCATATAAAGAACGCAACGACGACCGCAAGCACCTTTGCTGCCAAGCTGATTATTTTTTCTTTCTTGCCCGATTTCGGCTTTACAGCCTCATTCTCGGTGTATTCTTCTGTAACGTTTTCGTTTTCTGTCATTTTATCCACCATATTACTCAGATTTCTTCTTTTTTCCTCTGATCGCTTTGGGTGCCTGTATAGTCTTTTTAGGCGCCGCAAGCAACGATGTAAGCTGATTGTAAAGCGAACGGTAATCGAAATTACGCATCAACTGACCGTTCAAAGCAATGGATATAGTACCCGTTTCTTCACTTACCGAAATTATGATCGCATCGCTGTTTTCGCTCATACCGATAGCGGCTCTGTGACGCGTACCGAGAGCAGCATCTACCTCCATACTCGTCGTAAGAGGCAAATAGCACCCTGCCGCATGAAGTCTTGTGCCGGTGATTATTGCCGCACCATCGTGAAGCGGTGAATTTTTAAAAAATATATTCTTGATGAGGAGTGCACTTATGTTAGCATTCACTACCGTACCCGTTTTTACGATATCTCCGAGCTTAGTCGTTCTTTCAATTACAATAAGAGCGCCCGTTTTTGTTTTCGACATATCGCATACAGCATCGCATATACCGGTTATGGCTGCGGAAAGCTCTGCGTTGCCTTTCTGCTCACCTATGTTACGCAAGCTCTTAAGCGGTTCACCGCCCACCTTTTCAAGTGCCGAACGGAGCTCAGGCTGAAAAAGCACGATTATTGATACGATACCGACCTGAAATATATTGGACAAGAGGAAGCGAAGCGCATGCATCTGGGCAAATTCACTTACAATAAAAATGAGCGCCAAAAATAAAACGCCCGCCGCAAGCTTGCCTGCGCGTCTGTCCCTGATAAATTTGTAAAGCTGATAAAGCAAAAAAGCAACAATTACGATGTCAATATAGTCAATTATACCCATGGACTTTATTTGTGAGCCAAAATCTGAAAGTACGTTGCCCACACCCTCGAAAAATCCGGACATACTATCCCCCCTATTATTATATTACTCTATATCATAGCATACGTACAAATCAAATTCTTCAATAAATCATAAACTATTTTATAATAAATTAAGAAAGTAAATCATTGATTGATAATGCGGACACTTATCATTGTGTTTCAATCTCGCATCAAACACAAAATTTACAAAAAGTTAATAGATGTGGAAATTTTATCATTGAAAAAAATACGCATATTATGATATAATGATTGATAATTTGATAGTTTGCGGTGATTTTTATGAATTTTTCTTCAAAGCTTCTCATAATTACGGGGCATTTCGGCTCCGGGAAAACGAACATTGCAGTCAATATCGCACTTTCACTTGCCGAACGCGGCGAAAAGGTTACGGTGGTTGACTTTGACACGGTCAATCCTTACTTTCGTTCAAAGGATTCCGAGGAGCTTATGAAAAGCCACGGCGTGCAAGTTATCGCTCCCGAATTTGCAAATTCCAACGTTGACATTCCTTCAATCCCAGCAGAAGTGTATTCGGTTTTTGAGAAAGTAAAGCGCGGTGAAACGTGTATTCTTGACGTTGGCGGAGACGGTCTCGGCGCTACCGCACTCGGTTTTTTCAACAAGGAGATAACCGACTTCGGATATGAGATGATATACGTCATAAATATGTACCGTCCGATAACCGAAACCCCCGATGACGCCTACATAATAATGCAGGAAATAGAGCAAAAAAGCAGGCTGAAATGCACCTGCTTCGTCAACAATTCAAATCTTGGAAAATTCACTCGGAAAGAGGATATTGAGGATTCTTTTGCTTACGCGGAAGACTTTTCTGCCCTGTCCGGTCTGAATATAAAATTCACCTCCGTTACAGATGAAATTCCATTTTCATCAGACGGGGTGTTCAAAATGAAAAATATAACGAAAAAGTTATTTTAGGAGGAATTATGAACAGAGTAACCTTCAACACCGAAAGGTGTAAGGGCTGCGGACTTTGTGTTGTGGCATGCCCTAAAAAAATCGTATCTCTCGACACCTCCGTGCTCAATGCAAAGGGTTATCACCCTGCGCAAGTTACGGACATGGCTTCCTGCATCGCATGTGCGATGTGTGCAACTATGTGTCCCGATGCTGTGATCACGGTTGAAAAAGACGTAGAAAAGGAACAGGAGGCTTAAGTATGGCAAAGGTACTTATGAAAGGTAATGAAGCTATTGCCGAGGCCGCTATAAAAGCAGGCTGTCTTCATTATTTCGGTTATCCCATAACCCCCCAGACGGAAATTGCCGAGTATATGGCAAAGAGAATGCCGAAGGTAGGCGGTCTTTGTCTTCAGGCAGAATCCGAGGTTTCGGCTATTAACATGATCTACGGCGCCGCCGCTTCCGGTACACGCTGTATGACATCATCTTCATCACCCGGTATCAGCCTTAAGAGCGAGGGTATCAGCTACATAGTCGGATGTGATCTTCCCTGCGTTATTCTTAACGTACAGAGAGGCGGCCCCGGTCTCGGTGGCATCCAGCCCTCACAGGCAGACTATTACCAGGCAACAAAGGCTCTCGGCCACGGCGATATGCACCTTTTCGTGCTTGCTCCCGCTTCCGTACAGGAAATGGCTGAGCTCACATGCGAAGCATTCGACATTGCCGATATGTACCGTGTTCCCGTTCTCATTCTTGCAGACGGCGCGCTCGGTCAGATGATGGAGCCTGTTGACTTCGATGCAATAAAGAAAAGAGATATCCCCGAAAAGGATTGGGCGGCTTGCGGTCACGGCGGTAAGCGTAAGAAGAATATTCTTACATCCCTCTTCCTCAACCCCGAAGAACTTGAAAACTCAGTTCTCGCAAGATATGAGAAATATAAAAAGATAGACGAAAACGAAGTCAGATGCGAGCAGTTTATGACCGAAGATGCAGACATTGTTGTTGTTGCATACGGTATCACCTCACGTATCTGTAAGAGTGCCGTAACAGCGGCAAGAGCAAAGGGTATAAAGGTCGGTATGCTCCGCCCCATCACTCTTTCTCCGTTCCCCGCAAAGGAACTCAAGGCACTTTCCGAAACAGCAAGCAAGTTCCTTACAGTTGAGCTTAACATGGGTCAGATGATAACTGACGTTAAGCTTGCAATCGAATGCTCACGTCCCGTTGAATTTTTAGGAAGAACAGGCGGTTCTATGATGACTGTTGAAGACGTACTTGCAAAGATCGAAGAAATGGGAGGTAACAAATAATGTCGGTTGTATTTAAGAAGCCCAACGCAATGTCCGATGTTCCCATGCACTACTGCCCCGGCTGTACGCACGGTATCGTACACAGACTCGTTGCAGAAGTCCTCGACGAGCTCGGTATCGAAGGACAAACAGTAGGTGTTGCACCCGTTGGATGTGCGGTATTTGCATATAATTACTTCGAATGTGATATGATAGAAGCAGCGCACGGACGTGCTCCCGCAGTTGCGACAGGTGTTAAGCGCACACACCCCGACAATGTGGTATTCACATATCAGGGCGACGGTGACCTGGCGGCAATAGGTACTGCAGAAACAGTACACGTAGGCGCAAGAGGCGAAAACATCACGATTATATTTATCAACAACGCAAACTACGGTATGACCGGCGGTCAGATGGCTCCTACAACAATGCTCGGTCAGGTAACGACAACATCACCCTACGGACGTGATAAGAACATTCAGGGACACCCCATACACGTATGCGAGCTTATGGCAACTCTTGACGGTGTTGCTTATGCTGAACGCGTTGCCGTAAACGATGTCAAGGGCGTAAGAGCAACAAAGAAGGCTATCAAGAAGGCTTTCCAGGCACAGATAGACAAGAAGGGACTTTCAATCGTTGAAATTCTTTCCACATGTCCCACGAACTGGGGACTTTCACCCGTTGAAGCTCTCAAGTTCGTTGAAGAAAAAATGAAACCCATATATCCGTTGGGTGTTTACAAAGACACCACGGAATATTGATAGGAGGATAATATGACAAGCAGAATTTTATTCGCAGGCTTCGGCGGACAGGGTATTCTCTTCTCCGGCAAGCAGTGTGCAAAAACAGGTATGCAGCTTGGAAAATGCGTAACCTGGCTTCCCTCCTACGGTCCTGAACAGCGCGGCGGTACATGTAACTGCAGCGTTATAATCTCCGACGAGGATATCGGTTCTCCCCTTGTAAACACACCCGATATACTTATTGCCTTCAACGCTCCTTCATTTGATAAGTTTGAACCGAAGGTAGTAGCAGGCGGCGCTGTATTTTCCGACAGCACACTCATTTCGAAAAAATCCGAAAGAAGCGATATTTCCGCATACACTATCCCTGCAACAGAGCTTGCAAACGAGATGAACGCTCCGAAGCTTGCAAACGTTATTATGCTCGGATATGTTATAGCAAAGACAAATATATTTGATTTTGATTACTTTGCTGAAAAGCTCACTGCATCTGTTCCCGAATCAAAGGCAGAACTTCGTGAGCTTAACAAGAAGGCGCTTCTTCTCGGCTACAACTACGCAGAATGAAAGAGAAGAAAAAAGTAAGTATTTTCAAAAAGCTTTTCGGCAGTGAACGTGACGATTATTTCAACAGTGCAATAATCGTCGCTGCCGGAAGCGGCTCACGTATGAAGTCCGACAAAACGAAGCAGCTTATGGATATTTGCGGTGTGCCGGTTCTTGCCCGCACCGTGAAGCAATTTGAGGATTGCAAGCACATAAGCGAAATAATACTTGTCTGCCGTAAGGAAGAATTTGACGATATTGCAAACATTATAAAAACGTACAAATTCAAAAAGATAACCCACGTGGTATCGGGCGGTTCGACACGTCAGCAGTCAGTTATGAACGGTCTTTCACGCGTGAATAAAAAAAGCGAATTCGTGTCCATACACGACGGCGCACGCTGTCTTGTAACACCTGAAATGATAAGCGAAGTTTGCAAATCCGCTTACCGTTTCGGCTCAGCAACAGCTTCCGCACAAGCAAAGGACACAATGAAAATTGCCGATAACGGCGGTTTTATCAAATCCGATGCTGAGCGAAGCACGATGCGTCACGCACAGACACCGCAGATATTCAAAACGGATATTTACCGCGCGGCGGCATATTCAGCTAAAGAAGACGGCTTTGAGGCAACGGACGACAATTCCCTCGTTACAAGGCTTGGCTTCAAGGTGTTTTTGTGTGACACAGGTCACGAAAACATAAAGATAACAACACCCGAAGACATACGGATCGCGGAAGGAATACTGAAATTCAGGCAGGAAAACGGCAAATGATAAGAATAGGACACGGTTACGACGTACACGCAACATCACCCGAGAGAAAGCTTGTGCTTGGCGGTGTATTTATTGATTGCGGATTTGGTCTTGTCGGTCATTCCGACGCCGACGTATTGACGCACGCTGTATGCGATGCACTCATCGGTGCTATCGGTCAGGGCGACATAGGCAAGCATTTTCCTGATACAGATGAAAGATTCAAGGGAATATACAGCATGCTGTTGCTTGAGGAAGTAAAAGGGCTGTTAAAAAAGCACTCTTATTCCGTTTCAAACATCGACGCAACGGTAATTGCACAAGCGCCGAAGCTTGCGCCGCACATTCCCACAATGAAGAAAAATATTGCTTCCGTCCTCGGCATTTCGCCGTCACAGGTGAACGTCAAAGCAACCACCGAGGAGCATCTCGGATTTACCGGAAGCGGTGAGGGCATAGCGGCTCACGCTGTATGTCTTGTAACAAAAGAATAACAATAACAGAAATACACATTCAAAGCTGTTTGCTTTTGAATGTGTATTTTTTATTCGGTGATTTTTTCAATTTATGATTTTTCCATCAAAATGCGATTTAAGAATGCCGACACACTTACCATAAGCATATGGTCTGTATCGTCAAGAACAAAATCACAGTGCAGTTCGGGAAATTCTTTTTCCAGTTCCGCACACAGCTTTCTTACCGGTGCACAGTCAAAATCTTCCCCTGTCATATTGGAAATGCCGTATTCACAACGAAATGCATCAAGCTGCGTAATCATATTTACAAGTCTCATATTTTCCCTCCGTCAACTGTTTCTGATACGTAATTATATCACTTTACCGTATATTTTGCAATACACTTTCTATAACAACACGTTATTCATTTTTTCGTACATTTCAGCACATAAGAATATAATTTTACAATTTTCACACAAGAATTCTTCTGTTTATTCTTGAAATACACGATTTACTATGATATAATAGAGTTGGTGCACTGTCACCGTGAACATATATGTACGAAACAATCCGGAGGTTACAATGAATTCTACGATAAGCAGGCAGGAAATTTCTGCTTTGAAACAGAAGGCTTTTACAAAATTATATTCATCACTTAACGATATGCAAAAGAAAGCGGTCTGTCTTACGACAGGTCCTTTGCTTGTGCTTGCGGGTGCGGGCACGGGTAAAACCACGGTGCTTGTAAACAGAATAGCGCACATTATGTCTTTCGGCTGTGCATGCGAGGTTGATGATATTCCCAAAACAGTTACCTCTGAGGATATAGAAAAACTGCGCAGCTACAACCTTCTTGAAAAAAATGAGCTGCGTGAGCTTCTTAAAAAATTTGCAGTGGATCCCTGCCCTTCTTACAATATACTTGCCATAACTTTTACGAACAAAGCGGCAAATGAAATGAAAGTACGTCTTTCAAATATTCTCGGCGAGGCGGCAGACGATCTCTGGGTGGGAACATTCCATTCAATATGTGTCCGTATACTTCGTGCGCACGCTGACAAGCTCGGATATACACGTTCATTCACAATATATGATGCCGATGACAGCAAACGTCTTGTTTCACAGTGTATGAAGCAGCTCAACGTAGACGAAAAAGCGATAGCTCCGAAATATGCGCAGAACTGTATCAGCCGCGCGAAGGATGAACTTATAACTCCGGAGGTATTCACGGATAATGCCCCCAAATCAAGAGATCCACGAACTTCAAGCGTTGCAACGGTGTATGAGCTTTATCAGCACACAATGAAAGAAAACAACGCAATGGACTTTGATGACCTTATATTCAACACGGTCACGCTTTTGAAAAACTTCCCCGAAGTGAGAAAGTACTACACAAACAGATTCAAGTATATTTCCGTTGACGAATATCAGGATACAAACGTCGCTCAGTTTACGCTCACCTATATACTTTCCACAGGACATCACAACATTATGGCTGTTGGCGATGACGACCAGAGTATATACAAATTCCGTGGTGCTACAGTTAAAAATATTCTCGGATTTGACAAATATTTCGATTCGGCGAATGTCATCAAACTTGAACAGAACTACCGTTCAACTGCCAATATTCTTGCGGCGGCAAACTCCGTTATACGTAACAACGTTGCAAGACGAGGCAAGGAGCTCTGGACACAGGCACCCGACGGTGCAAAGGTGCGTGTCAAGCGTGTATATACACAGAATGATGAAGCAAAATTCATCATCAGCACGATACGTGATCTTGTAAACACACAGGGGCTTAAATTCTCCGACTGCGCTGTGCTTTACAGAATAAATGCACAGTCAAATGCACTTGAAAATATGTTCGCAAAAAGCGGAATTCCTTACAGAATTCTCGGCGGTCTGCGCTTCTACGAAAGAAAAGAAATAAAGGATATGCTTGCATATCTCACAGTCATCAACAACCCGCGTGACGACTTGCGTTTAAAGCGCATAATCAATGAGCCGAAACGCAAAATAGGCGACTCGACCATTGCCGTCGTCGAAGGAATAGCAACGGATTACGGAATATCCATATTTGATGTTATGATGAGATGCGATGAATTCCCTGTGCTTGCAAAGGTTTCCGCAAAGCTTTCAAATTTCACAAAAATAATATCACAGCTTCTTGAAATAGCTAAAACGCGTCCGCTTGAGGAATTGTTTGAACCGCTTCTTGAGCTTACAGGATACCGTGAGATGCTTATAAATTCGGGGCTTGATGAGGACCGTGACAGACTTCGCAACATTGAAGAACTTTTCTCCAACATCAAGGCTTACTGCGAAGAAAGCGAAAACGCAACCCTCGACGGATTTTTGCAGGATATCGCACTTATAACAGACGTCGATGCATACGACAAGGATGCGGATGCCGTCGTTATGATGACAGTTCACAGTGCAAAGGGACTTGAATTTCCTGCTGTTTTCCTCCCCGGTCTTGAGGACGGAATATTCCCCGGAATGTCATCACTTACCGATGCGGCAGAGCTTGAAGAAGAACGCAGACTTGCATACGTTGCAATGACACGTGCGGAAAAGTATCTTTATATGATACACACTGATGAACGTATGCTGTTCGGTAAGACACAGCGCAATCCGAAGAGCACATTTTTGAACGAGATCCCCGATACGTACATAGAAACAGATGCCGCAAAACGTACGTTCACAAAAACAGCAGAGCAAGATAGCTTACCCACAAGAAAGCGTCACATTATATCTACGGAGCTTACAAAGGATACGAACAAAATAACCGCCCTTGGTAAGACAACGGGATACGACAGATTTTCAGCAGGTGACCGCGTACGTCATATGACGTTTGGCCAGGGTGTTATACAGTCGGTAACCGAAATGGGCGCCGATATGCTTTACGAAGTAGTATTCGACAATTTCGGAACGAAGAAGCTTATGGCAACGTACGCAAAATTAACAAAGATAAACTAAATGCATAAACCGACTCAAGTTTTTATTTGAGTCGGTTTTGTGTTTTGAGTATCACCTCTTATCAAATGAACAAAAACCGATTTCGGGATGTCAGGGCGCCATCCCCTACCGCATCACTTCGAATATTCACTTATTTGTATAAAATAAGGTAAAATATCGAATATTAAAAATAAATATTTCATTTTTGACAAATATTCACATTTTATTATTGAAAGACGGTGGGATTTGTGATATAATCGCATCGTTATATTAAAATATTTTTTTGAGGTGTATTATGTACAACAAGAAAACAGTTGAAGATATCGAAGTCAAGGGCAAAAAAGTCCTTGCAAGATGTGATTTTAACGTTCCGCTTGACGGAAAGACAATCACAGATGCAAAGCGTATCAGAGAAGCGCTTCCCACTATCAAGTACCTTTCTGACAACGGTGCAAAGGTAATTCTCTGCTCTCACCTCGGACGTCCGAAGGGTGAATTCAATCCCAAATACTCACTCGCTCCCGTAGCTGAAAAGCTTTCTGAACTTCTCGGCAAGCCCGTAGTTTTCGCAAACGATGTTATCGGTGAAGACGCAAAGGCAAAGGCAGCAGCACTTAAAGACGGCGACGTTATGCTTATCGAAAACGTTCGTTACCACAAGGAAGAAGAAAAGAACGATCCCGAATTTGCAAAGGAACTCGCTTCTTTGGCTGAGATCTACGTAAACGATGCATTCGGTACAGCTCACAGAGCTCACGCATCAACAGAAGGCGTAAGCCACTATCTCCCTGCCGTTTGCGGTTACCTCATCCAGAAAGAAATCTCCATCATGGGCGGCGCACTTACACAGCCTAAGCATCCCTTCGTTGCTATTCTCGGCGGTGCAAAGGTTTCCGATAAGATCGGTGTTATCAACAACCTCATCGAAAAGGTTGACACACTTATCATCGGCGGTGCTATGGCATACACATTCCACAAGGCAAACAACTACTCAATCGGTGATTCACTTTGCGAGGAAGACAAGGTTGAGCTTGCAAAAGAGCTTATGGCTAAGGCTAAAGCTAAGGGTGTAAACCTTCTTCTCCCCGTTGATAACCGCGCAGGCGACAAGTACGATCCCGATTGTAACTTCTTGCTCGTAAACTCCGACAACATTCCCGAAGGATATATGGGCCTTGACATCGGTCCCGCTACAGAAAAGATATTCGCAGACGCTATCAAGGGCGCTGCAACAGTTATCTGGAACGGTCCTATGGGTGTTTCCGAATGGGAAAAGTTCGCGTCCGGTACACGCAGTGTTGCTCAGGCAGTTGCTGACAGCGGCGCTATCTCCATAATCGGCGGTGGTGACTCTGCAGCAGCTATTGAAAAGCTCGGCTTTGCTGACAAGGTAACACACATCTCCACAGGCGGCGGCGCATCTCTTGAATTCCTTGAAGGACTTGTTCTTCCCGGTATTGCTTGTCTTCAGGATAAATAATAAGAAAGCGTTGGTGTAAATATGAGAAAAACAGTTATCGCAGGAAACTGGAAGATGAATATGACACCTTCCAAAACAACTGAATTTATAAAGGCGCTTGCACCTGAAGTTGCCGCTTATAACAAGGCTGACATCGTTCTTTGCGTTCCCTTTGTTAATATCCCCGCTGCAGTTGAAGCCGCAAAAGGTACAAACATCGCTATCGGCGCTGAGAACGTACACTTTGAACCCAATGGTGCTTACACAGGCGAAATAAGTGCAGCAATGCTTGTTGAATGCGGTGTTAAGTACGCAATCGTAGGACACAGCGAACGCCGTCAGTATTTCGGCGAAACAGATGAAACGGTAAATCTCCGTGCAAAGGCTGCTATCGCATCAGGTCTTACAGCTATCATCTGTGTTGGTGAAACACTTGAAATGCGTGAAAGCGGTATTACCGCTGAGATCGTTTCCATTCAGACAAAGAAGGCTCTCGCAGGCATTTCCAAGGAAGATCTTTCAAAGGTCATCATCGCATACGAACCCGTTTGGGCTATCGGTACAGGTAAGGTTGCAACAACCGAGCAGGCAAACGAGGTTTGCGCCATCATCCGTGATGTTGTTGCAGGTCTTTACGACAAGGCAGCCGCTGATGAGCTTACAATTCAGTACGGCGGTTCTATGAATGCCGCAAACGCAGCTGACCTTCTTGCAATGTCCGACGTTGACGGCGGTCTTATCGGCGGTGCTTCCCTCAAGGTTGCTGACTTTACAACTATTGTAAAAGCCGCACAGTAAAATGAAATTTAAAGACGTATTGAAACAAATACTGTCTTTGGTACTTTTATTAACCGTTATTCTTCCCTCTTCCGTAATTGCCGCGGTGAATACCGCCGCGGCAGAGGGTGGGATAACGGTTGTTTTATCAGAAGACGGTAAATATCTGAATATTTCATGTGAGTCTTTGTCAGATGAACATTATCTAGTAATGACTTCGCCAGACGGCGCATCACTTCCGTTGCAAAAATTATCCGACGGAAAAAATGAAATAACCGTCAAGTGTGAAAGCGATAAATATTTTTATTCCAAATACACCGTCTGCGCATTTGAAAATGAAATCTACACACCTATTTCCGAAGGCGCATATATAACGAACTGTGACATACTTGCACCCAACAGATACGATATGCCCGAACCGTTTTCCAAAAAAGGACTTAGTGTAAGACTTATGAGCGATGCGCAACAGCTCGGCATTTCACATACGGTCGTTGACATCGCATTGAATGAGATGATATCCGACGATTCGGATTCATCACATACAATTAATATAGACGGTAAAGCATACTTTTTCAGCAGTTCATACGTTAATTTACTTGACCACAAAATAAAAGTGCTTACAGACAGCGACGTAAACGTTTACGCTCAGATAGTCTTGACGTCTCCCTCTAACACGAACTCTGAAAACGCCAAGAAGCTTTATTATAAAACGGATATGTCCTCGGCAAAATATTACGGTGTAAATCCCCAAGGTGAAAAAGCATCGGAATATTATTATGCCGCACTTAAATTCATAGCTTCGCGTTACACAGTACAAAACGGAAAGTACGGATTCGTGGGCAATTATATAATCGGTAATACGGTCAATTCAAACAGATACGGAAACTATGCAGGACAAATGGCTTTGTCGGACTATGTAAGCGATTATACCAAAGTATTCAGAACAGCATATGCCGCCATCAAAGGCACTTATTCAAATGCTGTCATTTACACATCAGTAAACGGATGCTTTAACACTCCCGTACGTGACGGAACACCGGATTTTTCGCTTGACTATACCGCTTACGATTTTCTTTCATCATTCAATGCACAGCTTAAACGGGACGGAAATATTCCATGGAGTCTTTCTGCAGAGCTTGACACGGCAGATATTTCAAGAAGTGATTTCTGGAACGAAAACGTTTCACACTCCGTCAATACACCGTTTATAACAATGAAAAACACCGATGTGCTTACATCGTTTATCAACAGCGGAGAATTTGAGTGTGGATATACTCGTTACCTCACCATATCAGGCTGTGCCTTTACGGGTGGTGATAACGGAAATCAGGCGCAGAAAAAGCAAGCGGCAGCCTATTCCCTTGCTTATTATACAGCGGAAGCAGATCCGTTTATAAATGCGTTTATTTATTCTTCTCACGTGGATTTAAAAACAGATGAATGTATCAATTCGGGACTTTACACAAGACGCGAAGACACCCTTCAGCTTGCAGACGAACCAAAGAAAATATACGACGTATTCAAATATATTGATACGGCATCATCTTCAATATACACCGCGGAATATTCAAGCATCATCGGTGCGTTTTATTCAGATATCATAGAAGGACATACATCTTTGCAGGAAAAGCGCATCGTAATGTCCGGATTATTTAAAGATGTTTCAGGCAGAAAAATACTGCACACGTTTGATTTCAATGAAGGTGTCAACGGTTTTTATCCGTCTGACAATGCATATTCAGCCTCAATCAAGACGGATGGCGACGAGAAGCATCTTTACTGCGTAACGTATAATTCCGATCTTTGCGAATACAGAGGCGTGTGCCGTATGCTTTCGGATATATCCATTGACGGTGCTGGATACGTGTCGTTTGATATTACGCCCGAATGTCCTGACGGTGTTGAACTTGTAGACGTTATGTGCAGACTGTGGGGCAGAGATGAAAACGGAAAAAGCATAGTATACGAAGGAATATCCCAGATACCGTCTGAAGGATGTACCACCCTTTCGTACTATATAAAGGATTTTGTTTCACTTACGAAAGAAAACACAGACGGAATGAAAATATGGATCCGTCCGCACTCCGATACGGACGGCGGAGAATACAATATGTGCATATCAAATGTTTCATTTCTGAGTTCATCATTTTCATTTAAAATACTGTTTACGGTACTCGGTGTTATTCTTTTGGTCGCAGCTGTCGGTGCTGTGGGTTATTTCTTAATTTTCAAACGCACAAAAAAAGCGCCTGCTGTTTACCGTGGCTTTGACAGACGCAAATTAAAAAAATAAAAAGGATCAATTTAAAATGGCACTTGAACATATAGAGAAAATAAAATGCAAGGACTGCTCTTGTGAATTTGACATAACCGTTTATGAATCCGTAAACGGTGCATTCGATGACGAGGCGCAGAAAAAGCTTTTAAACGGTGAGCTTTTCACACACACCTGCCCCGAATGCGGATGCGTTGTGTCGCTTTCATATCCGATGTTGTATCACGATATGGATAAAAAATTTATGATACACCTTTGCCCCGACGGCGAAAGCGTGGAGGAATGTATCAAAAACATAAAGGATGCACAGAAAAAAATAGACAAGCAGTTTCCCGAAAAGCGTATGGAAAAGCCTTATAAAATGAGGATAGTTTCAAATGAAAACTCCATGCGTGAAAAAATAACAATATTTGAAAACGGACTTGACGACAGAATAATTGAGTTTTTGAAGCTTTTCTTTGCTTCAAGACTGCAGGCAACAAACAAAGATGCCGCAATATCCGACATTTTGTTCTTTATCGGACATCGCGGCGAATATGCGTTTCAGATAATGCTCACAAACGGTGAAAATCTCGTTTCGGAAGTACCGAAGCATTTTTACACTCTGTTTACCGAACAGTATATGAAAAAGTGCGAATTGGCATCAAAAGATAATTTCATAATCGATGCTGATTTTGCCATACTTGTTTTAAACGGAAAATAAGTTATTTTACGCACTCTTTGAACGTTGAGTATGCTTCGTTAAGCGTCATTTGTTTTGTGAATACGCTTGACGAGCCTGCAACGAACATATCGGCGCCTGCCTTCTTCATAAGCACGCCGTTTTCAAAGCTGACATTTCCGTCAACCTCGATAAAGATATTTTCATATCCTGCGCCATCTAAAAGGTGGCGCATTTCTTTTATTTTTTCAAGTGAGCCTTCAACAAGCTTCTGCCCTGCATATCCCGGATTCACCGTCATAACAAGAACACCCTTTATTTTATCGAGATACGGAATTACAACTTCACACGGTGTTTTCGGATTTATTGCAAGAATTGCACCCGCACCCTTTGAATTAATGTAATCAAGGCATTTTACAACATCTTTTGAAGCTTCAAAATGAATACTTACAAGGTCATTTTCCTTTATATCAAATCTTTCGAGCTTATCTTCCGGTGACGTTATCATCAAATGGATATCAAGCGGAATATCCGTATATGAATGAAGATTTTTTATATAATCCGTACCAAGCGTATAATTAGGAACAAAAACACCGTCCATTACGTCTATATGAAGATAGTCTGCACCGCATTTTTCCAAAGATTTTACAGATGTACCGAGGCAGAACATATCGGCGCACATCATCGATGGGCAAATATATGACTTTTTCATTTGGCAAATATAGCAATAACGGTATTTTCACTCATCATTTCAAGCGCTTTTACCATATATTCTTCGGGTATAACGACACAGCCTGCAGATGAAGTCGAACCGGGTGAGGGGATATGTAAAAATATTGCAGAGCCTTTATTCGGTACTGCAGGAGAAACATTATAATTTATCATTGCGGCATATTTATATGAGTTTGTATATCTTATAAGATGCTCATATTCTCCCTTTTCAAGCCACTCTTTTCCCATTTTGCTTCCACGCACGTGGGTATTGTATGTGGGAGAGCTGCTGTCACCGTCCCAATAATCATCCTCGTCAATAAGCGTATACGGAACTTGCATTGTGCAAGGCGGCAGGGTGTTGCCGAAACATTCACCTATAGTATAAACGCCCTCGGGAGTTTTTCCATCACCCTCAAATTTTTCACTTGCAGGGTGTATTCCTCCACGTCCTATATAACCGTCGGTTTCAAAAACAAGCGAATACGTGCCGTTTTCTTTTTTATATGCATAAAAACGGCACGCTGTACCCTCTGTACCTATACACACAAATGCAGTTTCTGCATTCATAAAATCAATTTTCGATATGTCCATTTTCTTATACCTCTCATAATCGGTAATGTAATTATATACATCTTGTTTATATTTGGGTTTATGCCTATGTAAAATTATCGTTAATTCTATAGACGAAATATATATTCAAAATACGATTTTTTAACAATATTCTATGCACTTTTATCAAAAGTTAATAAATATGTAAAGAAGTTTATTATAAATAGTGGTATCATAATATATTGGGTTGATATGTTATAAAATATGTATACTTTAATTTTTACAAAGGAACAGTAACCTATGAAAAACTATAAAAGAACCGCTGTGCTTCTGCTTGCCTTGGCTCTGCTTCTTCCGTCCTGTACGGACAAGACAGATGACGGCACAACCGCTTCTTCGGAAAGCGGTGTGACATCTGAAGAAACAACGGCAACGACCGACGAAAGCACTACCGGTGCTACGGAAAACCCCATGGAATCAAAATACGTAAATGCTGATTTTTCACTTCCCGGCGGGTTTTATTCAAAGGGACAGACTCTTTCGCTGACTCTCCCCTCCAACGCCCCCGAAGGTGCGTATATCACATATACGCTTGACGGTAACGAGCCTGACAAAAATTCAGAAAAATACACAGGCGAAATCACTGTTGCAGATGACGGTACATCGGTTGTACGTGCGGCTTGCTTTGATAAGGACGGCAACAATATCGGAAGAATAAAAACGAATACGTATATAAAGTCCGATAATGGTATAACCACCGCACCTTATACAGTATCTCTTGTTACGGATAATGAAAATCTTTACGGAGATACGGGAATTATTACGAATTACAATGGCTCCGGTAAAGCCTGGGAGCGTGTATGTCACGTTGAGATATTCTCGCCTGACGGCACCGAGGTCATATCACAGGATGCGGGAATCCGTATTTTCGGAGGATCGTCACGTTCTGTTGAGCAAAAGTCATTCAGACTTGTAGCAAGAAAAACGGGATATTATGACGAGATGCTTTATAACGGAAGCGGTTCGTTTGACTATGCGCTTTTCTCAAACAGAACACTTGCCAACGGCGACGCTCTTGCAAGATTTGACAGAATAGTGCTTCGCAACGGCGGAAACGATTCCCTTCTCAACCGTGCGCAGGACGGTGATAACGCGTCAATGATACGTGATGCGGCAGTAAACAATTTTGCTGTAAAATACGCCCCTGCCGTAGCATCGCAGGCATCCTGCTTTGCCGCAGTTTACCTTAACGGTGAATATTACGGCATACTCGATATGAAAGAGGATATCGACGAGGACTACATTTCGAATCTCTACGGCATTGAGGATAAAGAAAACGTGACCGTTGTGAAGTCCGAGCTTGACACAGAAAAATGGTGCGAAGGCGGCCACGATGAAAATATTCCCTGCGGAAGATTCTGCGGCGCTTGGTTTTTCTACGAGGTGGATTCGGGCTTACAAAGTGCGCTTGATGATTTCACCGCATTTTGCAAGAAGGTCGTAAATTCCGAGCCTTCGCAGCACGATGCTCTCTACGAGGAAGTAAAATCAAAAATAGATATTGAAAACTTCATTCAGTATACAGCCTTGAATCTTTACTTCTGTAATACCGACTGGGCACACAACAACCTCAAGCTGTGGTGTTACACGGGTACACCCGTGGCAGATACTTACAAGGACGGAAAATGGCGCTTTGCGATGCGTGACTGCGATTTTACCATGGGTAGATACGAGTCGCTCGCTTTGCCTGAGCTTTACACGCTTGCAAACATGAACACGTTTGATTTTGTCCTTGAAAATTATTACAGCGGTAAATTTGAATACGTAAAGGACTACGCTGATCCGCTTTACCTCAAAGGACTTCTTGCTTTCTGCTTGAGAAACGACGAATTCAGAAATGAGTTCAAGGCATACTGTAATGTTTTGGCATCTGATGAAGCACATTCATTTTTGCAAAAGACTGTAACGGGACTTGCAAATACACTCAATCCGCTTATGAAAGAACACATTGAGGTTTGGAAAGACGAGCTTCCGAGAAAATACAGCATACGTACATGGACACGTGAAGTGAACGATATTAATAATTGGATATTAAAGAGAAATTCCTATTTTAACGATTACCTGGAAGCTTCTCTTGCTAATTTTGAATAAATTTAATTTAAAGAGGTATAAAAATGGAAAGACTTACGGGAACAATTTCAAGAGGTGTAAGAGCACCTATCATCCGTCAGGGCGATGACATTGCTCACATCGTTGCACAGAGCGTGCTTGATGCGGCAAAAGCAGACGGTTTTGAAATCAGAAACAAAGACGTTATTGCTGTTACAGAGGCAGTTGTGGCAAGAGCGCAGGGTAACTACGCAACGGTTGAACAAATTGCGGCAGACGTAAAGGCAAAATTCCCCGAAGGACACATCGGTCTTATTTTCCCCATACTTTCAAGAAACCGCTTTGCAATATGCCTTAAAGGTATTGCAATGGGTGTGAAGAAGATCACTCTTATGCTCAGCTATCCCGCAGACGAGGTGGGCAACCATTTGTTTGATGACGATATGCTTGACGAAAAGGATGTTGATCCTTGGCGTGATGTACTCGACGAAAAGAAATACCGTGAGCTTTTCGGTTACGTAAAGCACACATTCACGGGTGTTGACTACGTTGAATACTACAAGAACCTTATTGAAGAATGCGGCTGTGAAGCTGAAATAATCCTTGCAAATGATTGCCGTGCTATTCTTCCCTACGCTAAGAACGTTCTCAACTGCGACATTCACACAAGAGCAAGAACAAAGCGCCGTTTGCTCAAAGCAGGTGCTGAAAAAGTTTGCTCGCTTGACGAAATACTGACAGAAAGCGTTGACGGAAGCGGTTACAACGAAAACTACGGTCTTCTCGGTTCAAACAAGGCTACAGAAACAACTATCAAGTTGTTCCCCAGAGATTGCCAGCCCGTTGTTGACAAGATAAAGGCTGAAATTGATGCGGCAACAGGTAAGAGCGTTGAGGTTATGATATACGGTGACGGTGCATTCAAGGATCCCGTAGGTAAAATTTGGGAGCTTGCTGACCCCGTTGTTTCCCCTGCACACACAGACGGCCTTATCGGTCAGCCCAACGAAGTAAAGCTGAAATACCTTGCTGATAACGATTTTGCAGACCTTTCGGGCGATGCGCTCAAGGAAGCAATTTCAGAATATATCAAGAAGAAGGATTCAAACCTCGTAGGTCAGATGGTATCCCAGGGTACAACACCCAGACGTCTTACAGACCTTATCGGTTCACTCTGCGACCTTACATCGGGAAGCGGTGACAAGGGTACGCCTATCGTTCTTGTTCAGGGATATTTCGATAACTATACAAACTGATCAATATTGATTTTAAAATACCGACTCTTTTCGAGTCGGTATTTTTGTTTTTGTTCCTTACAGACAGATTTCCGCAGGAAATCTGCGCCTTCGCCCGAGGGGGGTGGGCGAGGCGCAGAAAATATAAAATGAAATTTTTTCGGGAAAGGTATTGACAAACAACTGTACTATGTGTATAATACAGTTAAACCGTATTACTTAACTAATACAGTTTGGAGGTGTTTATTTGATTTCATTTGAAGATTTTATATCGGTTGACGGCATACCGATATATTTACAGATACTCAGACACATAAAAAGAGGTGTTGTTGCGGGTATTGTGCAAAACGGAGATGAGCTTCCGTCAAGACGTGTTTTGTCAGCCTTACTCGGCATAAACCCGAACACGATACAAAAGGCATACAAAACGCTTGAGGACGAGGGGCTTATCGAATCACGTGCAGGGGCAAAAAGCTATATGTCGCTTGACGTTGATAAAACGGAGAAAATACGCATACAGCTTCTTGAAAACGATGTCGGCAGTATCGTATCCTCTCTTAAACAAATGGGGCTTTCAAAGGAAGATGCCGTATCACTTATTGAAAAACATTGGGAGAATTGATGATGAGAAAATTTGTGTCCATTTTCGGACTTTTCGCAAAAATGTCATTTTACAAAATCATTTTAATTTTTGTTATTTTATCCGTTTTACAGCTTTCGCTCTACGGTATTCGTCTTAACGTTGTTCTGACAGAGGATATTAATAACATACCGATGCTTGAAGAAACGTTTAATTTTATTTATCCTCTTTCGTTTTTGGCTTGTCTTTGCATGGTCTGCAAGGTGCTTATATCTTCTTCTAACCATTCGGAAAAGACGGCTTATACAGTACAAAGATTGCAAATCGGTGAAAAAGCATTTTTCTACATACAGACAGTTTACAATTTTCTGATGCTGTTTGCCTTATTTGCCGTTCAGGCTATGTTGTTATTTGCGATGTGCAAATATTATATAAACAATGCGCCAAGCGAGCTTATAAGTGAGATGTCGCTTTTTATGGCATTTTACAGGGTTGACTTTTTACACAGCGTCTTACCGCTTGATGACATCTTTATGGTATTTAGAAACATTTTTATTCTCGTTGGTCTTGCTTTTGCTTCCGCATCGTTTTCGTTTAAAGGAAGACGTGGAAAATTCGGTTATTCCATCATCATTTTGGCTGTGATTACGTGTATAATGTTCATACAGGGTATTGAAGATGCACCGTACAATATAACTTTACACCTTGCCGCTTTAATTGTTATAGCCAAAGCATTATATACGGTACACGTAAAGGAGAAAAGAAATGAAGAAATTGATTAAAAAATATTCCCCTCCGGGGCTTGACCTTTTCCCCGAAATATACGCTTTGGTTGCAAGCAATCTTATTGCGCTTTTGGGTTTGGTCGGTCCTTTTCCCTCGTCATTCAATTATTACAAAACGGAATGGATAAAAGAAGTCCCCGAAATGCCCCTCTTCAGCGAAATAATAACCGAAAGTGATATAGGTTTTCCTATATCTGCGGCAATTATGATATGCTTTGTAATTTACAGATACGTATATCTTGCAAAAACAAAGAGCATATATCTTACAAAGCGTCTGCCTGTGTGGCGTGTCACCGAAAAGCTTTGCCTCATAGTTCCCGTTTGTTATGCGCTTTTCTGTATAATTTTATGGAAGCTGACGCTTATCATTATGTTTATATTTTATTACGTTCTTACACCCGAAATATACTTAAATCAAAACGCAGTATATGATTTTATTATGGAGAATTTATTATGATAGAGATTAAGAATTTAACAAAAACATACGGAAGCAAGACAGCGCTGGACAACGTGAATCTTACAATACCGCAGGGGCAGATAATCGGGCTTTTCGGTGAAAACGGAGCCGGAAAGACCACGCTTATGAAGTGTATTTTAGGCTATATCCGCCACAAGGGTGAAATAACGCTTGACGGCGAAAAAATAACGCACAAAAACATTGCAAGAATATCGTTTGCAACGGCTGAAAATTCTTCATTCCCTACCCTTTCCCCCGATGCGCACCGTGATTTTTACAAGGAGCATTTTGAAAAATTTTCCGACAAGCGTTATGACGGGCTTATGAATTTCTTCAAGCTTCCGAGAAATAAAGCGGTGAAGCATTTTTCAAAAGGCCAGAAAGATCAGTTTGAGGTCATTTTATCCCTCTGTCAGGGAGCTGACTACATCTTTATGGATGAACCGTTTACGGGCAACGACATATTTAACCGTGAGGATTTTTACAAGGTCCTGCTCGGAATTTTAGAGCCAAATGAAACGGTTGTGCTCTCAACACATTTAATTGAAGAAGTGTCGGGCTTTATCAGCCGTGCCGTGCTTATTAAAGGCGGTAAAATAATTGCGGATTTTGACGTGGAAACACTTGAAGATGAGGGCAAAACGCTTGTTGAGTTCATAAAGGAATCATATAGCTACCAAAGCGACAGAGTAAGCCTTGCGCTTGACAGTATGACGGAGGATGAAGAATGAAGAAATTAACCGTTACAATTTTACTTTTTGCCATATTTCTCGGTGCTGCGACTGCCTATATATCAGCCGAGGTAAATTCGGGCAAAGACAAGATATCGTTTGAAGAAACCGTACTTTTTGGCGACAAGATATATGCAAACGGCGTGACGTTTACAATGGAAACGAATTACGCACGCACGCTCAACTGGAAAACCGATTATACAATAGGCTTTCCCCCCGAATGTAACACAGAGTACAGATTCAGTGCCGAGGGTATTACCGACTATGATAGAACGAACAGCGGTATCGATATTATGTCTGATATATCGCATTTGGATTTTATCCAAGATAAATATAACGAAGCTGTTAATACCGCAAAAAAAGAAAACAGAGCTGTTACATACAAAATAAAGCTCAAAGATCATATTGAATATTTTCCTTTCACAGTCGATGTGGATCTTCCCGATGTCGTACTCAGCGAAGAAAATCGCCAGAGATTAAACGAAAAGGTAAACGAATTTTTCAAAATTCCCGTACCGGATAATTGTGAAGTTACTATCTCAGCAGATTCAGGCGGTGCAACTTCAGCTATATGGAGCGATTACCAAAAAGATTTTTACGGAATGCACTACACACAAGATACGGTATTTTTGATATCATTTGACGATAACCGCATCTACTCAATAAACTACGGTGAAAATGAGGTTTACGAAGACACGCTTAAAATCGCATACGAGCCTGAGGAAAATTTCATAATAACCGAAGCAAATATTACAGACAAAACTCTTGTACTTTTGGGAACTGACACCGAGCATAATAAAACACACCTCCGTGTGCTTGATTTAAAAACGATGGAATGTATCCAAAATTTGCAGGTATCGGGCGAAAACTCCGATTCTACAGATGCAACTGCACTTGTTAGAGATGATTTTCTCAAAATCGAAATATACGATTATAACAGCAAGGCAAACGAAAATGACGATGAAGGAGTGATGCACTTTTACACAGTCTTGCCCGACGGAACGTATGAATACAGTATGAGCATACATGAAGAACAAAAGATGTTTATTAAATACATCAATTTAACAGCCGTGGACTTTGACGGTCAGCGTGCCGCATTTGCAGAAATAATACACCCTTCTATAGCAGGTGGCGATGCTTATTTTGACATCAATGTAAGCGTATATGACAAAGACGGACTCGTTTATATGGGAGAATATAAATGCAGTTTATCCAAGCATGATAAACAGGATTATCTTTTTTCGAATTATAGTTCTTATCTCGATATAAATATAGGATAAAAAAAGTGCCGACACGGTGTCGGCACGTTTTTTTGATTAAGCGTTTTGATTAAAGCGAGTTGATCTTAAGAGTAAACTGGCTCTTTTTTCTTGCAGCTGCGTTCTTGTGGATGATACCCTTAGCAACTGCCTGGTCGATCTTCTTAACAGCAGCCTTGTAAGCTTCGGAAGCCT
>JAZRTS010000054.1:0-2975 GCA_045652135.1 Eubacteriales bacterium | reverse complement strand
TATTGACTACTCAAAAATAAAGGGACTCCGTATAGAAGCAAGCCAGAAGCTGGAAAAAATGAGACCGGAAACTGTCGGTGAAGCATCGAGAATAAGCGGTGTTTCCCCTGCCGATATCTCCGTTTTGCTCATATACCTCGGCATCAGATGAAATATCATAAGCTGAAAAATAATCTCCGTCTGCAGCGGAGATTATTTTATATTTTTTCACCGTAATAAACCAATAATTAATGCCGACAGACGTTTAATATCTGTCGGCATTCGCTATTTGATAAATTCCAATTTATCGATTTGTTTTAATTTAATTCGGGCGCAGTAACGGCGCGTATGCCCGTCAACTGCACTCGGCGATATACGCGCATATTTCCTGCGGAAATATTTTTATTGTTCGTTAAAATTACCGCGCCCTTGTAGGGGCGATTGCTTGCTTCCGCCGAAAAGAACGAAAATATATACACAAAAACGGTGGGAGATAAACCCCTGCCCTGCGAAAAACTTCGTATCATCTCTTTCATATATTTCACACACAAAAAAATTCAATTCTTTGTAAATTGAACCGCCACTGCCGTAGGGTAGCATTCCATATGCTCCCGTAAGCCTGACGGATATGAAATCAACCCCTACTGCAAAATCACAGGGTAAAAGTATTGCGATGTAAGCGTAAATTTAAATTTACAAATGAGCGCATCAAGCTCCTCGTCTGAAACAGCCTCGGTGTACTTAATTTCTTTCAAAAACTCAAATATAACGCGGAGCAACCGTGAATAGTTAACGAGATTGAACTCATAGCACGTTCTGTTGTATATTGAATTAACCGCTTCTTTGGTATCGGGCGCAAGCTCAAGTTTGGAAGGATCGTAGAGCAGGTAAATAAAATCGGTCTGCTTTTTGTCAAGGTCGCCTTTAAGAATTCCCGTTGCTATTCCGAGTAAATGGCATATCATTTGCTTCATATCAAACCGCTGGAGTTTTTCTCCCTCGACAAAATACTCTACATCAAGATAACGTCCGCACTTACTGTCGTGCATTTTTATGTCAACAATTCCCGACATTTTTTCGTTTATGAAGTTATATAACTTTTCGTAAGCCTTGCTTACTGAGTTATTTTTTGGAGAATATATCTCGTGACATTTTGCTTCAACAAAAATATAGCGGTTATTGTCTTCATAAAAACCGTCGAGGTTGGCTGTGCCGCCGATCGTGGTAGGAAGCTTTTTCTCAAAATGAAATTCCTCCTTATGCGATGACAGCTTATAGATCATACGGCTGGATGAGCCGTAGCTTGCCATTTTTGGCGGACGGCCGTTCTTTTCTTTCAGCTCTCCGCCGCCGCCCGCGTCGTATTCTTCAAGTGCTGTCGGTGTCATATCAGCCTTGAATTTTTCCCATTCCTTATTCTGCATATAAGCTTCGTATTTTCTGTCTTTGACGATATATGCACCGTCTTTGCTTTTGGTTTCCGCAAGCTTAATTGCAAGGTCAAATTTGTTTGAAATACTCATAGTTTTTTCCTTTCCTGTAAATAAATATTTAGTTCTAACTTAACTTGATACAGGCATAAATAATAACCACAGCAAGGCTCCATAAAAATGAGTTACGGGCTTTTTTGTGTTGAGGAGAAGTTTCCTTACCGTCTTCGTTGTTTCGGATTTTGAAATATGTATAACCCTTTTCAACCGTCATTATTACCAAACCGACGAAAAGTAAAATTTGTATGAAATTCATTGTAATTCGTCACCGCCGTTCTAAAGTTTAATCATTGGAATAACACTTGATTTTTGTAATATTTTTTTCAACAATCTCCCCAAAGAACAGACTTGTTTTCGTATAAGAACCATCCTTTTTTCTTTTTATCGTACTCAATAAACTCACCTGCATAGTTTAACGTCGCGATGTATCTTTGAACGGTTCTTGGGGTGCGTTCAATTTTTTCTGCAAGTTGACTTGTTGTGATGTACGGATGTTTACGAATTTCCGCCAAAACGCGGATAGTTTGTGTGACCGTATCCGAATAGCTGTCGTTTTTCTTTTCTGTACGGCCTGCTTCGAGCAAAACATATTTCAGCTTGTATGCAAACTCGTCATTTTCCAATACAATGTATTTTAACCTTTTGCTCAAGTTATTGAGAATGTCGTTTTGTTTTGTGAAAATATATCTTTCGGAAAGATATTGAACTTCATCGGCATATTCGTTTAGTGTTTCTATATCTTCATCGGTTAGAAAATCAGGATTAATAACAGCAGCGACATACGGCAATGCGATTAAATCCGTAAAGCAATCAAAACAGTCTACAATTCTCATATTCTTGTACGGAAGGCTGTCGGTTATAATAGCCAATTCTTCGTCTGTAATTCCGTATACCAGAATATCTTTAGTTCTGAACATTTTTTCTCCCGTCATAGGATTGATCGCAAATTTTTCTTCTTTCTTTGTCATGTTAAATTCACCTCGCAAGAACAGTATATCATAGTTACGCGACAACAGTATGGTCATGGTAAAAAAATATTGTAATTTTTGTGTTTTACTATAATGCTCGTTATTATTTATTTCATTATAACACAAGGCGGTAAAGAAAACAACATTTCTGCCGGAACTTGCCGATATCCATGTGCGATCGCCGCAATTGTTTTTGATTTTTTTGTTCGGTAGGACAAAAAACGATTACCGATCATTTTACTTAATTTTTGATATACCCACGTTATCGTGCATCATTACTTTTAATGTAAAATTAAAATGAATAAATTGTAATATTAAAAACAAACGGGTGGATTTTTTACATTTGTTGTGGTATAGTAAGGGGCGATATACGGGATATAGTGGTATTATAAACGTCTATCAATAACCAAAAGTGAAAAAATTTAATATATTTTGGAGGTTTTATTATGGCAAAGAAGTTTGTTTATCTCTTTACCGAAGGTGATGCTTCGATGAGAGAACTTCTCGGCGGCAAAGGCGCAAACCTTGCTGAAATGAC
>JAZRTS010000053.1:0-1343 GCA_045652135.1 Eubacteriales bacterium | reverse complement strand
ATCTTCTGCCGTATTCTTTTCGTTATACCAAAAACGCCGCGCCTGCGCCCCCCACAGTTGACAGGCGAAACGCAGTTCGCCACGTCAACTGCCCGCAGGCAAGCGGCATATATTTCCTGCGGAAATATATTTATTGAAAAGAATTTTATTCATCCTGTAATCACAAAACGGCGGGAGCAAGCCACCGCCGTATGTTTTGATTAAATATTTGTAAGTGTTCCTATAAATAAAGGAAGATCGTTTTCACAGTCTATCAGCATATACACAAACGGACGATCAAGCGTTACGAAATACATATCGGCAGGCATTATTGCGCCTTCGGCTTCCATTTCCACAACCGTTGCAGCTCCTGCCTTTGTTCCGCTTTCGTCAACGGAAATGTACGTTTTGTGTATTACACGGCTTATAAAAATGTTTCCGTAATCACTTCGTCCGAGGTCTGTAAAATCGGCAAGATCTTCGTCAAATGCCTTTTTTATGCCCATATCGGAAAGCGTGCCGTTTAAAAGGCTTGAATATTCCGCTTCGAATTTCGGTGTCTTGGTGCTGACCTTGACACCTTTTTTGCGTTCTTTAAGAAGTGTTGAAATTTTCTCACCCGTGAGGGATGAGATGTAATCGGAAAGGGAAACGCCCTCATTCGGAAGCAAGGCGGCAAAGGCATATTTGCGTCCTGCATAATACTTTACAAACCCCGTCGTTGTGTCATCGGAAAGATAATCCGATACGTCACAGCTCATAAAATCAACTTTCTTCGCCTCGCCGTCAAGGCAGTTGAATTTCCCCTCGTTTATCTGATATTCATTGTATTTTTCTTCCCATTCACCGTCAAAGCAAAGGGCATTTACAAGATACATCACGGCGTACTCCGGAATTTCGTCAATGACGTTGTCTATCATTCCGTCGGTCTTATCCTTTATCCATCCGTTTATATCATTGCGTGTTTTTTCGTTAAACGGTACTTTATAAAGTCCTGCGCCGTAGTAGTTTGCGTTCGTCTTTAAAAAACGCTCGTTTACCGTAAGTGATTCATCGTCTTTGAACCATATGGAATTCGCAAGGCTTAATTTGTATTTTTCGCCGTTTGATAAACTGCTCATATACGAAAGGATAAACTCGTTAAGTTCCTCGACTGAAATTCCGAAAGCCTTTTCCATTTCTTTAAGCGTGCCGCCGTCAGCGCCGTTTGCCGTCATTGCAAGGGCAGAAAGAACTGAAATGGGGGAAATGAGCGTGTTTTTTTCATCTGTATAGCATCCACCGAAAAGCTTTGCTGTAAAGTCGGTATAAAATGAGGTGTCGTTAATATCTTTTGGTGTTATGCCCTCATCCTTTTCGATACC
>JAZRTS010000052.1:0-13174 GCA_045652135.1 Eubacteriales bacterium | reverse complement strand
CCGTTATATATGCAAAGCGCGGCGCAGTAAACGGCATCCGCTATAAGACAGCCCGTGAATTTCACCTTGAAGCACCATATACCGAGCACGGCTGAAAGCACCGTCGGAACAAGAAATATAAACACCGCCTCGTTACTTCTTGGATAATATTTCGGAAATACTTCGGGGAAAATGATGAACTGAACGAGATAGATACCTATCATCGTGAGTGTCATTTTTTTGTAACCGTTATCAGACATATAAACCGTCCTTCAAGCTTATTTCAGCGGTAAAAAATCATTCCGCGCGATAAGATAATACGTCGGCTGCATATGCGGATGCGTAAGTCCTCCAACCACTACAAAACCGCTGGAAGCAACAAACGACGTCTTTGCCGTTGCGTATTTCCCCTTCACGTCACGTCCGAGCACAGGACCGACACCCGTCGTCATATTGGCAATTATCTGCATAAAGTACGCAGGGCAGTAATTTACCTCAACGTGCCACCACGCAAGACTTCCGGTAACGGTGAGAGTACAGAATCTCGCAAGCTTTTCGCTTTCAAGCGTTGCCTGAAGCTCAACAAGCTCTTTTTCAGCTCCGCCCTTCGTCAGATGTCCGACGTCATTTTCGTAAACCTTACCGTCAGCCGTCGTGTCAAGCTTATAAAGCTGAGCTCTGTTATCAGCTATTGCGGCGAAGCAGTCGAGCGTTCTTTGCGTACCGCCGTCGTCGTTGTAGTCAACTCCCGTCAGCCACTTGAACGAGCCTTCAGCCTTACCGCTTGCGTAGTTTGCGCGTACGCTGACGGACTTCGTCGTACCGTATTTCTTGAATCCCCACTTCGTCAGAGGCAAAGCCGTTATAAGGTCATCGGCGTTCACCACGTTGAACACCGTTTTGTAGCTCGAAGCATCGCTGTCCGTCGTGCTGTAGGGAGTTGCAAAGGTATAAGTGAACGAATTGTATTCGGGTTGCTCGCGTTCAAACCTTGCGCCGAGGATGTTGGCGATTGCCGCCCCTCTTGAGTGACCGCATATAAGTATCGTTTTGCGCGCCTTTTGGTCAATATTCGCTTCAAGATACGGTATCAGCTTGTTGTAAACGCGCGTCGCCGTAACGTCAAAGCCCTTGTGATTGTTTTTATTGTTCCAATCGGGATGGTTTTTGCCCGTTGCATTGTAATATTCTGCAGTATTCGCGCCAACATCGAAATTACTCGACCACTCCGCATTAGTGCCGTTAGTACCTCTTACCGCAACTATAACGACCTCGTTTTCAACGCCGTTGTAAATTATTTTTTTGTGTCCGACGAAGAAATCCGTAACATCGTCTTTGTCATAACTGTATTCGGACGACTTGACGGAAATGAATTTACTGTCCGAATCAAGTCCCAAAAGCGTTCCTAAATTCTTTCCCGTGTCGCTTCCGCCCGTTTTTGCGCCCTCGGTTACCTCAATATACGTTTCATCGTATGTATCGGATGCGTAAAGTACAGACAAAACGGATAAATTTTTTGAGTATTTCGTGTTGTCACCGTCAATTATGTCACGGTAATCCATTTCAAACTCAATATTGCAAGCCTTGCTGTCGTACGGATAGTGCATTATGCCCTTGACGGTATTGCTCTTGGGCATATTGTCCTCATAGTCGTCAACGCCGTCAAAGTCAGTATCGGCAACCGCAGGGTTGCTTATGTACGTATACGTTTCAACAATGCCGTAATTTGTTCCCGTGATAATACCGCCGCTTATTTCTGTAAGAAGTGCATCAAGGTCAACGCTTCCGTTGGGAGCTATCGTTTCAAGCTCGCGTATATCGGGTATACCGTCGCCGTCGGTATCTACCGTGCTTCCCACGTACGGCTTTTCGTCAAGCCTTACAGGTGTCGGTACGGCGCCGTCGAGGTATATCCAATGGCCGTCACCAACAACGTCTGAGCCTATTCTATCGGCAAGCGCCGAGAGCTCTGCGCTGAAATTGCCGTATATATCGCCCCAGCTGCCATTCGTTTCCGTGTAGAGATCATAATATTCATTTGCCCAAAACGGTTTCGAGATAACACAACAGCTTACGCCTGCATTTTTGAGCAGATCGATCTCATCATTCATCGAGGCGATACCGTAACGGTTGTCCGTTTTATAGTTTGCATCCGTCACCAGCACGAATATCTTGCCTGCCGATGCGCGCATATCAAGTAATCTTGAAGTTTCAATGGCATCGAGCGCACATTCCGGATAGTCGCCTCCGTCGCCGAGTGTGAGCGATGCGAGCGCATTTTTGTATGAATCTACGTCGTAAAACCAGTTGTCTGTTCCGTTTTTATGTACTTGAGTTGAGTTTTCGCCGTCTGCTTCAAGATCCTGATAGCTTACGAGCGCAAGCGATGCCGCAACACCCTTGGAACTGAGGGTGTCAACAAATCCGCTTATGTTTTCCTTAACGGCTTTTATCTCCTCGCTCATCGAACCCGTGGTATCGATAATAAACACTATATCCGCCTGCGCCATAACGTCGGTCGCTTTGTGAGGCTTATACTGAAAATTTACTCTGTTTGAATAGACCGATGTCGGCATCTTATATCCAAGCTCACCGAAAAGTCCGCTGATATCAAGAACAAAATACGTTCCCGCTTCTGAAATATCCGCCGTCAACGTGTTATTTTCTTCATCGTAATCCGTCGTCAGATATTCATTCACGCCGTCGGCATATCGGCAGATGACGCTTGTGCTGAAGCTCGTTTCGTTTCCGTCCTTCAAAAGCGAATAAGAGGAGCTGTTTTTAAGGCTGAACGTTATTTTGCCCTCACCGAGATCGTCTCCGCAAACATCAACAGGCTCACCGACAATGGCGCGGCTGTCACCGAACGTATCGCAAATTGAGGAAATTATACAAACTCTGCTGTTTATATTGCCCGTCGTTCTGAGCATCAGCGAAGGTATTGCCGCGTTTTCCGTGTCAAGTAAAATTTCTTCGATATTTTCTTCACTAAGATATTGTTCAAACACTCTTTTTCCGTCGGGAGTGATACCGTCGGTCATTTTGTTCATCGGACAAAGACCGAGCACATACTCATCTCCGTCCGTAAGTCCGTCGCCGTCCGTATCGGGAATAAGGGGATCTGTGGTGAGTTTGTTCACTTCGTCACCGTCAGAAGCACCGTCGCCGTCTGTGTCGGTACCGTTCAGCTTCGTGCCGAGTCTTACTTCCTTAACGTTCGTAAGTCCGTCAAAGTCAAAATCCTCGTCCGAGTCGGAAACACCGTCACCGTCCGTATCGCGCAACGCAGGGTCGGTGCTGAGAATATACACCTCGGCGCAGTTGGAAAGTCCGTCGCCGTCTGTGTCGTATTCATCGGCTGAAACACCGAAAAGCTTTGCAAGTGCAGAAGGGAGAAATTCACCCTCGTAATTTTCGTTTGACACTACCTCAACCGTATAAGAACCCGAAAGACTTGCAAATTTTGCGCCGAAACGTCGGAACATATTTATTTTTTGAGTTTGTACTGTTATTTCGGCAACACCTATACCGACACCTATCACGGTGTTACCGTCAATCACAGCAACTCTTTCGTCAGACGACGTATATACCGCATTTCCGTCTGTTTCGGGCAGAATCAGCGACTGTCCTGCCTTGACGGTAAAATCAGCCTTCGGCTTCACGACTTCAATATAAAACGCCGTCTTTTTCACCGTACCGAAAAGCGATCTTGCGGTGCGCGTTACCGTAGCTTCACCGACGGCAATCCCCGTCACATTTCCGCGGCTGTCAACACCCACCACAGACGTATCTGACGATTTCCATTCAGCCTTGATATTAAAAAATCCCAATTTAAGCTGTGCACTTTCGCCCAAAGTGACCTGCACCGCATTTCTTTTCAAAATATCTTTTACCGACAGCGCCGCCGCAGGCACGCACGCAGAAAATATCATTGACAATGTCAGTATCACACCAACGAGCCGTTTGAATATTTTCTTATTAATTAATTTCATTTTTCCTCCGAGATTCCGAATTTGAATTTATCGTTTGATCGAATCGTAATAAGTAAATCTATTCATTATAATTATATATGTTTTTTCTCCGTTTGTCAACCGCCGTTTTAAGGCATCTCATCCGTCACCCTTCCCCCGCAGTTGACAAATACGTAACCCCGACAGATTGCACGGTCTGTCGGGGTGTTGCCGTTTATGTAAAAATCAGTTCCATATATCCGCAGGTAAACGGAAAGAAATCGAATTTTTGTGTTCTGATATGCTTGAAGCCGAAAGATTCATACCATTTCTTCAGAATTAGATTTTCTTCAACAATTCCTATATTCATTTTTGAACATCCCAAGCTTTTTGCTGCGTTAAATGAATGTAACAGTAATTTTTCTCCGATGCCTTGATGTCTGAATTGCGGTAGCACACACAAATTATTCAGTTCGCACTCTTTGTTCTCTTGTAACGCCAATGAATAATAACCGACAATATTTCCATCAACAACAAAAGCATACATAGGTCTGTTTTCATGATTCAGTTGCCAAGACAAGCGTTGTTCCGTTGTGGCAAAAGCAGTAAAGCGAGGCGCGTTTTCGATTGTAAAACCAAACTCATTGGCTACAGTTAAAAAACTTTCTTTAATTACTTCAACACATTCTTTAATATTGTTATTGTTTACGGGTTGTATCATAGTCATTTCTCCTTTTATCGCCGGTTTCGCTTTCGTATTACAAAGGCATAGGGCAAAGCCCATACCCCTATTCTTTTGCATATAATTCGTCGTAGTACCAACGCATAGGGTTTTCATATATATACCGCAAATGTTCTTCATAATCTTCACGGTTTCTGATGATATGATCGTGGAACGATTTTTGCCAAATACCTATCCCCGCTTGTTTGGAAACAATTCCTTTGTTTTATAACCCGTGACATCGTAGGGGCGACCAGTGGTCGCCCGTATTCATCGGTACAAACTCTTACTAAAAGGTGAATATGATTTGGCATGATCACGTAGCTTTCAAGCGACAATGCGGGATAGGCAGAAGGAATATTCCGTATTGCGTTATCGACCATTTCGCCGTACAGCGATAATTCAACGTTTTGCGGGCGATCAATGATCGCCCCTACATTTTTCCAAAAATAATTTCTCCTCTCTAATGTACATACCGTAATAAAATATGCACCGCAGGAGCTATAATCATAATTTTCCAAACGGTTCTTTTTTCGTTTGGGAAATTCTTTTCCGTCATCCATTTTCATCACCCACCCACTTATAACACAAATCGGCAGAGAAAACAGTCTCTCTGCCGATATTTTGTGCCCGCAAATCCTGCGTTAAGAACAACAGACAAAACTGTCTGAACTTTTCCGTTATACTCTTTTCTGAAGCGAAAAACGGTATTTTTCGTAAAATTCTCCGTATCTGCCTTCCTCAATGGCAAGACGTATCTTCGCCATAAGGTCATTGTAAAAGTAAAGGTTGTGCATTACCGCAAGGCGCATACCGAGCATTTCCTTTGACTTGAACAGATGTCTTATATACCCCTTTGAGTAGTGTCTGCACACAGGGCAGTTACAAGACGGGGAGATGGGCGAGGGATCACGCTCATACTTATTGTTGAGCACGTTCACAGTTCCCTCCCACGTGAACAGATATCCGTGGCGAGCGTTACGTGACGGCATTACGCAGTCGAAGAAGTCAACACCCCTGTACACAGCCTCGATGATATTCCACGGTGTTCCGACACCCATAAGGTATCTGGGCTTATCCTCAGGCATAAACGGCTCAACAGCATCGATTATGCGGTACATATCCTCGGTCTTTTCACCGACTGCAAGACCGCCTATTGCATAACCGTCAAGGTCAAGCTTCGCTATCTGCTTCATATGGTTTATGCGCAAGTCCTCATAAGTGCTTCCTTGGTTTATTCCGAACAGCATCTGCTGTTTGTTTATCGTACTTTCAAGCGAATTGAGTCTTTTCATCTCGTCCATACAGCGCAACAGCCAGCGGTACGTTCTTTCGCAGGAGTTTTTTGCGTAATCGTACGCGGCGGGGTTTTCAACACATTCGTCAAACGCCATGGCAACTGTTGAAGCAAGGTTTGACTGTATGCGCATCGACTCCTCAGGGCCCATAAATATGCGCTTGCCGTCGATGTGAGAGGCGAAATGCACGCCCTCCTCGGTTATCTTACGCAAAGGCGCAAGCGAGAACACCTGAAATCCTCCGCTGTCCGTAAGAACCGGTCTGTCCCAGTTGAAAAATTTGTGTATACCGCCGAGGTCACGTATCACCTCGTCACCGGGGCGCACGTGCAGGTGGTAAGTATTTGAAAGCTCTATCTGACAGCCGAGCTCATAAAGGTCCTGCGTTGAAATACCGCCCTTTATTGCCGCAGACGTTCCGACGTTCATAAAAACGGGCGTCTGCGCCGTACCGTGACAGCTTGTAAATTCACCTCGGCGTGCCCTGCCTTCTTTTTGTAAAACCTTAAACATATATTTTTTCCTATTTTCAATGATTAAATTCCTCTGATAATTATATCCGTTCAAAGAACGGATATAACATCATATTTGCGCACAGCGCAAATGCATCATTCGGCTTGCCGTGCATCATGCCGCTGTGCGGCGCATCATTAATATTCCGATTCGGCGTTTATGTCCTTGCTGTCGAGAAGTCTTTGCGCATCGGCAAACAGCTTCTGCACTGCCGCACGCTTGATATAGAATCTGCCCTCGCCGTTTATCGTATAGTAGCATCTCTGGTCGGAATACGCAAAGAATTCATACGTCATTTCGTATTCGTTCTTCGTTATCATTTTGACCTCTGCGATAAGCGTTTTCGTTTCCGGCTCGTCTACCGTATTACCTGCTTCCATATACAAAGCGGATTTGTAGAACTGGCGGAAGTTGTAAACGTCGCTCTTTCCGCTTTCCGTCTTGCCCGTAGGCTTCAGATATTTGCCCGACACGCTTTCGTATATCTGCAAATCGTCGCCCTTGCCCGTAAGCTCAAAGACGAAGTGCTGAGCCGATGACGTTTTATCCGTAAGCTCAAGCTTGCCGACCTTGTCAATGTGGGCATTGAACAGCGCTTTTTCCATAAAATCTACCTTTGACCAATCAAGGAAAGGCAGCTTGTCAGAAGATACCTTTGCAAGTATTCCGATAACGGGTGACCACGCATAATAGAAATCATGTCCGTCCTTGTCCGTCTGCTTTGCGCTGAAATACACAATGCTCGGATATCCCTCATACGTATAGATAAGCGCCTTTTCGGCATCGGTTATACCGTATTTGAGCAGTATTTCGGGCTTGACCTCCTCCTCGGTGTAGATTTCACCCGTATCGGGGTCAAGTTCTTCCTTTTCGTAGCAGATGCCGTATTCCAGAAGCTCATCAGCCTGAATGTTGATGATGTACTGGAAAAGCGACGTCACCTGCTCTGTCGAGGCAGGAACGTTTTCGGGATAACGGAGCATATACGGCACCGTCACGCCGAATGTATCCTGCGTTGAGGTATCATCCTTCGTGTATTCGATGTAAACGTACGGCTCATTTTTATCGAGCGTTATATAAATTTCGGGAATTCTCGTGTAATAATCGTTCGAGCCTGACGGCACGGGGAACGTAAGAACGGGTGTCAGGATGTCACGCACGTCACCGAGCAACGTCGTTTCAATAGAGCTTTCAAGCACGTAAACGATGTCACGTCCCTCGTACATAACGTAATATCTGCCCTCGTCAAGCGTGGGGTTACCGATGTAAAGCTTGTGAGTTTTGCCCTGTCTTGTCGTCAGAATGAAGTAAGCGGGGTTATCGTCGGGTGACAGACCGTATTCTGAAAGGTCGTCGCTTCTTTCTCCCTTCGGCAGTCTGTCGGTAAATACCGTGTAGCCTGCGCTTACAACGAGGTATGAAAACAGCTCCTCGTCATACGACAGCGTTTCAGCACCTAAAAAATAGAATTTGTCGGATTGAGGATTGTAATAAGCCGTGTACGTTCCGTGCTCATTATGCACCTCGATACTCTGAATATTCGTTCTTTCAACGTGCTCAAAGATAAGCCAGTTGTCCTTGCCTGCGCCCTTTACCTCACCTGTTGTGTAGACTATGGGAGCTTCTTCTGTTTCCTTAAATCCGAAAACGTCAAAGCCCGTCGGGCCTAAAATGAGGTACAAAGCTATCAAAAGCACGAACACACCGCCGAGCACGGCTATCATCAGCTTTTTGCTCTTTGTCGAGGTATAAGAAGCCTTCTTTTCGTCCTTTTCGTAGGTATCCTCCTCAAAGGTCGAGAGGCGGAGCTTCTTTTCGTTTTCCTCTTTTTCTATGTCGGATAAGTCAATGTCTTCCTTATATTCGGAATATTCTCCGCCGTAGAGAATACTGTGAAGCTCACTTTCGTCAGCCTCACGAAGTACCTCTTCTTCCGTTTCCTTGTTATATTCTTCGCTCATTTATCTTCTTTTTCTCCTTATAACTACAACACCGCCGACGGCAAGAACGATAACGGGCATAACACCGATAAGCACGATGCCCCAAGTCAGAACGCCGCTGCTTGTGATGAGGGAAAGACCGTTGTCCTCGTAAGCCTTATAGTCAAGCTCAAAAGGAATTTTAACGGTATGTATCTTCTGTGTGAGCATATAGAGTATCTCTCTGTTTGCGTAAGACTGCGAGGTGCAGTATTTCAGCATTTCGGGGCTTCCGCACGTAACAACGTAATTATACATCGATTCGTTGTCCTTATAAGAGAGGTTCTTTGTGAGTGTGAAAAGGTTGAATATGCCGGTTTTTACCTCATCTGAGGATACAGCCTGCGCTGTGTTCGATGTCTGGAATACGGGGGCGGCTACCTGCATTTTTTCAGCCTCGTTGTTTACAAGCACTTCAACGGGGGCAGCGTTTGAAAACGCTGTACGCAAGTCACCGAACTTTTCCATAAGCGATGCTGTCTGCGGATTGTCGGAATATTCAACGGTGAACGTCGTATTTGTCGTTGAAATAGCGTTCGTCGTGTCCGTTATCTTTTCGGTGGTGTTTATCTTAACTCCCCACTGTTCAAGATATTCATTAAGCACGGGGAATTCCGTACCCGTAGGGCCTGCAAATACCATCATTGAGCCGTATTCGGTCGCCATATATTCGTCTATCTTGTCGATTTCGGAGCGTACGCCCATCGTATCAAGGTCCTTTGAAACAAAGTCCTTTTTGGGATCGAGTACTATCACAAGACGGCAGTTTTCGTCAAGCTCCTCGCGCTGTAAATCAACTATCTTCGTTTCAAAGCCCCAGCTTGAAAGCATTTCAAAGAAGTCTTTATACTCGTTTGCGGTATTGTCTTCGTTCGTTCCTATCGGCTCGCCGTGGCCTGTTGTGAAGCATACAACGGGCTTTTCAACGCCTGCAAGCTGGAAAAATGCGCTTAAAAATCTTCTTTCACCCGAAAAACCAAGCTCCTCGCCCGATGATGAATCCACCGAGAAGAAATTGTTCATCGTGTAAACGATAGGCGTGCCGTTTGCCGTTTCAATTACCACGTTTGAATCTGACCACTCACCGCCTGTCAGCGTTTTATAGTCGGCAAATTCCGACGGATAAAGGTAAGCGTCATAACAGTTTACCGTTATCTTATGGTCAAGCTTTTCAGATGCCTCCGCATACGCAAGCGCACAGGAGTATATCATAAGCATTCTGCTTGATTTTGCGATGGTATCCTCGGGAACTGCAAATTTTATCTCAATATCGTTTTTGATAAGGTCATTCTGCAAAAGCTCCTCGGCTTCGGGGGAAAGAGTAAAGAGACTGCTTTCCGTCAAGTCCGTGTATATCCAATACTTTGAGAAAAGCGAGGTGATAATTGCGTTTGCCGTTATCATAACGGCGATAAATACGACCGTAAGGGCTATGGCAAGAGAGCCGTACTTGAATTTTTTGTTTTTAAAAAACGATGTTTTTTTGTTGTCCATTGTCTTTCCCTCCTTATGCCCAGCGGCGGCGTTCAAATACGCGCACCGTAAGGAAGATGAACAGCACACTTATCGACAGATAGTAGATAAGCGCCGCATAGTCTATAATGCCGTATGTGAAATACGTGTAACGGTTGAATACGGAGAAGAAGTTCAGCACAACTCTCAAAGGTGTAAATCCGATGCTTGTCGAAAACATACCGATAACGAGGAATAAACCGATAACGGCTATTGTCGAAACGGCTGAAACAAGCTGGTTTTCCGTAACCGATGAAAGAAATACGCCGACGGAAATGAATGCCGCGCCGATGAGAAGGATGGAAAGAAGATTTCCTAAAATTATCATCGTGTTCTGGTCACCGTAAACGTACATCGGAATGAGGTTGATGCACGAGATGCCGAGAGTCATCGAAAACATCGTGAAAGCCGCCAGAAACTTTGCAAAAACAATGCTGAAAAGGCTGACGGGGGCTGTAAGAAGCACCGTTTCCGTGCGGAGTCTTTTTTCGTCTGTAAACAGCTTCATCGTGAGAAGCGGAATGAGTACGACGAATGAGTATATAACACCTGCATAGTATACCGTAACGTCGGCATCTGCCGCCTGTGAAAGCACGGCAAGGGTGAAGAAAACACCCGAAATTATCAAAAACGAGGCGATGAATGCGTACCCGATGAACGTGGAGAAATACGCCTTCATTTCTCTTTTATATATGGCTAACATTTTTCTCTCCTTTCATCACTGCTTTGAGGTCAGGGCAATAAATATGTCCTCAAGGCTTGTACCGAGGGTATTCAGCTCCATAATGGGCCACTGTCTTTCAGCGAGCGCCGTGAATATACGCTTTCTTGAATCGTAGCCGGGCTTGCACTGCACACGGTAAAGCGTGCCGTTGTTCTTCGAGGTTGACAGATATTCAACGCTCTGCACGCCCTCAACACGGCGAAGCACACCTTCGACCTCCTGACGGGGGCCTGCAATCTGAATGGTGAAGCGCTTTTTGTTCTCCGCAAGCTCATTTATGTCGCTTGTCGCCTTGTCGGCACGGATAGTTCCCTTGTCAATGATGATTATTCTGTCGCATACCGCCTGCACCTCGGGAAGTATGTGCGTTGACAGAATTATCGTGTGGTTTTTGCCGAGTGAGCGTATCAATTCACGAATTTCAATTATCTGACGGGGGTCAAGTCCTATTGTCGGCTCGTCAAATATAAGCACCTTAGGGTTTGAAATAAGTGCGCCCGCAATGCCCACACGCTGTTTGTAACCCTTTGAAAGATGGCCGATAAGGCGGTCTTTGTAGTCGCCCAGACGCATAACGGAGATTATCTCGTCAATGTGCTTTTTGCGGTTCAGCGTGCATTTTTTAAGGTCGTAAATAAAGTTGAGATATTCAAGCGGTGTCATATCGGGATAAAGCGGCGGCACCTCGGGCAAAAAGCCGATGCGCTTTTTCGCTTCGCCCGGATTTTCCAGAATGTCGATGCCGTCAATGGTGCAAGTGCCCGACGTTGAGGAAAGATAACCCGTAAGAATATTCATAGTCGTTGACTTTCCCGCGCCGTTCGGGCCGAGGAAGCCTACGACCTCGCCGTCGCCTATATCAAAGCTGATATTGTTCACGGCAGGATTTTTTCCGTAATACTTCGTAAGATTTTCAATATGTATCATAAAATAAAATACCTCTTTTATGGTCACAGTTATTATTAATTTTATCATACATATATAAACAAGTCTTGAACGTATCAAAAAAAATTAAACGGCTTGATAGTGGTGGATGAGGTCTTAAACGCCTTCTCCGGTGGGGTGGATGAGGTGTTAATAAAATCAACAAAATATATTTCCGTCAGGAAATATGCGCATCCCTCGGTGGGGTGTCCGGGGATGCGCCGTTATCACGTTGAACCTAATGCAAATAAACCCTTTGAATTTGTAAGGGAGGATATTATCCTCCTGCAAAAAAATCAACGAAAATCGGTTTCAAACAGTACGAACAAGCGCCAGCCTGCGCCCCCATGTAGTTCGAATTACTTCGAACTACCGCAGTTTACAAAGTAAACTGCACGGTATAGGGCGCATAACGCCTGACGGCGTTATATTTCACAAACGGAATAAACATCAGATACATACAAACCGTCATAACCGAATATAAATTAACGGGTGATTATTTTGATTTCTTTTTTGAACGAATACGTTATGCTTCCGCTTCTGCCGTTTGTAATAATCTTATTCGGCGGTTATTTTCTTTTAAAAACACGCTTGTTTACGGCAAAACGGCTTAAATGCTGCGTAAAATCGCTGTTTACGAAAAACACAAACGGCGGTGTTTCGCCCGTCGCCGCCCTGACGGTTGCGCTTGCAGGTACGCTTGGGGTAGGTAATATTGCAGGCGTTGCCGTTGCGATAATGCTCGGCGGCGCAGGGGCGGTCTTCTGGATGTGGGTAGGGGCATTTTTTTCGATGTCGGTAAAATATGCCGAAACGGTGCTGGCACTCAGATACAGATACTCCGAAGGCGGAAAAAACAAGGGTGGGCCGATGTACTACATTTACAACGGTCTTGGCAAAAAGCGCATAGCGCAGGCATTTTGCGTGCTTTGCATCTGCTCATCGCTCGGCTCGGGGTGCGTTATACAGTCGAACTCAGCCGCCTCGGCACTTCATCTGCAATACGGAATACCGCCCGTGGTCACCGGGTGCGTGCTCGGCGTTCTGTGCGGTGTTATCGTGCTTGGCGGAATAGGAAGCATAAGCCGTTTTACGCTTAAAGCCGTACCGCTGATGTCCGGTATCTTTCTTGCTCTTTCCGTTCTTATCATCGTCACGAACGCAGATGAAGCATTGTGTGCTTTTTTTGACATTTTCGCCTGCGCATTTTCTGTGAAAAGCATCGGTGCCGGAGTCACGGGAATGACCGTTATGAAGGCTGTGAAGCAAGGCATGGCAAAAGGCTCGCTTTCCCATGAAGCAGGCGCCGGCACGTCTCCCATCTCGCACGCCGCCGCAAACACAAAAAGCCCCGTTGAACAGGGATTTTTGGGGGTATTCGAGGTATTCGCCGATACCGTTGTTATGTGTACCGTAACATCACTTGTCATACTTATTGCACTCCCTCATCTGACGGTTTTGAACCCCTACGACGGAATATCAACAGCCGCCTGCGCGTACGGATTTTTCTTCGGAAATACCGCTTATCATATAATCGCTGTTTGTGTGCTTTTTTTTGCGTTTGCAACGCTCAT
>JAZRTS010000051.1:0-26082 GCA_045652135.1 Eubacteriales bacterium | reverse complement strand
CCTCCGTGTATGAGCCTGTTCTTGTGTGGTAAAGCTCAAATGTGTCGTGCTTTATCTTTGTCAGCTCAATGCCGTCTGCGGTAATTGTTTCGTTTTCCTTTTTAAATTCATTCGGGTAAAGTGTGCCGTAAAAATCTGTTTTATATACTTTATCATCGGCACGCAGCTTTTCAGGCGCTTTGGGTGATAGACCGCAGCCTCCTAATATAAAAAGTAAAACGAAAAGTAGTGTGAAAAATCTTTTCATATTATTTTTTACAAGCCTCTATAAAGGATTTGAAAAGCTTTGCAGATGTACTTGAAGTTTCGTATGTAAATTCGGGGTGCCACTGCACACCGATGAAATACGGGTGTCGTCTATCCTCAACTGCTTCGATTATGCCGTCGGGGGATTTTGCCGTGACGGTGAAAGTGTCAGCTACGTCTTTAAGGGATTGATGGTGGAAGCTGTTGGTCTTAACTGTTTCATCGCCGATTATTTCAAAAAGCTTTGAGGCCTTGTCAATATGTACCTCGTGCGTATCAAATTCGCCTGCTTCCTTTTGTCTGTGGGCGATGTCAGAGGGGCATTGCGTAGGTATATCTTGGTAAAGTGTACCGCCGAGGGCGACGTTATTTGACTGTATACCTCTGCAAATTGAAAGTATCGGCTTTTTTGTTTCAAGAATCAGGGGCAAAGCCTTAAATTCAATTTTATCACGGTCAGGACACGTGTCGACCGTGTCGTTTATCGGGTCTTCTCCGTACGCTTTGGGATCGACGTCTATACCGCCTGCGAACATAAAGCCGTCGGAAAGCTCAATAAGCTGTTTTAAGTTTTCCTCTGTCTGATACATTGTTACAAGAAACGGCACACCGCCGTGGTGCGTTACCGCTTTTGCGTAGTGTATACGCACCATATCGTATCCGTTTTCAAGTGAACCGAAAATAGCTATCAAGGGCTTTTTCATTACTTTGTGGTCTCCTTTAAAAGATATTCGGCTGACGTCATTATACCGTATTTACCCGATTCGTATGTAAGACCTCCCTGGAAAAATGCGGTGTAAGGCTCTCTTATGGGTGCATCTGCCGAAAGCTCAATAGATGCGCCCGAAACAAACGTGCCTGCCGCCATAATTACCTGGTCGCTGTAACCGGGCATATCCCACGGCACCGGTGTGACGTATGCATCAACGGGTGAGCCTGCCTGAATACCTCTGCAAAATGCGCAAAGCGGCTCTTTGGAAAGGAACTGTATCGTCTGAATTATATCGTGACGGTCCTCGTCATATCGGGGGCTTACCTCATATCCGAGCTTTTCAAACATATATGCGGCAAGTGCGGCTGTTTTAAGCGAAGCGGCAACAGTGTGAGGTGCATAGAAAAGACCACGGTACATATTTTTATTCTGGTCAAGGCTTGCGCCGCATTCAAGACCTACACCGGGGCAGGTGAATCTGTATGAGCACAATTCAACAGCCTTGGCAGTTCCCGCAAGATATCCGCCTGTTTCTGCCATACCGCCTCCGGGGTTCTTTATAAGCGAGCCGATAATGAGGTCGGCTCCGTATGCTGTCGGCTCACATTCCTCAACAAACTCACCGTAGCAGTTGTCAACCACCACGAAAGCATCCGACATCGACTTTGTCAGCTTTACTACCTCTCCTATTTCCTCGCAAGACAGCGTTTTTCTGTTCATATAACCCTTTGAACGCTGGATAAACACCATTTTTACGCGCTGGCCGTACTCGGCGAGCGCATTTTTTACACCCTCTAAATCGACACCGCCTTTCATATCTACCTGGCGGTATTCAACACCGAAATCGGCAAGGGAGCCTGTGCCGTCGCATCCGTTTATGCCGATGACCTCGTCAAGTGTGTCGTAAGGCTTGCCTGTGACCGAAAGCATAATGTCGCCCGGACGGAGAATTCCGAAAAGACCGATGGTGAGCGCATGCGTACCGCTTACGATATTGTGGCGGACAAATGCACGTTCAGCACCGAATACCTCTGCCCAAATCTCATCAAGCGTGTCACGTCCCTTGTCACCGTAGCCGTAGCCCGTTGTGCCTTTAAGACACGATTCGTCGACACGGTGGCGTGCGAATGCTTCCATTACCTTGACCGTGTTTTTGTATGCGGTCTTGTCGAATTGTCTGAATATTTTATCGAGCCTTTCCTCGGCTTCCTCTGCAATTTTGAGTATTTTTTCGTTAGTTATCATAATCTGATGTTACAAGCAAGCGTGCCGAGCTTTACGCACTCTGCCATATCCTTCATATCTATTGTTTCATTCTGTGTGTGAATGTATCTTGTGGGAATCGAAATACAGCCGACGCGTGCGCCGCCTGCTTCAGTCTGCATAACAGCGGTGTCAGTTCCCCCTGCACGGAGAATTTCAAACTGATGCTTTATTTTGTTTTCCTTTGCAATGTCGGCAAGTGAGGAAACGAGCTTTATGTCGCACAAAACAGAGCTGTCCTTTATCTTTATCGCCGCACCGTCGCCAAGCTTTACAGCCATAGGCTTACAGCCGGGCAGGTCGCCTATATCGGTTACGTCAAACGCTATACCGTAATCGGGATTTACGTTGTAGGTTGCCGCCTTTGCGCCTCTGAGCCCGACTTCCTCCATAGAAGAAAATACGAAATAAACGTCGTTTGCGCAGTTTTTGAGCTGCTTTGCAATCTCAACCATAACGGCACAGCCTGCACGGTTGTCAAACGGACGTCCGCAGTAGCGTGTACCCGAAAGCTTCGTCATGTGGGGAATTACCGTGAACATATCGCCGAGGGCAACCTTCTTCTCGGCTTCCTTTTTTGATTTTGCGCCGATGTCTATAAAGAACTTGTCCGCTTTAAGCTCCTCGGGCTTCGTGCCTTCTTCGGGAGCTAAAACACCCTTGACACCCTTTGATGAGATAACGGTGCAGTATGAATAAGCCACAAAATCAATACCGCCGACGGGCGCAATTCTTATAAGTCCGTCGTCCTGAATGAACATTGTGATGAAGCCTATTTCGTCAGCGTGTGCGCAGAGCATCATTTTTTTGGCATCGTCAGCACTTGATTTTTTGAGTGCAATAAGGTTGCCGAGCGCATCGTACGATATTTCATCAACGTACGGACGGATCTCATTTTCTATTATTTTTGTCACTCTGCCCTCGTCGGAGGTTACTCCGTGTGTGAGCATAAGCTTTTTGAGAAATTCAGTCATTTTTATCTACCTTTCAGTTATATAAGCTCTTTTGAAAGTGAAGCGTTGTATGCAAAATCATACATTGAAGCATAGTCGTCCTCGTGTATTACCGAGCATGAGGAGTGGATATATCTTGACGGTACGGAAAGCGTGGCGCATCTGACACCGCCCGCTGTTTTGTGAATGTGGCCTGCATCGTTTCCGCCCGACACAAGTGTTTTTATCTGATATTTCACGCCGTTGTCCTTTGCCAGCTTCATCATTTTTTCTATTACCTCACGGCGGTAAACTGTCGAATGGTCCATAAGCGACAGGGCAACACCCTCGCTGAGCTTTGACACCGTTTTGTGCGCAGGCGTTTCGGGAATGTCGGCAACTGCCGTACATTCGAGAATGAGCGCAAAATCGGGCTTTACAGCCTCTGTGGCGGTTATCGCGCCCGAGCGCCCTACCTCCTCACGTGTGGTAAAGGCAAAATAAAGCGTATATTCAGGGGTGATGCTTTCTTGTCTTATCTTCTTTATTATCTCGCACATAACGGCGCAGCCCACTCTGTCATCAAGCGCCTTGACCTTGATAAATCCGTTTCCGAATTTCACAAAATCGGAGTCGAAAACACCGTAGTCGCCAAGCGATATAAGGCTGTCAACTTCATTTTTCGATGAAGCGCCGATGTTTATGTGCATTTTGTCGATGGGGATAAATTCTTTTCGTTCTTTAGCCGTCTGGCTGTGTATTGCCTTTGCGTCAATCACACCTGTGTATTTTCTGCCGTCCGAACCCATCAAGGTGACACGGCGGGAGGGAAGTGCGCCCTCGCTTATACTGCCGACGGTGTGGAAGTAGATACAGCCGAGGTCATCTGTTTTTCTGACCATGAAGCCGACCTCGTCCATGTGTGCCGAAAGCATCATTTTTTTATCGGTCTTACCGTTTATCTTCACGATGAAATTGCCGAGAGCATCGGTTATTATATCATCGGCAAAATGACCGATTTCGTTTTTTATTATGTCCGCGACCTCGTCCTCGCACCCCGACGGCCCGAATGCAGTCGAGAGTTTTTCAAGAAGCTCAAAATTCATTTTTCACACTCCTTTATAAACTCTTTTATAAATCCTGCGGTGAGTGATGACGTGCTTATAACGTCATCGGTGCAGATTATCTCCGCATACGTGTGCATATTCAGAAGCGGAATGCTCAGAAGCACCGTCGGAACACCGCATTTTATTGTCGGTATGTCGTTGGCATTCGTTCCCGTGTTCGTTCCGTCAACGTTTATCTGGTGAGGAAAATTATTGTCCTTGGCAAACTGTATGAGCTTTTTTGTAAGCTTCACGTCGGTTATTGCCGACATTGATATTTCAGCGCCGCATCCCATAACAGACGACTTGTAGACGGTGTCCCTTTCCTCGGGTATTTCAGCGCCCGTTACGTCCAGCACCACGCAAAGGTCGGGGCTTGTATTGTATGCGCCGACGGCGGCGCTTTTTCCTATTTCCTCACGTGAGGAAAGCTGTAGAATTATCTCGCAGTCTGCGTCTTCAAGCTGTTTTACGACTTCAACACCTGCGCAAATGCAGATCTTATCGTCGAAGCCTTTACCGCATATACGGTTATTCAAAAGCTCCGTCATATGGTATTTAAATGATATTGGTGTGCCGATGCGGATGCCTTTTTCCTCAAGCTCCTCTTTTTTGAAGCCTGTGTCGATGAAGAAGCCGTCAAATGTCGGAAGCTCCTTTTTGCTCATCAAATGAGGGGGAGTTGCGCTGACGATGCCGTAAATGTCTTCTTTTGCGTGGATCGTCACCCCGCACGGCTGAAGTATCTTGCAGTCGATGCCGCCGACATTCGTCACACGTAAAAATCCGCCGTCAAGAATGTCGGACACGAGCATACCGACCTCGTCCATATGGGCATCTATCAGTATTTTTTTCGCACCCGTTGTTTTTGCTTTTTTTATGAGCTGATAGTTATTTGCGCCGTCGTTTATCACTTCGTCGAAATAAAGACGGGCAAGCTCATTTACCGTTTCCTCCGCTATGCCCTCGTAACCCGAAACCGTGACGGGGGACGTCAGAGCAGAGAGAAGGCTTTTTATGTCATTCATTTGCAGTATCCTTTCTCAAAAGCCGTTGACGATCTTCTTGAACGTATCGCCTCTGACCTCGAAGTTTTCAAACGCATCGAAGCTTGCCGCCGCAGGGGATAAGATCACGGTGTCGCCTGTATGTGCAATATCACGTGCTTTCTTTACGGCTTCTTCGAAAACGGGTTCTCTGTATATTTTAAGTCCGGATTTTTCAAATTCGCTGTTATCGGTTATTGCTTTATATATTTTTTCAGCGGTTGCGCCTGTTAAAACGGCTGACTTTGCGTGCTTAAAAAGCGGCTCAACAAGCGGCTCGTAGGGGATATTTTTGTCATATCCGCCGAGAATTACGATTACCTTTTCTTTGAAGCTTGAAAGCGCGGCAATCGTTCTTGTGGGGCTTGAGTCAATCGACGAATTATAGTATTTTACACCGTCAAGCTCTCTTACAAATTCGCATCTGTGCTTGACACCGCCGAATGTGCTTGCAACCTCTTTAAGCGTTTTCACACTGACGATGTCGTGAAGTACACAGTATGCCGCCATATAGTTTTCTATGTTGTGACGGCCGGGTATCTTTATGTCTTTGCAGTCAAGCACAGGCACGTCACCGTTTTCGTCATAATAGGTTATAATGTCGCCGTTAAGATAAACACCTGCTTTTGTTGCGGGCTTGCCGTTAATTGAAAACAGTGATGTTTTACCCTTTGAACGTAAATTTTTGACGCTGTCGTAAACGTAGTTTGTGACAAGATAGCCGTTTTCATTTTGATATTTGAAAATGTTGTGCTTTGCCTCGGCATATTCTTCCATGCCCGTGTGCCAGTTGAGGTGGTTCGGGGTGATGTTGGTTATTATGCACCTTTCGGGTGATTTTCTCATCGTCTGAAGCTGGAACGACGAAAGCTCAACGACAGCGTAATCGTCACGTGTCATCTGTTCTGCAAGAGGCAGAAGCGGTGCGCCGATGTTACCGCCGACGTAAACTGTCTTGCCCTCAGCTTTCAGAAGCTCCGAGGTTATCGTTGTTGTCGTTGTTTTGCCGTCGCTTCCCGTTACGGCGATTATATGGCAGGGGCAAAGCTCAAAGAAAAGCTCCATTTCCGAGGTAAGCACAGCACCGTTCTTGACAGCTGCCGCTATTTCGGGAACATCGGGGCGGATGCCGGGGGAACGGAAGATTATCTCATCATCAAGTCCGTCAAGATAATTTTCACCGCATACGATGTTGACACCCATAGACTCCAACTTTTCGTATTTTTCTGAAGCCGAAGCTCTGTCCTTTTTATCTCTTGCTGTGACAACAGCGCCCGCAGACACCAGAAAATCGACAAGCGGCATATTGCTTATGCCAAGACCAAGCACGCCGACACGCTTGCCCTTTATTTCGTTTTTATATTCATTTACAGTCATAAAATTTCCTTTCAATAACAGATGTATATAATTATACTACAATATTATGCGATATTCAAGTGTAAAAGTAAAAAATACAAAATAATATAATTTTGAAGCACCGCGGATGCTTTATAATCGGAGATGTGCATCAAAAATACGTTTTTTTAGCTTTCTCAGGCGGGAGAAGGTGGCGGCGAAGATGACGTATGAGGCGTTTTAAAACACCATAAGGCACGACTTTGAATTTATGATATTGATAAAAATATATCGCAAAACAATAAAATTTTTATAATATCCGAGAAAAATTCATAAATGACTGATACAATAAAAACAGCAAACGGAAAATACATTATGACGGAGAATAGAAATGCGTAAAAAAATAATTTCAACGATTCTTGCACCAGCTTTACTTTTTTGCTGTTGTGCGTGCGTTTTTTATATGATACTTAAAAAGCATCATAGGAGGTCAAAATGAAAATTGTTATAGTAACGATATGCCTTATATGCATAACGATTGTTGGAATTTTAGGCTTTTGTGCAGTGAGCTTTTTAGGTTTTGCAACAGAAAGAATGGTTATTGACGGTTTTTCCGATGCACTTACTGACGGATTATATGAGCAATACGGAATAACGATTCCCGAAGATGCAAAGTTCATTAAAGGACTTTACAGCAGGGTTATGAATGAATCGAGAGTGGTTGTTTTGTTTGAGTGCCCTTTAAATGACGCCGGTGAAGATTTAAGCAAATATGTATACGGAATTCTGAAGCTCGATAAAAAGGGATACAGAAGCGTATCAAGACACTATGCAGAGATCAAGGCGGATTGGTTTGAGGATATGGGAGGTCATTTTGAATATGGCTTTGATCATGATCTGTTTGATCATATAAGCTTTTCGGTGAAAGATGATAAGCTTCTTATAAGATTCATCGGCTACCGCCCTCGTTTTCCCATTGATTAAACCGATTATTAACATAAAATACGAAGGAGAATTGTATGGAAAAACGAAAAAAAATTGTACTGTCAATCGGATTTGCATTAATTTTGATTACATGTATTGTACATATTGTTTTATTTATTCATGAAAACACAATTGAACCGGTAGGTTTCTTTGATAAACGCATAAATGTTCTTTTTTATTTTATATTCGTCTTTCCGATAATACCGGAAGAATTTTTATTATTGTTCAGTGTGTATCAACTTATATGTTATAGTCCGAAAATTCCGGCTAAAATCTGTTATATTATTTCAGCTGTCATAGTTTTTGCGGCTTTGATTTTTCAATTGTTAGTATTCACGGGAGTCATAACTCCGGATATACTTCCGGAAGGACCGGGAGATAAGGGTTCACGTTTGTTGGTCCTGCTTTTGTGGACTGAATGGCCGGTAGTTTTCGTATCTTTCATTTTGGGAAGTGTAAAAAGCGGTAAAATCCAATCCGATGCATAACGTGGCAGGCAGGGACAGGCGCCCAAGTAGTTCGTGCTTTGCCCGAACTACACAACCCGAATTAAATCGGATCAAATGAATTTTTGAAAACAGGTACAAAAAGATGAAGAAGAAAATAATATTTACAGCATCAGCGGTACATTTTGTCTTATGGGCGATATTTTTAGTTGTGAGTACGGTTAAAAGAAACGTGTTTATAAACAGCATACCGCCTTATCTTTCAAGGTATGAAAGGATGCAGTTTGCCGATACAACGTTCGTTCATACCCTGCTCATTATAGTTGCAATAATCGGAATTGCAAATGCATTTGTGATATTTATTTCGTATCTGTGCGCTTTGAAAAAGCCACGCACAAGATATGCGTGCCTTATAGTGCTTCAGGTTTTCTTTGCTCTGACGGCAGTTGTTTGGTTTGTTCTTTTTGCTTCGATGTTAGGTTGGACAGCTTACTCAAGGATGATAATTATTATATCGTGGCTTTTGTTCGAAGCGGCCGCAGGCACTTTTCTCGTGCTTTTTGTTGACATCAGTGAGGAATCTGAAAAATAAACACTTTTTTTATCTTTTCTATTGAAAATAGGGGAGGGAAATGATATAATAGACAAAATGGTGTTTACGAAAGGAATTGAATTATGCAGATAAATGTTTCAAACCGTGTGTCAACGCTTAAGCCCTCGGCTATAAGAGAGATATTCAAGTCACTCACTGACCCCTCGGTAATATCTTTTGCCGCAGGCAACCCCTCCCCCGAAAGCTTCCCCGTTGATGCAATGCAGAAATTTGCAAATGATATATTTGAAAAACAGTCAACAACAGCACTTCAGTACAGCATTACAGAGGGATATATTCCCCTGCGTGAGGAGATACTCAAAAGACAAAAGGAAAAGTTCGGAATAGGTAAGGATTTTGATACAGTCCTCGTTATGACGGGCGGTCAGCAGGGAATTGAGCATACGTGTAAGGTGCTTTGCAACGAGGGCGACACGATTATATGTGAAGAACCCACGTTTATCGGCGCGCTCAACGCATTCCGTTCCTACGGCTGTAAGCTTGCAGGCGTTCCTATGGACGATGACGGAATAAACATAGAAAAGCTTGAAGAGGCCGCAAAGGCAAATCCCAATGCGAAGATACTTTATCTTATCCCCACATTCCAGAACCCGACGGGTAAAACGATGTCGCTTGAAAAGAGAAAGGCTTGTCTCGAAATTGCGAAGAAATATGACCTTTTCATACTTGAAGACAACCCCTACGGTGAGCTTCGTTTTTCGGGTGATGACGTTCCCACAATAAAGAGTATGGACGATGAGGGCAGGGTAATTTACTGCAGCTCATTTTCAAAGATACTGTCCGCCGGTATGCGTGTGGGCTTCTTGCTTCTTCACGAGGATGTTGCGGCGAAAATCGCCATTATCAAGCAGGTATCCGACGTTCACACAAACATCTTTTTCCAGCTTATGTGCCACAAGTTCTTAACTGAATATGACCTCGACGGACACATAGCAAAGATAAAGAAACTTTACGGACACAAGGCATCTTTGATGCTCAAATGTCTTGATGAAAATATGCCTGAGGGCTTTACTTATACACGTCCCGACGGAGGACTTTTCATCTGGGGAGATATGCCCAAGACGATAGCAGACCCCAAAGCGTTTATCAAGGAGCTTGCGGAAAATAAACTTGCGGTCGTTCCCGGTGCTACGTTTATGTGTGACGGTGAAGCTGTTTGCCACGGCTTCAGAATGAACTATTCCACACCGTCTGACGAGCAGATAGTCAAGGGTGTAAATATACTTGCGGAAGTTGCAAAAAGGAATTTGAAATAATGGAAAACACAGAAGCTAAAAAGAGAATTTTTTCGGGTGTTCAGCCCAGCGGAAATCTTACGATAGGAAATTATCTCGGCGCAATTAAAAACTGGACAACGCTTCAGGACGATTACGAATGTCTTTACTGCGTTGTTGACCAGCATGCAATAACAGTACGTCAGACACCTGCAGACCTGCGCAGAAGAACATACGAAATAATGGCAATATATATCGCCTGCGGTCTTGACCCTGTCAAGAACATAATGTACGTGCAGAGCCACGTGCCTGCGCACGTTCAGCTTTCGTGGGTGCTTAACTGCTACACGATGTTCGGCGAGCTGTCGAGAATGACACAGTTCAAGGACAAGAGCGCTAAAAATGCCGATAATATCAACGCAGGTCTTTTCACGTACCCCACGCTTATGGCGTCCGATATACTTTTGTATCAGACGGACCTCGTGCCTGTGGGCGAAGACCAAAGACAGCACATTGAATTGACACGTGATATTGCAAACCGCTTCAATTCCGTGTACGGCGAAACATTCCGTGTGCCTGAGCCTTACATAACAAAGGGTGCGAAGATATATTCGCTTGCCGAGCCGTCAAAGAAGATGAGCAAGTCCGACGAAAACGTAAACGCTTATGTTTCTATCCTTGACAAAAAGGACGATATTATAAGAAAATTCAAGCGTGCCGTAACGGACAGCGACACCTGCGTTTGCAGAGCAGAGGGCAAGGACGGCATAAACAATCTTATGACGATATATTCCTGCTTCACGGGCAAGACCGATGAAGAAATCGAAAGGGAATTTGCAGGCAAGGGCTACGGCGACTTCAAGGCGGCTGTCGGTGAAATATGCGCCGAAAGCCTTGATCCCATAAGAACCGAGTTTGACAGACTCATGAAGGACAAGGCTTATCTTGAGGGAATATTCAAGGAAAATTCCGAAAAGGCATCGTACCTTGCAAGAAAGACGCTTTCAAAGGTATACCGCAAGGTCGGCTTTGTACAAATTTAAAAGAATATACCTGTGGTGAAAAGCAGGGAAAGAATAAGCATCATATCGCTTTCTCCCCCGTTTGCCATAAGCAGGAAAACAAGACCGAGGAGCAGCAGATCCTCTGTATCAAGGCGTATGCTGAAGCCCTTGGAAAGCAGAGAATCGGGCTTCTCGGTTATTTTTTCGGTTTCCTTGAAAACGGGTGCGGTGCTTTCCTCGGGTTCATTGTTTTTTATGAGTTCTTCCTTAGGCTCTTCACGGTAGAGAGTGCCTCGGTAATTGTTAGGCAAAGAAGGATTTTCAAAGGTTCTGCTGTACATAGGACTCCTTTCTGCTATTTTTCAGGGCTTTCGTGTGACAGAACACCTGCGAGCTCCGCAAACGTCATAATTTTAAGCATTTTGTCTATCCTTTCGCATTTGTCTTTTGATAAAAACGGCTTCAATGCACGCAAAAGCTCTGTACGCTCATTACTTTTAAATTTAGGTGCAGATGCCGGTAAAGACGGTGGTTCTGCTTTTTGTACGGGTATTTCCGAGGGCGGCTTTTCGCCTTGCCCCATAATTCCCGATACTGCCGCCATTACGGTCTTCAGCTTGTCGGGATCGGACAGTATCTCGTTAAGCTTTCCCGATAAATCCGCATCCATTATTATTTACCGCCGTTTTCAATGTTTTCTTTTATTATTTTTGCATTTTCATGGCCCACAGCCTTCATCACGCGGTCAATGTCGGATTGTGACATTGATGAAATGTTTTCACGCAGCTTTGAGGTATCAAGCTTTTTGGCAAGTTTTTTCGTGTCAGCACCGCACGCCGAGGCTATCTGCAGAATTTTCATACGAAGCTCGTCGTCATTCATATTTGCAAGGTTTTGTAAAGAGCTTTTGTCAATATTCATAAAAACCACCTTTGAGATTTATTTGTTCATACGCATAATATGCGTCTTTATCTGATTTGTTTACAGGAGAATGGAATGAAAGTACTGATTTTTTCCGATTCGCACGGTAAAAGCGAAAATATGCTGCGTGCCGTAAGCCTTCACCCCGATGCCGAATATATAGTTCACCTTGGGGACGGCTCGGGTGATTCATCGTTTTTTGACAGCCGTGCTGTATATATTGCCGTGCGCGGCAACTGTGATATGTTTTCGCAATATCCCGAGGTGACTGTCGAAAAGTTTGACGGTGCCTTGACGCTTATCACTCACGGACACAGATTTTTTGTAAAAGAAAGTATGTCCGTTTATGAAACATACGCACGTGAAAAGGGTGTAAATGTCGCCCTTTTCGGTCACACTCACAGACGCTTTTTACAGTACCGTGACGGGCTTTACCTGTTTAATCCCGGCAGTATTTCAAAATATGAGGACGGCGGTTACAGCTACGGTATAATGAACGTCAAAAACGGCTCGGTGCTTTTGTCACACGGGATGATATCGTATTAAACGGGCTTGTGTTCGGGGGCGGCATGTTTCGCATTATGCGAAACCGGACAGTGCGTAATTTGCGATTTTTAAAACATATACCGAACACGCACTGTCGAATTCACGCAAAGCGTGAATTGTGCCGCCCCCGAACAAACGAACGAGATGCAGAACGGGACGTGTAGTTCGTGGCTACCACGAACTACCGGGCGCCGTTCCCTGCAAACCACATTGAATAAAACAAACAAAGTAAGGATTTATTCGTACGTCATACATTCTGTTTAAATACGATGCAAATATTACCGAGGATTGTATTGAGAATTGTAGGGGACGGCGCCCTCGACGTCCCGAGCGATATTGGTACAAATGTGTACACATAAACAGCCGACATCCTGAATGAATAGATGATATTCAAAAATTTACACAGTATTCATAAATAAATTTTATTTATATATTTTAAATATAAATACGTGTGTGTTATTATTAACTATTAAGACCGATATTAGGTAAAGTTTACGCAAAGCTACGGCTTTGCCGAAAGGAATGATATAGTTTGAAAAGAGAAGATTTAAGAAATGTTGCGATAATCGCACACGTTGACCACGGTAAAACAACGCTCGTTGACGAAATGCTGAAGCAGGGCGGTGTATTCCGTGACAATCAGGTAACGGAAGAAAGAGTGATGGACTCAAACGACCTTGAAAAGGAAAGAGGCATTACTATCCTTGCAAAAAATACAGCCGTACATTACGGCGATATAAAAATAAACCTTATCGACACCCCCGGACACGCTGACTTCGGCGGTGAGGTTGAGCGTATACTCAAAATGGTTAACGGTGTCGTGCTTCTCGTTGATGCGGCTGAAGGTCCTATGCCTCAGACGAGATTCGTGCTTGAAAAGGCTCTCGGAATGGGACATAAAGTAATCATTGTTGTAAATAAAATTGACAGAGCAGATGCGAGAGTTGACGAAGTACCCGACGAGGTGCTTGAGCTGTTTATCGACCTTGATGCAACGGACGAGCAGCTTGATTCTCCCATTATCTTCTGTAACGGTCGTGCAGGTACGGCATCGCTCAATCCCCATTCGCAGGATCCCGATCTTAAAGTGCTGTTCGAAGCAATAATAAACCACATTCCGTGCCCCGAGGGTGATGAAAACGGTGAATTACAGCTTCTCGTTTCGTCTATCGACTATAACGAATACGTCGGAAGAATCGGTATCGGAAGAATTGAAAGAGGAAGCATCAAGCAGGGACAGGAGGTAATGATATCCAACTTCCACAGCGGTGCTACTCCCAAGAGAAGTAAAATAGTAAAGCTTATGCAGATAGACGGACTTAACCGTGTCGGCGTTGAAAAGGCAAATATGGGTGACATCGTTTGCTTCTCGGGCGCTGAAGACATAACCATCGGTGACACGGTAACATCGACCGCTTGCGTTGAACCTCTTGAATTCGTAAAGGTAAGCGAACCGACCATCGAAATGACATTCTCTGTCAATGACAGCCCGTTTGCAGGCCGTGAGGGTAAATTCGTAACGAGCCGACAGATAAGAGAAAGACTGTACCGCGAGCTTCTTAAAGACGTTTCTCTCCGTGTTGAAGACGGCGAAACGACAGACTGCTTCCGCGTAATGGGCAGAGGCGAAATGCACTTGTCCATACTTATTGAAACGATGCGCCGTGAGGGATATGAGATATGCTGCTCAACACCGAGAGTTCTGTTTAAAGAAATTGACGGCGTAACTTGTGAGCCTATGGAGCTTGCGCAGATAGACGTTCCCGCAGAATACGTCGGTGTCGTTATCGAAAAGCTCGGCGCAAGAAAGGGCGAGCTTCTTGAAATGTCAACGCAGGGAAGCCGTACGAAGATAAACTACAAGATTCCGTCAAGATGCCTTATCGGTTACCGTTCACAGCTTATGACGGATACAAGAGGCGAGGGTATACTCAATACTCTGTTTGACGGATATGAGCCGTACAAGGGCGAGATAGTAAGAAGATACACAGGCTCGCTTATCGCATCGGAAACGGGCGAGGCAACCTCATACGGTCTTTTCAATGCACAGGACAGAGGCGATATGTTTATCCCCGTTCAGACACCTGTTTATGAGGGTATGATCGTCGGTCAGTCACCCAAGGTCGGTGACATTGCCGTAAACGTATGTAAGAAAAAGCACCTGACGGCTATCCGTTCAACGGGTGCTGACGAAGCGCTCAAGCTTGTAACACCTATCATAATGTCGCTCGAAGAAGCAATAGAATTTATTGCAGACGACGAGCTTATAGAAATCACACCGAAATCAATAAGACTGCGTAAGAAGATACTTGATAACTCGTTAAGACTTAAAGCGCAGAGTAAGAAGAATAACGCATGATGGAAAAAATACTGCTTAAATACGGAGAGATCGCACTCAAGGGCGCAAACAAAAGCTCCTTTGAGGCAACTCTTGCAAAACACATAAGAATCAGAATGAAGAAGTACGGTGACTTTGAGGTCACACGTGCGCAAAGCACGGTAACGGTAACACCGAAGAATGAGGACTGCGATATCGACGGTGCATACGATGCGTGCAAAAAGATATTCGGTATCGTCGGTGTAAGCCGTGCGGTAACGTGCGAAAAGAACATCGACAGCATAATTGCAACACTCAAGGCGTGCGCACCCGATATGCTTTCCGGCTGCAAGACCTTCAAAATTGAAGCAAAGCGTGCCGATAAGCGTTTTCCCCTTACCTCTCCGCAAATATGCGACGAGTGCGGCGGTGCCGTGCTTGAAACGGTTAAGGGAATAAAGGTCGATGTAAGACACCCCGATGAGATAATCAGAGTGGAAATACGTGATGACGAAGCGTTTATACATCCCGACCAGGAAAAGGGCGCAGGCGGTATGCCCGTAGGTACAAACGGACGTGCACTTCTGCTTTTGTCAGGCGGTATCGACAGCCCCGTTGCAGGTCATATGATATGCAAGCGAGGCGTTAAGATCGAGGCGCTTCACTTTGAGTCATATCCTTATACGAGCGAAAGAGCGCTTGAAAAGGTCGCAAAGCTTGCCGAGCTTGTTTCTGAATACAACGGCTATACAACGCTCCACGTTATAAACGTAAAGGAAATACAAGAGGTGCTTCGCGACAAGTGCGACGAGGATTACTTCACGCTTCTTCTCCGCCGCTTTATGATGCGCCTTGCGCAGAGATGCGCCGAACAGTTCAAATGCTCCGCCCTTGTAACGGGTGAGAGCATCGGTCAGGTAGCATCCCAGACGATGGATGCGCTTTGCGTTACCGACAGCGTTGTAAGTATGCCCGTGTTCCGTCCCTGCATAGGACTTGATAAAGAAGAAATTGTTGAAATTTCAAGAAAGATAAATACGTATGAAACGTCTGTGCTTCCGTATGAGGATTGCTGTACGGTATTTACCCCGCGCCATCCGAGAACAAGGCCCGAAATGGCAAAGGTAATTGCACAGGAGGAGCGTATAGACGTTGAAGAATTGCTCCGAAAAGCATACGAAACGATGTATACGTACAGAAGAGAAGAATAATACACCGAAAGGAATTTAATATGTCTGTTTCAAATATTCCCGAAATATTCGGCTGCAGGGTATTTAATGACTCTGCGATGAAGGAAAGACTTCCCGAGGAAACTTATAAAGCGCTTCGCAAAACTATTGATGACGGACGCTCGCTTGATTCGGCGCTTGCTGATGTAATCGCAACCGCTATGAAGGATTGGGCAATAGAGAAAGGTGCTACACATTTCACGCATTGGTTCCAGCCGATGACGGGAATGACTGCGGAAAAACACGACAGCTTTGTATCCCCTACGAAAGACGGCGGCGTTATTATGGAGTTTTCGGGCAAGGAGCTTATCAAGGGTGAGCCTGATGCTTCTTCCTTCCCGTCGGGCGGTCTTCGCGCCACGTTCGAGGCAAGAGGATATACAGCGTGGGACCCCACATCGTATGCGTTCATAAAAGACGATACGCTGTGCATACCAACGGCATTCTGCTCCTTCGGAGGAGAGGCGCTTGATAAAAAAACACCGCTTTTGCGTTCAATGGAGGCGGTGAACAAGCAGGCGACACGTATGCTTAAACTGTTTGGTACAGATGTCAAGCGTGTAACACCGAACCTCGGAGCTGAACAGGAATATTTCCTTGTAGATAAATCGCTTTATGACCAAAGACGTGACCTTGTGTTCACGGGCAGAACCTTGTTCGGCGCACGTCCGCCTAAGGGACAGGAGCTTGATGACCATTATTTCGGCACTATCAAGGACAGAGTAAAGCACTTTATGCGTGACCTTGATGAGGAAATGTGGCGTCTTGGCGTTGTGGCAAAGACGGAGCACAACGAAGCCGCACCCTCACAGCACGAGCTTGCTCCCGTATTCACAACGGCAAATATAGCAACCGACCAGAACCAGCTTATGATGGAAACGATGAAAAAGGTTGCCGCAAGACATGACCTTGCGTGTCTTCTCCACGAAAAGCCTTTTATGGGCGTTTCGGGTTCGGGTAAGCATAACAACTGGGGACTTAATACCGATACGGGTGTAAATCTTTTGAAGCCCGGCAAGTCACCCAAGGATAACATACAGTTCCTCGTTTTCCTCACGGCTGTAATCAAGGCTGTTGACGATCATCAGGATCTTCTCCGCATCTCCGTTGCAACCGCAGGTAATGACCACCGTCTGGGAGCATCGGAAGCCCCCCCTGCGATCGTTTCGATATTCCTCGGAGATGAGCTTTACGAAATACTTGAAGCGGTTGAAAACGATGCGCTTTACAATGAACGTGACCGTGTTGACTTTGAATCGGGCGTAAATATTCTCCCGCATTTCAAAAAGGACACAACAGACAGGAACAGAACGTCGCCCTTTGCTTTCACGGGTAACAAGTTTGAGTTCCGTATGCCCGGTTCTGCCGACTCAGTTGCAGAACCCAATATCGCAATAAATACGGCTGTTGCAGATGCACTTTGCTGTATGTCCGATTCTATAGAAGAAAAAATGGCATCGGGTAAGGACTTTGAAAATGCAGTTCTCGAAATGCTCCGTGAAACGATAAAGGCGCACAAGCGCATAATCTTCAACGGCAATAACTACGCGCAGGAGTGGATAGATGAAGCTGAAAAGAGAGGACTTTTAAACCTCGCTTCAACTCCCGAAGCGATAAAGCTTTTAAACAGCGAAAAGAATGTCGCTTTGTTTGAAAAATTCGGTGTATTTTCAAATGCAGAGATAAATTCACGTCTTGAAATAATGTATGAAAACTACAGAAAGACGATGAAGATAGAGGGATATACGATGCTTGATATGGTCAAGCGTGACATTATGCCGTGTGCGCTTAAATACACACGCATACTTTCCGAAACCGTTATGGCGAAGAGAGCCGTTATACCCGAATGTCCGTGTAAGGCGGAAATGAAAATGATAGAGAAGCTGTCAGAAGTGACAGACAGTATGTCGGAGTGCTGCGATGAACTTCTTTGCGAGCTTGTAGAGGCAGGTAAGCTTGAATCAAAGGCGGAAAAGGCAATGTATTACCGTGCAAATGTCTTCCCTGCAATGCAGAAGCTTCGTGCGGCAGCTGACGTTATCGAACCGCTTTTGCCGAGTGATGTCCTGACATATCCCACGTACAGCAAGCTGTTGTTCAGCCTTAACTGATATGATACGGCTTATTAAAAAAACAGCTTTGATATCTGTCTGCTTACTCATTATTTTATCCTTTGCGCTGAATGTCGGTGCGGCGGTACAGGTGAGTGACTACGTTATTCCGATAAGCGGTGAATTTGAATCCGAGTGCCCGAATGCCGTGCTTTACTGCGACGACAGAGAGCAATTCCTTTACTCAAAGGGCGCAAGCGAGATACTTCACGTTTCCGCATTTGCAAAGCTTATGGTCGGCGCCGTCGCGCTTGAGCTTTATGCTGACAGGCTTGATGAAAAAGTTACCATCACCACGGAGCTTCTCGAAGGCTCCACGGGGCTTGTCATATACCTTGAAAAGGGTGAAACGCTTACCATTGAACAGCTTTTGCACGCAACGCTTATGGGCGGAGCAAATGATGCGGCAACGGTTCTGGCAAGACTTTATACGGGAAATATAAACGATTTTATTGCTCTTATGAATGAAAAAGCCAAAGAAGCGGGTGCTGCCAATACCGTTTACAAAAACGTAACGGGGCTTTATGCCGACGGAATGACGACAACCCTTTATGACCAAATAAAGATAATAAAGTATGCATACGGCGTAAAGGGACTTACGGATATAACGCAGAAAGATAAATATATTATACCGAAAACGGAAAAATTTACAGTCCGAACCGTGCTTTCAAGAAATCATCTTGTCAGCACATACAGAGATACGAGGTATAAGACTGAGGGTGTAAACGGTCTTTGCTACGGAACAACGGGCGAAAGCGGTGATGTTCTGCTCGTTTCGGCGGTACGAAACGGAATGACGTATTTTATGGCATTTTATGGTGGTGGAATTTCCGAAACGGAAAATCACATTGAGGTATACAATGATGCCACATCGCTTCTTAAGTATGCCGAAAACGGATTTGGGTTCGTCAAGGTACTCAGTGAAAAGAAGCTTATAAGCGAAATTGCGGTGAAGTACAATACAACAGTCGATACGGTTGCGCTTGTTCCGGAGGAGGACGTAACGCTGTATCTACCGCTTGATCTCGACGTTGAAAAGGATCTTCAGTACAATGTCGTCGTATATAACGAGGTACTTGAAGCTCCCGTTTCCGAAGGACAAGCGGAGGGACAGGTGATCGTTACGTACGACGGACAGGAGATATGCCGAGCAGATCTCGTTACGAAAAATCCTGTGTCAAGAAACAAGATACTTTACGTGCTTGACATGATAGAAGAATTTACATCAAGCAGGAGATTTATATTAACAGTCGTAATTTTCGCGTTTTTGCTTATTGTTTACGTTTTTATTTCAGCCGTGGTACGTTATCGGATGAAAAATAAAAGGCGTAAGCTGAGATAGTGAAACGGAAGGGAGGAACGTGCTTGAAAAAAAAGGATAATACACCAAAGGGATACAGACACGAAAACAAATTTTTCGTAAGTATCGCGGAGGCTGTTGAAATTGCATCTAAGCTTCAGGGTGTGATGAAATACGATCCCCACGCCGACGGGCTTGGAAAATACAAAATATCAAGCGTGTATTTCGATAACTACGAAAACCGTGCGCTCAAGGCATCTGAAATGGGCGTGCCCAGACGTGAAAAATTCAGAATACGTGCGTATAACAGAAGCGATGGTTACATAAAGCTTGAAAAAAAAGAAAAAATACGCAATCTTTGCCGTAAAACCTCTGTGCGCATAAGCCGTGAGGTGTACGATAATGTTCTTTACGGAGACGCAAAGCTGCTTTTAACACTTAACAGTCAAGTTGCAAACGAGCTTTACTGCGCGATAAAAGCAGACGGTTTCCGTCCCGTCACAGTTGTTGAATACGAAAGAAGGGTGTTTATCCACCCAATATCGCAGACACGTATAACTTTTGACACAAATGTAAAAGGCTCAAGCATAGGAGTCGACATATTCAAAGACGGGGCATCATTTGTCCCAACACTTTCTCCGGCGGCGGCAATACTTGAAATTAAGTATGATGAGTTTTTACCGGAATTTATAAGCCGCGTAATACCTCACACGGAGATATCAAGACAAACGGCAATATGCAAATACGTGTATGGAAGATCATATAAATAAGGAGATATAAAAATGCTACAGTATCTTACGAATTTTTCGGATATTTTCAAAAACAGCTTCATAACGGAGTCCGGTGCAACGACACTCACAGTGCCCAAGGCGGCGGCAATTATAATTGCTTCGCTTGTTTTAGGCGCGATAATTTGTCTTGTTTATAAGCTTACGTACAAAGGCGTGCTTTTCTCGGCAAACTTCTGTCTTTCTCTTTTGGCTATGGAGCTTATAACGACGTTCATCATTATGACCGTTACTCCAAACGTTATTTTGTCTCTCGGTATGGTCGGTGCGCTTTCTATCGTACGTTTCAGAACTGCGATAAAAGACCCGATGGATATTGCGTTTCTTTACTTCGCAATATGTGCAGGTATTATGACGGGCGCAGGACTTATAGGACTTGCGGCAGTCGGTGTTATAATCGTCGGAGCTGTACTCTTTGCCGCAGGCAGGATACCCGCAAAGGACGAAGCGTATATACTTATGCTGACCGTTGAAGAACAGGACGAGGAAGCAGTTTGCAAGTATATCGTGAAGAGCACATCGAAAGCAAAGCTCAGATCAAAGACCATTTCAAACGGTCTTACAGAGGTTGCATATGAGGTAAAACTCAAGGGCAATTCAACGAAATTCCTTAATAAGATGAGCGTTTATCCGACAATTTCTTCAATGACACTCGTTAAGTGTTCCGGAGAATATATCTAAAGGAGTATCAAGGTGAAAAAACTGTTATCACTTTTACTGCTCGCGTGTGTGATTTTTCAAACACTCGTTTCGTGTGTAGGCACACCGGGCGACACATCGGATTCTGCTGACGGTACTTCCGAAACGGTAGTTCCGCCGAATGAAAACGGTATCATTTTAAATGAGCTTATGCCCTCAAACAAAAACACTCTTACCGATAACTACGGTGAGAGCTGTGACTGGATAGAGCTTTATAACCATTCCGACGAGGATATAAGTCTTTTAAACTATATGCTTACCGATAAGCCCACGAAACCCGAGGAGTTCGTTTTTCCCGATATTACTATCAAGGCTGACGAATATTTTATCGTGTATGCAAGCGGAAGAAATGAGATCGATGCCGAAAACCGCATTATACATCTTCCGTTCAAGATAAATTATATGAGCGAGATAATCTGTCTTTTCAGTGCAGAGGGTGTTGAAATAGGCAGAATTACGGTCAATGACGTTCCGAATGACGTATCGTGCGGCCCCGATGTTACGGGCAAAACGGTAATGTTTTCCGAACCGACGCCGGGTACTAAAAACGTGACCTCCGTGTACGTGCCTGCTACTCCCGACGTTCCGCTTAACTTGGGCGGAAAGGACGTAAACACGCTTTATATCACAGAATATGCAACGAATGACACGGTAACGTTTACCGACGAAGATGGGGAATTTTGTTCGTGGGCAGAGATATACAACCACGGAACGGCAGACGTGAAGCTTTCAGGCCTTTTCCTTTCGGATAACCCCGAAAACCCGGAAAAGTGGGCATTCCCCGATGCAACACTCAAAGCGGGTGAGTACATGGTTGTATTCATGTCGGGCAAGACAAAGGAATATACAGCCGACGGCGAAATGCATGCCACGTTCGGTCTTTCGGGTGATGAACAAACACTTGCAATATACAACGGCAAAGCCGATGAGATAGATATAGTGCCCGTTCATAAGCTCATTTCAAACCTTACGTTCGGCAGAGTTGACGGGGATAGTGCATCGTTCAAGTTCTTCCCCAAGGCAACACCAAAAGCCGCAAATACGGTAGCAGGCTTTGATTCTATCGATAGTGCAAGATACCCCGAAAACAAATCGCTTTTTATAAATGAGATTGTTGCTGTCAACAGAACTCTTGATACCGCCCCCGACGGCAAGACACATTCTGTCGGTCAGCTGTATGATTATTACGAACTGTATGACTATATAGAGATATGTAATCTTCATAACGGTACTGTAACACTCTCTGATTACTACATCGGGGACAGCAAGGATTTCAAAACGGCAATACAGCTTCCTGAAATAAAACTGGAGCACGGGCAGTACCGAATTATCTATTTCGGCGATGAAACGTACTACAACAAGAAAACGGACAGCGTGTACGTTGATGCAGGGCTTAACCGCTACGGCGAAACAGTGTACATCTTCGACGAAAGCGGTATCTGTGTCGATAGCATTAAATATACGACGCTTTTCGACGGTACAAGTGCAGGTAGGGCTGACGGACAAGATGATACGGTCTATTACTACGAAACAACGACACCGGGGAAGAAAAATTCCGATAACAAGCTGATGGCATCGGTTGCCGTGCCCACATTTGAAAATTCGGGCGGATATATGACATCGGGCTCGACTTGTGTTATAAATGTACCGAAGAATTGCAAGGTCTATTATACGACCGACGGCTCGCTTCCGAGCGCGTTGTCAACCCTGTATACCTCCCCCATTCCGCTTACAAAAACGGTTACGATAAGGGCGGTGGCATACCGCGACGGATATCTTCACAGTGAGGACGTTTCGGCATCTTATGTCATAGGACGTCAGCACACGATACCTGTTGTCTGCCTCACGACAGAAAAGGGTAACCTCTTTTCCGATACGTACGGAATACTTGTTGACGGCTCAAGATATGACGCAAGCGCGGCATTCCCATATAAGTATTCAGGCGCAAACTATTGGGAAGATTGGGAACGTCCCATACGATTTGACTATATTGACGAAAAAGGACAGCAGGTGCTGTCGTTCAATGCGGGTATAAAGATATTCGGTCAGTACAGCCGTGCGAAGGACCAGAAAAGCGTGTCCATTTACCTGCGTGATAAATACGGCCCGAAAGAAGTTTCGTATCCGTTCTTTGGAGAAGATTATGTAAATGTATTTTCTTCTCTTGCGCTCCGTTCATCGGGACAGGATGGAAAGTATGCGCACATTCGTGACGCATATTGTGCTGAGCTTGTACGTAACGTCATTGACGTTGATATAATGGCATATAAGCCGGTAGCAGTTTATATAAACGGTGAGTATTTCGGACTTTATGATCTCCGCGAAAGAATAAATGAGGATTATATCGCCAATCACACAGGGGCAGACCCCGATAACGTTGACCTTATCAAGGGCGGTAACTATAAAGATACAAGCTACAATATCCTGGAAGGTACTGTTGACGAATATAAAAAACTCGTTGATTTTCTTAAGAACAATTCACTCAAGAGTGATTCGAACTATAAGAAAGCATGCGAGATGGTTGACGTTGACGAGCTTATCAACTATTGGATATGCGTAATATTCTTCTCAAATACCGACTCCGGCAATATAAAGTATTATAAGGAAAACGTAGAGGGCGCGAAGTGGCGCTGGATACTGTACGATATTGACTGGGGACTGTTCCCGTCAACGTATCTTGAGTACAATATGTTTGACGAGGTTACAAGCTCTGTCGGTCACGGTGTCGGAAACAGCTTTTCAACACTCGTTTTGCGTTCGTTTATGAATAACGCAACGTTTAAAGATAAATTCCTTACAAAATGCGGTGAATACCTCAATACGGTGTTTATGCCCGAAAATATGTTGAAGCTTTACGAAGAAATGATAGCTGAGATCAGCGACGAAATGACGTATCATATCGAACGCTGGAATTATCAGGAGGATGCAAATAAACTTTCCTCTCCGTACAGCTACGCTTCTTGGGAAAAGAATGTTGACAGACTGAGAAATATAATTGCAGATAAACGTCGTCAGACAATAGAACATATGATAGATCATTTCAGACTGTCCGATGCGGAACAGAAGAAATATCTTGGCGAAGTGTTTGATTAATTTGAATTTTTAATATATCGGAGGATTTGAAAATGGACTCGAACAAAAGACCCGAAACAATGCAGCGTATCACAACGCCCGAACTTGCGAATGCATTCATCGATGAACAGGTTGCATCTGTTCGTGCACAGGTTGGAAACAAAAAAGTGCTTTTGGCATTGTCAGGCGGTGTTGACAGCTCTGTTGTTGCCGCACTTCTTATTAAGGCAATAGGCAAACAGCTCGTATGCGTTCACGTTAATCACGGCTTGATGCGTAAGGGCGAAAGTGAAATGGTTATCGATGTGTTCGGAAAAGCTTTGGATGCAAATCTTGTATACATTGATGCTACGGATCGCTTTCTGAATCTGTTGGCAGACGTTGCAGAACCTGAGAAAAAGCGTAAGATCATAGGCGGAGAGTTTATCAAGGTCTTTGATGAAGAAGCGGCAAAGCTTGAAGGAATCGAGTTTTTGGCTCAAGGCACGATCTATCCCGATATTTTAGAGTCCGACGGTGTCAAGGCTCACCATAACGTCGGAGGACTTCCCGAAGACATGAAAATGGAGCTTGTAGAGCCTGTTAAGCTCCTCTATAAAGACGAGGTGCGTGTAGTCGGCGATGCGCTCGGTCTTCCGCACGAAATGGTGTACCGTCAGCCGTTCCCCGGCCCCGGCCTCGGTGTTCGTTGTCTCGGTGCTATCACACGTGACCGCCTGCACGCTCTGCGTGAGGCTGATGCAATTCTCCGTGAGGAGTTTGATATCGCAGGCTTGGCAGGTAAGGTATGGCAGTATTTCATAGCCGTGCCCGATTTCAAGTCGGTAGGTGTCCGTGACGGCAAGCGTTATGAGGGATGGCCCGCAATTATCCGTGCTGTCAATACTACAGATGCTATGTCGGCTACGGTAGAGGAGATACCCTATGCAGTGCTCCATAAAATAACTGACCGTATCACCGCCGAGGTTGACGGCATCAACCGTGTCCTCTATGATCTCACACCCAAACCCTGCGGCACAATCGAGTGGGAATGATTTTGCAAAGCAAAATCAACTATGATTGCCATTTGGGCAAGGTATAAGTTATGAACGGCTCCGCCGTGTTATGATTTGCCTTACGGCAAAGTTGCTTTTTGGGCAATCATATCATAACATTTGGCGGAGCCAAATTTATAACTCTAAACTCATAACTAAAAGATGTTTAAGGAGATTTTATGTCAGAGAGCATTTTGAGAGATAAATCCAAAGCTTTTGCCAAAGATATTGTTTTTCTTTGTCGAAAACTGAAACAAAACAGTGTGGAAGCCGCATTGATAAACCAACTTCTCCGTTGCGGAACGTCTGTCGGTGCCAATGTGCACGAGGCACAGTATGCACAAGGAACAAAGGATTTTATTTCAAAATTTGAGATTGCACTCAAAGAATGTAACGAGAGCGAGTATTGGCCGGAGTTACTTTTCGAAGTGAATAGTCTTCCGGATCAAGACTTCAAACGTTTAAAAAAAGATTGTATTGAATTGCGTAGAATGCTGGTTTCTTCGGTTACAACGCTTAAAAATAAATAATGTTTTTTTGGCATTTATGCAATTTGGAAAAATACCGCTGCAACATAATCCAAAGAAGAAGCCTAAAAATGAGTTGGAATAATAAACAGAGGGCGAAAAAGCCTTATATCAAGGGCTTTCGGCACGTGGGGCGGATTTTTGATACCGTTTTGATACTAAACAGAATAATAAACAACGGCAGGAATGTAATTTTCTGCCGTTGTTTGTGTATGACGGTGTCATTTCGTAAGCATCCATATTTTCATATCATTTCACACATTTTCAGAAAAATATGGTATAATATAAAAAATCCAAAAAACTTTCAAAAATCATTACACACTTTCAATTTTTTTTCGTACTACTATTTATGAAGGGCCTTTCAAAAACGCAAGGAAGGAGGCGAGTTATGGAACTTCAAAGTAAACAAACGGCAAAAGTGCCGATGGACGATGAAAAAATCGTTGAGCTTTATTGGGAACGCGACGAAAAAGCGATTGAGGAAACCGATTTCAAATACAAGAAGTATCTGTTTTCCATTGCTTACAATGTTGTTCACGATAGGCTTGACTGCGAGGAATGCTTGAACGAAACATATCTTGGTGCATGGAATGCTATGCCGCCATCAAGACCAAATGTGCTTAAAGCATTTCTTACG
>JAZRTS010000050.1:0-2651 GCA_045652135.1 Eubacteriales bacterium | reverse complement strand
CATCGGGGTCAGTAGGATCATCGGGGTCTGTACCGGGAGGCGGTGTAGGATCGCCGCCGCTTTCCTCAACCCACCAGCGGAAGTCTGCAACAAGCTCTTTGTTCATATACTCATTGCCGACACTCGTATCCAGATAAACCGTGATATCATAGGTAAGCTCGGTGGTTTTCTTGAATATGGAAGATATACGGTGATTGATGCTTTCGGGCATATCACGCATAAGACCGTCATATAAGGTCTCGTCGTCGTTCAAAACGATCTTGCATTTCAAAACCTCGGAGAGCTTTTCGTAGCCTGTTCGGATATCCGCGTGGAAACGAACGGTAACGGTTCCTTTGTGGGATACCTCTACGAGATAGGCGTTTGTTTCGCTGTCTCCGGGGAACATATTAGCCAAATGGAACGGCTCGCTGTCCTCGGCGTGATTTTTGTAAATGGAGATCACCGTTTCCTTTGCGCTGTCCGAAGTAATGACTGTTTTTGAAAGTGTCATCACAGGAAGATTGCCGGATAGGTTGACTGTCGGAACAGAAGCACACAGAAGAACGGGACCGGTGCGAAGCTGTGTTACTCTTGCTCCTGTATTCAATTCGCCGCTGCTCGTCGGCTCTATGTAATTATCGGGGACAACAGCAGAACCGTTTGACGGGTCAAGTTGTCCGTATATGATAACCCCCGCAAGAGCAGTCAGGCTTAGTCCAAGCAGTACGGCAAGGACGACGATAATTATTTTCATCTTTTTAAGGGTATCCGCCATGGGCTCCACCTCCTTGTGTTTTGCTTATTTCAAATATGGTGCAATCGAAGAAAAGGCAACATTAAAAATGTGTGCAGCGTTTTCTTCCGTATCTTCAAGTGCTCCGTTATAAACCCGTATTGCAAAATCCAGCATAACGGTTATAATATGATGCAAGAGAGACCACACATCAGCACCATCAATAAAAGCTGATGCAATTCTTTCAATGAGGATTTCATATTTCTTTATATGTGTCTTGTAGATATCTCCCTTAAAGTAAATAGAATAGTAATAGCGCGTATAATATCTGCATTTATCCTCATTCTGTAAAAGGAAACGCCACAGCCGCATAAAAATCCTTTCACACTGACTGCGAAAATCCTCTCTCATATCAAAGACAGCCAGACTATCCTTAATGTTGGATATGAGTTCGTTGTCGAGCATAGCAAATGTTTCCGCAAAGAGATTTTCCTTTGTGCCGAATACGCGGTAGATGTACGCCTCGTTCAGCTTTATATTATTGATCTCTCTGCGTTCACCTGTGATCGCTCTTGTGGTAGCTTTCTCAAAGCCGCCCTCTGCAACAAGCCGTATTGTGTTTCCTATGAATACCTCCCGGTAAACCTTTTCGTTCTTCATAACGCTTACATAAGCCTCCGTAATAGCACTTGCTACATTTTTCGCTTTTTTTAACGGACACCGCAGTCTTGCCGCGCGTATCCGTTTTGGCTCTCCACATAATTCGCATTATGCGGATGAATATATATTGCCGGGAAAAAGCAGCCTTGACATAATTCGCATTATGTGGAAACAAGGCTGAAAGCAAATGTGTGTACATAATTATACACGATAATATTATACACCAAAAACCCGATTTCGTCAAGACCTTTGAGGAAAAAATGCGATATAACTCTGTAAACATTTTTGAAACTTTTGACAAACAAGCATAACAACAACACCCTCCATCCGAATTTTTTTTGCAAAATCCCGGAGGGTGTGCTTTGGTATGCCTATTTTTCAGCGGATAAATTATCACGAGTATTTTTCTCGTGCTGCTTTATCGCGTGTTTTTCAACATAATGCGAATTATGTGGATTTTTTATTTATCTGGCTAAGCATACCTCTCTACAAGAGCAAGCCCCATTCGTTCAATCTGTCGTCTGTGCTCACTGCCTGTAGTCATAATATAGATACGGGTGGTCTCAATACTGCTGTGCCCCAAAATATCCGCTAACTTTGCAATATCTTTTTCAATACCGTAAAAGGTGCGAGCAAAGAGCTTGCGAAGATTATGAGGAAAGACCTTTGACGGATTTACGTCAGCGGCTTCACAAAGCCCTTTCATTTGCGCCCAGATATAACTGCGGTCAAGAGGCTTGCCGTTTCTCGTAACAAAGATTACGCCGTCCGTGATACCGTGCTTATGAGCATAATTTAATAACAGTTTTCTTAAATCGCCTGGAACGAGTATCGTCCGGGTTTTACTTTTGCATTTCACCGACACCTCACTGTTTCTAACAGCTTCCACGGTAAAGTATTTCAGTTCCGATACGCGGATACCCGTTGCACAGATCGTCCGTATCACGAGGTTTAACTGTTCCTTATTCTTCGCCGCCGCAAGCAGACGTTTGTACTCATCTTTTGTGAGTTCCTTTTCCTCTGTCAGATAGGTTGGCTTTTGAATACGGACGGTCTTTACTTTACAATCCTCGGCTCCTATAAACTCTAAAAAGCTGTTGAGACTTGCAAGCATAGAGTTGATGGAACGGGGCTTGTATCTTGCGTCCTCCAACGACTTTTTATAAGCAACGGTCATTTCCTTTGTTACCGTTTTTCCTTCCGCATATAGCACAAAAGCGCGAGCGTCACGGAGATATTTCTCCACTGTCGCCGCGCTTTTTTCTTCTCTCAAAAG
>JAZRTS010000049.1:0-1181 GCA_045652135.1 Eubacteriales bacterium | reverse complement strand
ATGCACGTATTAAAGAGTATATTTTCAAACTGAAGACGTTTTTTGAAGGTTTCGGAGGTAACAAGTAATGAAAAGATCAACTATTGTTTTATTGGTCGCCCTCGCTATGTTTTTATGCGGTGTGGGTCTTACCGTTTACGGTGTGACGTCGCAGAAGGATATAACAAACACAAACTCTGTCGAGCCTATAGATGCAAAGGAAATAAAGAAAATTGACATTGATGTGCTTGCATCGTCCGTTGAAATAAAGCCGTCAGATGATGATAAGATACACGTATCATACGACGATGCTATATTCTGTAAATATATGTACACTGTCAAAAACGGTGAGCTTAAAATCGAATGTACAGACGTTATTCCTCATATATCATTCGGCATTTCGTTCGGTGTAACAACATCAAGTAAGGTCGTTTTGCTTGTACCCGATTATATGACAGCCGACATTGACGTTGAGCTTGATGCAGGCTCGTTTCTTATGAAGAATGTGACTGTGGCAGGAAAGATTTCCGTTGAAAGCGATGCCGGCGCAATTACACTTGAAAACGTAAACGGTGTCAGAGCTTCCTTGCAGACCGACGTCGGAAGCATTAAAACAAACGACTGTAATTTTGATGAACTTAACGTTTCCTCCGACGTTGGAAATATTGACCTTGAAAATCTTGACTGTAAGAACATAACCCTTACAAACGATGTCGGTAACATAAACGGCACGCTTTGCGGAAAAGAAGACGATTATACGGTAAACTGCGATAATGATATGGGCAAATGCAACATATCCGACAGAGTCGGCGGTGACCGACAGCTCAGAATAAAATCGTCCGTCGGAAACGTAAACATCAAGTTTGCAGAGTGATAATTGTAAACTTTTTAAAAGAAGTATTGACAAATCGCATCATTCGGGTATAATGGTCGTAAGTTAATAAAATGCGTTGATGAGAAGGAGTACGAAAAAAACTTCGGCACAGAGAGGGACGGGGGTGCGATGTCCTGCGGAGCTTTTCGGAAGGTAGTCTCGGAGCGGCGGCAAGAACGGGCAAAGCCTCATTAGATGCCGACGGGTGCACAGCCGTAAAGATGTGCGGCGGCTTTTTGGCTGATTAAGGCATTTCGGTAACACCGAGGTGTGAAATTAGGTGGTATCACGGGAATCCCTCGTCCTAATACGGACGGGGGATATTTTT
>JAZRTS010000048.1:0-3087 GCA_045652135.1 Eubacteriales bacterium | reverse complement strand
AGGGAGACCAGCAATGCAGTGGATTTTCTCGATCTTCTGCGAGATTTTTGGTGATGTTTTCCTTGATACATTTTCATGGCCTCCTTTCTCAGTCTTCATCTTTGCGAACGACTTTTCCACCGTCACCGCCCCACCAGTTTTCGCAATAACAATCACCTGAGAGCCAGTAAATCCATTTCCGCGTGTTAGTGAAATCAAAATGATTCTCGGCAGGATCAGAACTCAGATCCTTCGTTATACTTACCGACACAGGATCGTATCTCCAGCTCCAATCAGTTTTTTCTGTTACTGTGTACTTACCGAAAGGTACATCTTTGATGGTGACACTATCATTACCCTTGATCGTCACAGTAATATTGAATTCATTCGGTCCGACAACATCAAAGATGAAACTCTGATTTTCATCAAGATTCATCTGTGCACCCGTTTTTGTGATTGTCAGCGAAGTATAAACATTCAGCTGAACAGCTGCACTGTCTTGACAAAGTTCTGTGTCAGCGTACAAGATTGCTGTGTTTGTATATATCCCACCTGCAGTATGTGATGCATCTATAGTCAGTTTGACATAGTAGGTGAAGGAGGAATCGTGGAGCATAACGTAACTATCATTCAGGTTTTCACCTACGCCAAACCGCAATGTACCATCTGTTACAACAAGCTGACTCCATTCTGCGCCATCCGTACTGTAATAGGCTTCCGAAGTAAGCATACACTCTGGAATTCTGTCCACAATATAAGTGTTCTGCAATGCGGTGTTACCATCGTTAGATACTTTAATTTCATAGATTACTGTGTCACCAAGAGAAACCGTGGGAACGTCATTACCGTTTACCACATCGTCGTTGACCATATGCACAGACTTCGAAATACTTTGATCCAGAATAACCGGAACAACGATGTTCGCACTGTCTTGCAGGATGACTTCGGTACTTCCTACAAAGACGCTCATATAAGCGTTGTTAGCATAAGTTCCACTTACAACGTCATTGGGAACCACAAGCTTTACATAGTAGACAGCACAATCATGTGCAGGTATAGAAATATTTGAAGCAATTGTAAAACGTCCCATGGATATCGTTGCTGCAGTTGAGGGTGTATCAGTTTCACCGTAATATACTGTACCTGTGTATGCGCCTCTGGGAAGCATATCCGTGATTGTTACATTGGATAGAGTGTTCTCGCTTTCATTATTCACTGTGATTTTGTAAATAACAGTATCTCCTGCAGCGACACGCGCAGATGTTGAAGCATCTGCACTACCCGCTGCCTGAGGAACATTTCCGTTTACCGAATAAACACTTTTTCCAATATTGAACGAGCTGGACATAGTAATGCTTGCATCATCCTCAGCCGAAATATCCTGTGAATCAGATTCCAGGTGGACGATGTTGGTGTAAGAACCATCCGGAATGTTGGTATTAAGGATCCTTGCCTTCACATAATAGGTTTTGGTTTGGCCTGCAAGAAGATCCCCCAGCTGTATAGTAAAAGAACTTTTTTCGCCATCAGTCCAGTTAACTAAATCAGTGCTGTATGCAACTGATGTTATATCAAATATCCCATCCGGAAGAAGCTCTTCAATTCGGGCACCCAAAATGTCGGCATCACCACTGTTAATCGCCTCAATTTTGAAAATAACATCTTTCCCTGTAACGCCAGGTGCAGATTTTGTGTCATAAACAGAATCGCCAACTGTATGCACGGTCTTTACAATGTCATATTCCAAGTGCGCAATTACATATATTCCAAGATTAAAAGCTGTACCTTCCTGTCCACCGCCAGTACTTGTCTTAATACTGATTTCAAAATATTCCCCGATTTCTACTTGATTTCCCAGGTTTATATCTAACCAATCGGTGCCTGAGGCCACATCATAGGCATATACAACATCACTGGCTGCGGTGGTTCCATCATACAGTACGAGTGAGCCCATGTCGGCAATGGCATCAATATATGTTGAGAACGTATTTTTGTCCATGGACAGTATCAAATTATCATCCAAATATACTTTTTCTATTTTGTTTGCTTGCTTAGTGTTAAAATTACCTCCGATTAATACATGTGCTTCACCGGAATCCGTAAAATATACACCTGCTGCATAAAATTGACCGTTACCACTGATGTTTTCAGAGCTAACATTGTAAAAAGTGTTTACATCGTAGATCTCGCCGTTGTTCCCGGCAAGTGCGACAATAGAAAAACTATCTACCGTAAACGTAGTCGATCCGTTTTCGACGATAGCGTAAAGAACATCTAATGTTCTATCATCATGAAGATGGTAGATATTGCATAGACTGCCATCCGCAATACCCAAATCACCTACCGGCACAGTTACCTGCACCGCACCGTTGGGCTGTACTTCTTCACCGTCTCGAATAAATGACAGATCAAGTACACGGCAGGGCCTGTTCAAAACAAGATACCGATCCTCTGCAGGAGCATCCGGAAAGAGTGCCTCGCCAATGTTCCCGAACACTGCATCCAATTCCGTTTCGTCCACAACATCCACAGCACTGAATACAGAACCTTCGGGAATGCCCGCACCGGATACAGTTACATCAGAAGGTATAACCTCTGTACGTTCTGTCAGAGTTAATACATTCGGATAAGTATCTGTGCTAAGATCGTTCTGATAAATCCAAAAGCCATCAAGTAAATTTTCCGGACCTGTACCGCTATAAATTTTGACACTATACCAAAGAGAAACTGTAGCAACTGACCCTTCTACTTCGCCCAACATCTCTGTTAAAACTTTATAGCCAGTAATCTCGAAAACCACATCCGAACTAAAATCGCTCTTATAAGGATACAAACTGTCTGACAGAGAAAGTGGTTCACTGTCACACATTATAAAATCCGGAAAAGTGTACGCCGCATTAAATGTCGCCAGTTTTTCGATATCTGCGTTATACTGCGGATAGTCTTCGGTTGTATCGCTTATTGGAGCAATGCCGCCTTCATCTGCACCTGTCGCAAAAGCATTAACCGGGCTGGTAAACAACATAAGAAAACAGAGAAGCAATGCCAATGCTTGTTTCATCGATTTCATTCTCTTCTCCCCCTTCCTTATTCTGCAGGCCAACCGGC
>JAZRTS010000047.1:0-1276 GCA_045652135.1 Eubacteriales bacterium | reverse complement strand
CTGAAATCCGTACCGTTTGGCATCATGTCGTATACCATCGTAGCAATCGAACAGGTGAAGACGTTTTTATTGATTTCGGAGAATAACTGTACCGTTTTGTAGTTGTTCGCCGCGGTTTCAAACATAATCAGAGTGCCGTCTGTACCGCGCGATTCAAGATTTGTACCGAATTTGATACGATCAACGATGTTGTTAAAGCCCTTGAATTCATCCATAAACGCGCGTGAACCGAAAAGATTGTATTCCTCGCCGTTTACAAAACAGAACACAAGGTCATTTGTAAGCGTATACCCGTTTTCCATTTTATCGAGGTAATAACGGATGGCTTCCAGCATCGCTGCGCATGCTACACCATCATCCGATGCACCTTGACCCATAGGAACGGAATCAAAATGCCCCATAAACATAACGGCTTCGCCCGTGGTATTCTCTGCGTTGGCAGGGATATGTACAATGACATTCTTGAGATAAAAATTTTGATATTTACCCGTATCATCGGTAGCAACGTAATCCTGAATCATATACGCAGGAGCTTCGGTTGTATCACCTTCTGTTACACCCCAGCTCTCAACCTGCGACACGATATACGCAAGAGCTTTTTCGTTAGCCGCCTTGTCAATGATCGAGCGAGGGCCGTTTTCGGAAAGCTTTTCAATATGTGTGAGCATATTTTCTTGATTGAAATTTGTGTCATATCTGACCTCTTTGGAATCAATGATCGATACGACAAGCATAAAGCACAGAATAAGTGCCAACAGGACATTTACTACTTTTACCGTTTTTGAGCTGTTCATTTTCTAACCTCTCCTTTATTATTGAATACGCATTTGATTACCATAGCCAAAGCCAAGAAGCAGAGCGCGGGATAATACGTTCCCATACACGCGTGGTCTGTCCAATTCCAAAGTCCGATGAACCAATCGAACACAAGCATCAGATCGGAGAAGAAGAACAGAATGCTTGCGACGGCAATCGTTCCCGTAACGGCGTTCTTTTCTCTGTCAAAATTACCGACCGCCTTGCCAAGCATCGTGGAAATGATCAGCGGGTAGACGATACAAACGATGCGGAAGATCGGTACTTCAAAGGTAAGCAACGGGCAGAACAGAAGAAAGATTAAGCATCCAAGGAACAATCCTCCGCTGATGATATAATCAAGCTTTTGCATTTTCTGCATGAAGCAATATGCCACCACAAAGCAGACATGTCCAAGAGCAAAGGTAGCTGCTCCGACAATGAAGTCCTTTCCGATCAGATAATCGCCGAGGAATGCAAG
>JAZRTS010000046.1:0-22946 GCA_045652135.1 Eubacteriales bacterium | reverse complement strand
AAATTTATATATTATTAATTATTTTAAAGGATTGTATTTTTAAGAAAAAGATATTGATTTATTCGTATTCATATGATATAATGGGGCGAAAATATATAAAAATAAATCATAGGGGGAAAAACAAATGCTTGACGGCTTTATAAGGGTTGCCTCAGCAAGCGTTGAAACGTTTGTCGGAAATCCTTCCAAAAATGCTGAAAATATAATAAAAACCGTTAAAGAAGCTGATAATTCGGGTGTTAAGCTCTTGTGCTTTCCCGAACTTTGCATAACCGGCATCGACTGCGGAGATTTGTTTTTCTCCGACGTTCTTCTGAAAAAATCAAAGGCGGCACTGCTTTCGATAATTTCAGAAACTGCCGACACAGACGTTATGTTTGTGGTGGGGCTTCCCGTAAAAATTTCATCAAAAATTTACAATTGCGCGGCTGTTAGCGGCAGAGGTGAGCTGTTTGCACTTATCCCGAGCCGTGAGGAATCGCCTTATTTTGCGAAATTTGAAAGCGAAAAGGGCGTACAGCTTTACGATTTTATAAAAAACAGTGACGGCTATACCGAGAGCATACCGTTTACAGACAAGATAATTTTCTCCTGCAAGGACTGTGAAAATTACAAATTCGGCGTTGTGTTCGGCTACAACGGCAAAAAGACGGATGAGCTTTGCAAAAAGGGCGCAAAGATAATTTTATCCCTTTCAAGCTACCCCGAAACGGTAACCTCACGCGATAACAAAAACACGTTTTACAAATGCCTTTCGGCAAAGCAGATATGCGGTGTTGTGTGCGCTGAGTGCGACGAAACGGAATCGACTGCAAAGGCTGTTTATTCAGCAAACCACATGATATACGAATGTGGCGCAAGGCTTGCCGAAAACGCACCTTTTGGCGATGAAAAGCTCCTTATTTCGGAGATAGACGTCTGCAAAATCGCAAACCTGCGTTCACGTGAAAAATCGTACGGCGAAGAACCCTCGCTTTACTTCAAAGAGGTGGGCGTATATGACGAATTTGAGTTTGTGCAGGACATAACCGTAACACCTCTTACACGTCACATAGACAAAAATCCCTTTATGCCCGACACCTGTGACAAGGCAAAACGGGCAGAGCATATAACGAAAATCCAAGCCTACGGGCTTAAAAAGCGTATGACGGCTTCAAAAAGTCGTAAAATGGTCATCGGTATTTCGGGAGGACTTGATTCAACGCTTGCACTGCTCATATGCGTTAAAACGGCTGACTTGCTCGGCTATGACAGAAAGAGTGTTGTCGCCGTGACAATGCCGTGCTTCGGCACGTCGGAGCGTACAAAATCAAACGCCGTGGTGCTTTGCGAAAAGTTAGGTGTTGATTTGAGAACTATTGATATAACCGAGGCTGTAAGGCTTCATTTCAAGGACATTTCTCACGATGAAAGCGTAAGGAATGCCGCTTATGAAAACTCGCAGGCGCGTGAGCGCACGCAGGTGCTCATGGATATTGCCAATGACGAGGGCGGCCTTGTGATAGGCACGGGCGATCTGAGCGAGTCGGCGCTCGGCTGGTGTACCTACAACGGCGACCATATGTCGATGTATGCGGTAAACTGCTCCGTTCCCAAGACCTTGATGCGCAAGATCGTTGAAAACGAGGCGAAAAACTGTGATGATAAGTCACTTTCCGACACGCTCTTTGATATACTCAATACCCCCGTTTCGCCTGAGCTTATGCCCCCCGAAGACGGAAAGATAGCGCAGTGTACGGAGGAGATAATAGGCCCGTATGCGCTTCACGATTTCTTTATCTACTACACGGTAAAATACGGCTTTACAAACGAAAAGCTTTTGCGCCTTGCCGAATATGCATTTGACGGCGAATACACAAGGGCAGACATTGAAAAATGCTATAACGTCTTCAAAAGACGCTTTGCAACACAGCAATTCAAACGCTCCTGCGCACCCGACGGGGTTATCATAGGAAGCGTTAATTTGTCAAACTACGGCGGATTTACAATGCCGTCGGACGTTGACGGAGATATATTTTCGTAAATACTGAAAGGAAGTATATAAAATGGTTATTGAAAATCTTGAATTTCTCAGAAAATTTGACAGTGAGGTTGCCGATGCGGTTGAAAAGGAGTACAACCGTCAAAGAGGCGGTATTGAGCTTATCGCATCCGAAAACTTTGTTTCCGAGCCTGTAATGGCGGCGGCTTCCTCCGTGCTTACAAACAAGTACGCAGAAGGTTACCCCGGCAAGAGATACTACGGTGGCTGTGAGTGCGTTGATATTGCGGAAAACATCGCAATAGAAAGAGCTAAAAAGCTTTTCGGCGCACAGTTTGCAAACGTTCAGCCTCATTCGGGCGCACAGGCAAATACGGCTGTGTATATCGCGCTGCTTCAGGCAGGCGATACGGTTATGGGTATGTCGCTTGCGCACGGCGGACATCTGACACACGGTTCACCCGTCAACCTCAGCGGTCTTTACTATAATTTCGTTGCTTACGGCGTTGACAGCGAAACACACAGAATAGATTACGACGCGCTTGAAAAGCAGGCTAAGGAATGTAAGCCGAAGCTTATCGTTGCAGGCGCTTCAGCTTATCCGAGATTCATCGATTTTGAAAGAATGGCGAACATCGCCCACGAAGTCGGCGCATATCTTATGGTAGATATGGCTCACATCGCAGGTCTTGTTGCCGCAGGCGTTCACCCCTCGCCCATGCCCTATGCCGATATCGTTACAACGACAACGCATAAGACACTCAGAGGCCCCAGAGGCGGTATGATACTGACAAACAGCGAGGAGCTTGCAAAGAAGATAAACAAGGCTGTATTCCCCGGCACACAGGGCGGCCCCTTGATGCACATTATCGCCGCAAAGGCTGTTTGCTTCGGTGAGGCGCTCAAGCCCGAATTTGCGGAATACGGAAAGAAAGTCGTTAAGAATGCCGCTGTTCTTGCGGAAACACTCGTAAGCGAAGGCTTCAACCTCGTTTCGGGCGGTACTGATAACCATTTGATGCTCGTTGACCTCCGTCCGTTCAATATCACGGGTAAGGAGCTTGAAAAGAGACTTGACACAGTTCACATCACGGTCAATAAGAACGCTATTCCCGACGATCCTCAGTCACCGTTCATTACAAGCGGTGTGAGAATCGGTACGCCTGCCGCTACAACAAGAGGCCTCGGCGAGGACGAAATGAGAATTATAGGTAAGCTCATCAAGCTCACAGCGACAGAGTATGAGGACAAGGCAGATTACATAAGAGCAGAGGTCGCAAAGATCTGCGAAAAATATCCCCTTTATTAATTGAGTTTTTTAAGAATTACAATAATCACAAAAATATCTCCCTTACATATCATTTAATGTAAGGGAGATTTTTCGTTTACCACAGACCACCTGCTTAGCAGGTGGTTCAAAAGAGGCTTTTGCCGCCCGACAATCTCGCCGCAGCGTAAGCCTTCCCCAGTGGGGGAAGGTGGCAGCCGTAGGCTGACGGATGGGGTGTTTTGTATGTAACCCAACTCCTCATACACTTGTAGTTGACCTTGTCAACTACAAGTCCCGTCATTCTCCTGTCGAAACGCTTTGTGTATCGACTTGGAGAAGGCTTTGATGCAGTGTTGTCACATCTGTGGCGGTAGGGCGAGTTTGAAAGTGTCAAATGATTCGGGGGGGTTTCAGCCCCCGCAGACAACACGCCCTTATAGGGCTGAGCAAGTCACCGGCTTAGCCGGTGGTTATGGCTCGTATTACACACCGTAAGCCGGTGCTTGCAGAAAGGCACAAAATGCGTAAATGCTTGTATAAATGTAATGAAAAAGTAAAAACGGTAACACTTTGTGCCGTCAGCTTCGGCGCAGGTGTGCTTTTTTCGGTATTTTTACCGCCTGTTTTTATGGTCATAATCGAAGCCGTGCTTGTGTGCGGTGTCGGAATACTGTTTATTATTTAGGAGGGCTTATGAAGATAGTCGTTGTTCGCTCACCGAAATTCTTTTCGGGCATTTTGAAGAAGATTTTTAAGATAAAATAAAAATATATTTCCTTAAATATATTTCCGTAGGAAATATGCACCCCTTGTCCGCAGGCGGTCGGCTTGCCGACCGTGGGGGGTGCGGACGGGGTGCAGAGATCACGTTGAATCAAATGAAAATAAACCCAATAATTTGTAGGGGCGAGCATTGCTCGCCCGATGAAATAAACAAAAATGGTTTTGAAACGGGCGATTATTAATCGCCCCTACAACAATGCCACGAATGAACGAAACAATAAATATATTTCCGCAAGGAAATATGCACCGTTATCACGTTGAATTTAATGAAAATAAACCCAATAATTTGTAGGGGCGAGCATCGCTCGCCCGATGAAATAAACGAAAATGGGTTTTAAACGGCGTGCAGCATGTGGTTCGCATACGAACCACTACCGCCCATATAACAATGTACAAAATGAAATAAACAAAAAATCAATCGTCTTCTGTTTCGTTAAAATAATCTTTATTAAAAAATTCGGATAATGTAATTCCCGTGCCATCGCAAAAACGCTTTTTTACTCTCGTGGAGTTCCGTTATATTGACACTTATAATATGAACAAAAAAATTACAGGCATATCCTTACGGAAAATGCCTGTAGATAAGCTTTTATCAATATTCAAAAAGCTGTGCCGACACGGTTCTTTTTTTGTCCGTATCGTATTCAAATATTGCGCCGTGGAGCTTTATTTCTTCCTCCGCAACGTCAAATTTGACGGGGGTATGCATCAGAAATTTTTCGATTATCTTTTCTTTCTTGATACCCAGCACCGAATTTTCGGGGCCGCACATACCGAGGTCGGTTATATAACCGCTTCCCTTCGGCATAATTCTCGCGTCTGAGGTCTGCACGTGCGTATGCGTGCCGAACATAATGTCTATTTTGCCGTCAAAATAATGCGACATGGCGATTTTTTCACTTGTCGATTCTGCATGGATATCAAGTATTGATACGTCATATTTTCCCACGCGCGAAAGTATCTTCTCAACCGAACGGAACGGACAGGCAAGCGGTTCCATAAACACCGTTCCCATAACGTTCATAACGAGAAAATCAAAGCCGTTTGCGTTCACGACGGTGTAACCGCTTCCGCTTACCTCGTCGGGAAAATTACACGGGCGGATAACCTCACGCGTGTCGTCAAGATATTCCCTTATCTGACTGCGCTTGAATGTGTGATTTCCTGCAGTAACAACGTCGGCGCCCGATTTTATGAGCGCCTCCGTGCTTTTTATATCCATTCCGCCGCCGTCAGCGGCATTTTCGCCGTTTATAACGACGAAATCTATTTTTTCCGAGCGGCGTATGCTCCACAGACTGTTTTTTATTTTTTCAACAGCTTGGGGCCCTACAACGTCGCCCAAAGTAAGAATTTTAAGTATCATCTCTTAAAATCGTAGCTTCCTATTTTAACACCCGTATAATAGTGACAAAGTATTTCGGAATACGTGTAGCCTTCCTTAGCAAGCAGATTTGCCCCGTACTGGCTCATTCCGATACCGTGACCTCTGCCCTTTACGGCAAATGTGAATTTATCCGATTTTGCATCGTATGAAATTGAGAAGTTTGCCGCACGCAGACCGAATACGGACTGTATTTCACGGCCGGTGAATTCAACGCCGCCGATGACGACTGTATCTACTCTGCCGCTGTTGTTAAGCGTAATTTTACCTACCCACTCCGACGGATCCGATGAAAACGACACATTCTTTGACTGAGACGTGATGTATTTTTTGAATTTTGCCGAGGTGAACAAAGAATTTGCCGTCATACCGTTGAAGCTGTCATCCTCAGGCGATGATACCGACTTCAGATACGGATAATCTCCGCCCCAGACGTTTTCAACGTCGTCGGTAAACTTATAAGAAAGTGAGTGATAAGCGGAAAATATCGGCATTCCGTCGTACAAAAGTACCTGCCCCTTCGTGGCATCCACGGCAGGACATACTGCGTTGAATATCTGATCGGCGTATGCTTTTCCCCACTTCTTTTCAGCGTCTTGTCTTGACAGGTAAGCCTGACAGTGACCGCTGTTTGTACAGATGTGTGCGCCGTCGCTTCCGTGGCCCGATGAATGGAATTTGATGTTAAGCATCTTGTAAAGTGTGTACGTTCTTGATGCGATTGCCTGAACTTTAAGCGCTTCAGGCTCAAAGTACGAGGGCATTTCCGCGGCAACGACACCGTAAAGATATTCTGTCATTGACAGAGTTACGTACTTTTTGGAGCTGTGCAGATAAACCTTGATATTTTTTACGTCATCAGCCTTAGCCGCACTGTCAGGAACGGAAACGGATAAGTTGGGATCCTTTTCGGGATACGAAGGCACTCTTTCGTTTTCTTCTTTCTTATCCTCTTCCTTTGCAGGCTCTTTTTTGTCTTCTTCTTTTTCTGTTGATTCTTCTTCGGGTTCTTCGGTTTCTTCTTCGGAGCCTTCTGAAGTTTCTTCGTCAGTATCCTCGTTCTTCACTTCGGTTTTATCGAGAACCTGGAACAAAGGTGATAAAGCGAACGAGTTTTCCTCGTCGTATCCGAAAATGACCTCGTCGTCAGCTTTGTCGGAAGAACCGACATCTTCTTTGTCCTCGTTTTCCTCAAATGACGGGATTATAACGGAGGATTGCTCCTTATCGGGCGTGTTAGTTTCTTGTAAAACGGGTATTTCCGTCTGCGTTTCATCCTTGTAATAGGCGCTTGCCATAACTAAGGGAACAAGTATGGACATGGCAAGTGTTATTGCCAATACCGACAGTATTCCTTTCATTGTGAAAATCGTCCTTTCATTTTTTTGCCTTTCGGCTTTGTATATATATATGGTTAACCTTTCGAAAATATATCTTTTTTTCGTAAGGGGATTGACAAAGTTTAAATGCGTGCTTATAATTGAAGTACATATGTTGTAAACGAAATCAACATATTGTGTCAGATGCGTGTTATTTGACTAAAATACAACTTTTAAAAAGGAATCAGAATTATGGGAAAAATTACTTTTATGGGTGCGGGAAGCACCGTTTTTGCCAAAAATGTTTTAGGCGATGCGATGCTCACCGAGTCGCTTCGTGATTTCACGATAGCGCTGTACGACATCGACGGAGAAAGACTTGAAGAATCGTTTGTAATGGTGAACGCGCTCAACGCGAACATAAACGAAAACAGAGCCAAGGTCGAAAAATATCTCGGTGTTGAACAGAGAAAGGATGCGCTCCGCGGTGCCGATTTCGTTGTAAATGCCATTCAGGTAGGCGGTTACGAGCCGTCAACGGTAATCGATTTTGAGATACCCAAGAAATACGGCTTGCGTCAGACTATCGCTGACACGCTTGGTATAGGCGGAATATTCCGCGCGCTTCGCACCATTCCCGTTATGGATGATTTTGCAAGGGATATGGAGGAGGTTTGTCCCGATGCCTATTTCCTTAACTATACGAACCCGATGGCAATGCTCACAGGTTATATGCTGAGATATACCGGAGTGAAAACGGTCGGTCTTTGCCACAGCGTTCAGACCTGCTCACGCGGACTTCTCAAGCACCTTGATATGACCGCGAAAGAACCTCTCAAGGAAAAGATAGCAGGTATCAACCATATGGGCTGGCTGCTTGAGCTTTACGATGCTGACGGAAATGACCTTTATCCCGAAATAAGACGCCGTGCTGCCGAAGCTCTTGATGAAGGTAAATACAGCGCACAGAATGACCTTGTCCGTCTTGAATACGTGCGCCGTTTCGGTTATTACTGCACCGAATCGAGCGAGCACAACGCAGAATACAATCCGCTTTTCATAAAGAACAAGTACCCCGAATTGATAAAGAAATACAACATTCCGCTTGACGAATATCCCCGCCGATGCATCATTCAGATAGACCGTTGGAAGTCGGCTAAGGAAGAATATGTAAACGGAAACGTAACTCACGAAATGACGCATGAGTATGCATCAAAGATAATGAATGCCATCGTTACCGATACACCGTATAAGATAGGCGGTAACGTGCTTAATGATGGACTTATTGAAAACCTGCCGAGTGAGGCTTGTGTTGAGGTCGCGTGCCTTGTGAATAAGGCAGGCATCCAGCCTTGCCGTGTCGGCCGTCTTCCCACCGCGCTCGCGGCGATGAATATGACCAACATCAACACACAGCTTCTTACCATAGAAGCGGCGGTGACAAGGAAGAAAGAAGCTATCTACGCTGCGGCGATGCTTGAACCGCACACAGCCGCCGAGCTTTCAATCGATGACATCGTCAAGATGTGTGATGAGCTTATCGAAGCTCACGGTGATTATTTACCGAAATATAACTGATTTATTCAATTCATACGCAAATTACCCGTTTGGGTAATTTGCGTTTTTTTGTTCGGGTAACAACGATGTATTTTTGTAGGGGGCGGCGCCCTCGACGCCCAGCCACATTTCAATTTATTTTATTCGGGGGGAGATAATAAATAATTGAAAATTGATAATGGATAATGACAACGGCGCCATGCCTGCAACACCCATATAGTTCGCAACGAGTTGCCAACTGCCTGCGGACGAGGCGTATCGTTCCGATACACCGGTAGTTGACAAAGTCAACTACAAGGGGTTCGCATATTTCCTGCGGAAATATATTTTAATGAAATGCCTGATGGCATTAAATGTCCGTTTCACGGACGTTACAAAGGCGGTAACGGTCAATCATCCCAAACCATTTTGTTTTCGTAAAATTTGCCTTCGTACGTTCTTCCCGACGGCCAGAAATACACACCGTCGCCGTGCATCATATTATTTTCAAACTCACCGATGTAATATTCGCCGTTTTTCCATATATATGTGCCTTCGCCCTGACGTACGTCGTTTACGAAATCACCTTCGTAGATGTCGCCGTTGTTGTATTTGTACGTGCCGCGGCCGTGCTTGCAGTCGTTTTCATAGTTGCCTGTATAACTGCTTCCGTCAGCCCATGTGTACGTACCCTCGCCGTGTTTTTTGTCGTTTTTGTAATATCCTTCGTACGTGCTTCCGTCAGACCACGTGTATTTGCCGTAGCCGTGGCGGTCGCCGCCTGCAAATTCGCCCGTGTAGCTGTCACCGACAGCCGATGAGTAACTGTACGTACCCGTACCGGTTATTTCATTTTCTGCAAAATCACCCTCGTACGATTCACCGCCCGAAAAGGTTATCCTTCCTTTGCCGTGGCGCTTCAGGTCGCGCACCTCGCCGACATATACGTCGCCGTTTGAATAAGTGATGGTGCTTGTTTTTCCGTCGAGCGTACCTTTTATCCCGTTGGGATAATATACCGTGCCGTCGTACGGCACACCGTAATCGTCAACCTTGCCGTAAAAACGTATCTCATCCTCGCCCATACGGTACTTTACGATGCGGTATCCTGCAAAGTATATCACTGCGTATATGATGAGAGTTACCACGATTGCGCCTATGACTATTGCCGATATTACACGGAAAGCAGGGTTTTGAGTTATTCGTTTAACGCTGATGATAAACACCTCCGTCAAAGACCGTTTATAAAGTTGTTCAGCATCGTTATAAGGTCAGGCACGACGAACAGAGAAAGCGCGGCAACTATAAAGAACAGTATCACCGTCATTATAAGCGCGAACCAGTTCGTGCCTTTTTTACTGAACACGTTTTCAGCCTGAAAAACAAGGTCATCGGGGATGTAATACCTGCTTTTCAGTATCACCTCTTTTTCGGTGAGCTTGTCGTCGTCGGGCGATTGTACCTTCATAACACGCTTGTACGTGCCTTTTCTTATTGCCCTTTTGACGAAAAAGTTTTTTGCGTATTTGGTTTCTTCAAGCATCGGAGCCGTATCTGCGCTTTTGTATCCGTTTTTGATAAGAAAACGAACGAATGCGCCGAGCACCTCTTTGAAGTATATCGATATAGCCGCGCCGATTATGACACCGCCGAACATACACCACGCAATCGTGTCTATCGACTTGACAAATTCCGGGAATATAAATTCAGGATTCATATCAGTTCTTCGGTATCAGCTTTTCCATACCGCCCATATAAGGACGGAGTGCTTCAGGAATGTTTACCGAGCCGTCGGCGTTCAGATTGTTTTCAAGGAATGCGATAAGCATACGGGGAGGAGCTACAACGGTATTGTTGAGCGTGTGGGCAAAATATTTGCCGTTTTCGCCGTTTACTCTTATTTTAAGTCTGCGCGCCTGCGCATCGCCGAGGTTGGAGCAAGAGCCGACCTCGAAATATTTCTTCTGTCTGGGGCTCCACGCTTCAACGTCAAGGGATTTTACCTTGAGGTCTGCGAGGTCACCCGAACAGCATTCAAGCGTTCTTACGGGAATATCGAGGCTGCGGAACAAGTCAACCGTATTCTTCCAGAGCTTATCGTACCATACAGGGCTTTCCTCAGGACGGCAGATGACTATCATTTCCTGCTTTTCAAACTGGTGGATACGGTAAACGCCTCTTTCCTCGATACCGTGTGCACCCTTTTCCTTGCGGAAGCAGGGTGAATAGCTTGTAAGCGCGTAGGGAAGCTTTGATTCTTCATTTATCGTGTCGATGTATCTGCCTATCATTGAGTGCTCGCTCGTACCGATAAGATAAAGGTCTTCACCTTCGATCTTGTACATCATAGCGGACATTTCATCAAAGCTCATAACGCCCGTAACAACGTCGGAACGTATCATAAAGGGCGGTACGCAGTACGTAAATCCGCGCTCTATCATAAAGTCACGCGCGTAGGAGATAACAGCAGAGTGAAGTCTTGCGATATCACCGCACAGATAGTAAAATCCGTTACCTGCAACGCGGCGCGCTGCATCAAGGTCGATACCGTCAAAACGTTCCATAATATCCGTGTGGTAAGGTACTTCAAATTCGGGAACGGCAGGCTCACCGAATTTTTCGATCTCAACGTTACAGCTGTCGTCCTTACCGAGGGGAACGTCATCTGCGATGATGTTGGGTATACCAAGCATCGTTTCATAAAGCTTTTCTGAGTATTCAGCCTCAAGCTTTTCCAGCTCTGCGAGTCTGTCGGCAGCGGCAGATACCTGCGCTTTAAGCTCCTCAGCGGCAGCCTTGTCACCCGACTTCATACAAACGCCGATCTGTTTTGACAGCTTGTTTCTGTTTGCACGAAGGTCATCAGCCTCTTTCTGATACTGACGGCTCAGACGGTCAAACTCAATAGCATCGTCAACAAGCGGAAGCTTGTGGTCCTTGAACTTCTTTTTTATGTTCTCCCTTACCAAATCGGGATTTTCTCTTATAAGCTTAATATCTATCATTTTGCAAAGATCCTTTCTTTTGCATCACAACATAAAATCAATATATAGTATTTAAAAGGCAAAAAATGAATTCGCCACTATTGGTTGTTATCCCGTGTAGTATAATATACATTTTTACATATATGTTTGTGATTTTATTAACACTTTTGAAATTTTGAAGAGCTTGTTATTGCTATTCAATAAAAATTAGAAATTAAAGGTATTTTCTCCAAATACTGTCTTGAGTAAAACCTCAAGATCATCGTTATCTTCGTACGATATTTCTATCGTTTTTTTCTTGCCCGTGCCTATATGTACGCGTCTGCCGGATATGTCGAAAAGGTGCTTTATAAGCGCTTTTTGGTAGGAAGATGTGTTTGCGTCTTCTTCGGGTTCTTCCGTGTAAGATGCGTTTATTTTTCTTACGAGCGTTTCTGTAGCGCGAACGTTTAAGTTAAGCGCGCATACCTTTTCAGCCGTGGGAATGAGGTCGCTTTTGTATTTAAGCCCCATAAGAGCCTTTGCGTGACCGAGTGATATTTTTTCGTCGCGTAACAGCACCTGAAGTTCTTCGGGAAGCTCCAACACGCGTAAAATGTTTGCAATCGACGAACGAGATTTACCGATCCTGCGTGCAAGCTCCTCCTGCGTCATCTTGTATTCATCCATCAAAGCTTTGTAAGCCGCCGCTTCTTCGAGAATATTCAGATCTTCACGCTGTATATTTTCAATTATTGCCACTTCAGCAGAGGACTTTTCATCAAGGTCCATTATAATTGCCGGTATTTCCGAAAGTCCTGCCATCTTTGCGGCTCTGTATCTTCTTTCGCCTGCGATTATCTTGTAAAATCCGTCGCCTGACGGTCTTACGGCAATAGGCTGTATTACGCCGTGAGCAGCGATGGACTGTGACAGCTCTGCGAGTGATGCATCATCAAACGATTTTCTGGGCTGTGATTTATTAGCTTCAATATCCGAAATGCGTATAACGGATATACCTGACGACGACTCTGTCGAATTAGCTTCAAATATCGCCTCAAGCCCCCTGCCCATTGCAGGTTTCTTTGCCATATATCTTAATCTCCTTATTTTAATTATACATTATTATATATATAATATCATATATATGTGATTTGCGTTGTGTAATGTTGTAAAAATTCGATGAATAAAGTGAATGTTCCGTCAGATACAATTAATATATTTCCGCAAGGAAATATGCCCACCCTCGCCCGTGGGCGGCAGGCAGGGCGCACATCGTATGAGGAATGTTACAGTAGATAGCTATGTTCCACGTGGAACAAAATGTGCTTTTGTATTTCATTGTTTTTTTGTGCGTCATCACGTTCAATCAAATAAACCCAACCGTTGTGGCCGAGTTGAATAAACGAAAAAATGTTTTGAAACGGGATGTCGAGGGCGCCATCCCCTACAACGCCGCATAGAATGTAATAAACAAAAATTGGTTGAAAATGAAATGCCTTCGGCATGAAATGTCACTTCGTGAGTTTCGGGATGTCGAGGGCGCCACCCCCTACAACGCCGCATCGAATGTAATAAACGAAAACGGGTTTGAAAATGAAATGCCTTCGGCATGAAATGTCACTTCGTGAGTTTCGGGATGTCGAGGGCGCCATCCCCTACAACACCGCATTGAATGTAATAAACAAAAATTGGTTGAAAATGAAATGCCTTCGGCGTGAAATGTCACTTCGTGAGTTTCGGGATGTCGAGGGCGCCATCCCCTACAACGCCGCATTGAATGTAATAAACGAAAACGGGTTTGAAAATGAAATGCCTTCGGCATGAAATGTCACTTCGTGAGTTTCGGGATGTCGAGGGCGCCATCCCCTACAACACCACGTTGAATCAAATTAACAAAACGAACAAAAAAAGGGTGCGTTGCACCCATTTTTCGTTCCATGTGGAACAAAATGCGCTATATTGCCGCGCAAATTTTTAATATCATCCGCTATGCGGATAATATTAAAAAAGGGTGCGTTGCACCCTTTTTTTGTTCCACGTGGAACATTATTAAATTCTGTATGTTAATTCTTTGGCGACTTCGTTGTATGCTTCGGCACATTTGCTTCTGCCGTCATAATACTGTATCGGCTCACCGTAGCTGGGAGCTTCCGATAAACGCACGCTTCTCGGTATCATCGTCTTGAAAAGCTTATCGGAATAGAACTTTTTAAGCTCATGCAGAACCTCTGCCGAAAGATTAAGTCTGCCATTATACATCGTAATAAGTATTCCCGTCAAGTCAAGCGAGGGATTAAAACGCTTTTTAACCTCACGTATCGTTATCATAAGCTGTGTAAGACCTTCAAGGGAGAAATATTCACACAGCATCGGAACAACGACACCGTTTGATGCGCCCAGCGCGTTAAGTGTCAAAAGACCGAGCGAAGGTGGGCAATCGATAATTACGTAATCGTAGTTGTCCTTTACCTTGTCAAGCGCAGTTTTCAAGCGGCTTTCGCGGTTTTCTGTATCAACAAGCTCAAATTCAGCGCCTGCAAGCGTTATATTTGACGGCAAAATATCGAGATTTTTAAAAGCCGTTTTCGTTACCGCGCTCTGTACCTCGGCACGCGCTATCAGCACGTCGTACGACGAGGTTTTTATCTGCTTTTTGTTGAGTCCCACACCGCTTGTCGTGTTACCCTGCGGATCAAGGTCAACGAGCAACGTTTTCTTACCCATCTGACCGAGGGCGGACGCGATATTTATCGCGGAAGTCGATTTACCGACACCGCCCTTCTGATTAGCAAATGAAATTATCTTTCCCATCATTTTTTACCTTTTTTGATTATCTTCTTCGGACATTTCTCTGCGCATGCGCCGCAATCCGTGCATTTTGCATAATCTATCTTTGCAACGTTGTCGGAAACGGTGATCGCCCCCGATTCGCACGCTTTTTCGCACAGCTTACAGCCGATACAGCCTGCATCGCAATACGTTCTTGTAACCGCACCCTTATCAAGTGAGGAGCATCCGACGTGGTATTTTGCCTCAAAAGGCACTAATTTGATAATATTCTTCGGACAGAATGAGGCGCACACACCGCATCCCGTACATTTTTCGTAGTCAACGACGGCAACACCGTCAACAACCTTTATCGCATCGAAACGGCAGTGCTTGACGCACGAACCGAGTCCGACACAGCCGTTAGGGCACATTCTGTCACCGCAACCGAGCTTGACAGCGGCATTACAGTCCGCTTCACCCTCGTAAATATACTTCTTCACAGCCAGACCGTGAACGCCGGAACACATCACCTGCGCCCTCATTCTCACGGGTGCTACAGCTTCAACACCCATAATTTCGGAAATTTTTTTCGCCGTTTCCATACCGCCTACGGGGCAGGCATTCGCCTTTGCCTCGCCTTTGACTATCTTTTCGGCAAGGTCACCGCAGCCTGAAAATCCGCATCCGCCGCAGTTAGCGCCCGGCAAACATTCTTTGATTTCATCAATACGTGGGTCTGTTTTTACTTCAAAAACCTTTGAAGCAACCGACAGAAGCACGCCGAACAACGCGCCAAGCCCCACAAAACACAAGAAAGCGTATAAAATATTCATTTTTATGCCTCCTTATGTAAAACTGATTCCCGAAAAGCCCGAAAATACCATTGCAATAAGACCTGCCGTGATAAGAGCTATCGGAGTACCCTTGAATGCTTCGGGAACGTCTGCGTATTTAAGCTTTTCGCGCACACCTGCGAATATAAGCACGGCGAGTGTAAAGCCGACGGCGGCGGAAAAACCGAATACAACGGATTCGATGAACGAATAACCGTTTGAAATGTTGAGAAGCGCCGCGCCGAGTACCGCGCAGTTTGTCGTAATAAGCGGTAAAAATATACCGAGGGATGAATAAAGCGCTGGTACGTTTTTCTTCAAAAACATTTCAATAAACTGTACGAGCGATGCAATTACAAGAATAAATGCAATAGTCTGCAGATATTCAAGCCCAAGCGGAACGAGCATAAAGTGGTAAACCACCCACGTAACCGCAGATGAAAGTGTCATAACGAATATGACCGCAAAACCCATACCGAGCGACTTGTCTATCTTGTCGGATACACCGAGAAACGGGCATATACCCATAAATTTGATGAAAATGAAGTTTTCGGTAAGTATCGCCGCAAGCATTATCATAAGTATTTCAGCCATCAGATAATTACCTCCTCACCGTCATTTTGCACATCTTGCTGTTTTTTCTTATTCTCAAGTGTTTTCTTTATCTTCTGAACTGCGGCTATCACCGCGCCGAGCGTTAAGAACGCGCCCGGTGCCATTATAAATATCGTTGCGTGGAATGCTTCGGGAAGCAGTTCAATACCGAATATAGAGCCTGCGCCGAGCAATTCTCTTATACATCCGACAATGAACAGCGCACCCGTAAAGCCGAGCCCCGTTGCAACACCGTCAATAAACGATGAGAAAACATTGTTTTTCGATGCGAACGCTTCGGCACGTGCCAGAATTATGCAGTTTACAACGATAAGCGGAATGAATATACCGAGTGAATCGTAAAGATCAACAAGATATGCCTTCATTAAAAGCTCGATCGCCGTTACGGCACCCGATATTATAACGATATACGATGCTATTCGTACTTGAGTTGGTATTATTTTCCTTAAAAGGGATATTATAACATTTGACAGTATCAACACTGCCGTTGCCGCAAGGCCCATACCGAGGGCGTTTTCAGCACTCGTTGTAGTTGCAAGCGTCGGACACATACCGAGCACTTGAATGAGCGTGGGATTGTTAAGTATGGCGGCATCCTTGAATTGTTTCAGTATTTTATTCATTTTTCTGCCCCCTTACCTTTTATTTGTTCTACAGCCGAAAGGCACGCATCAATTCCCGATTGCACACCGTTTGAGGAGATTGTCGCGCCTGATATCGTATCTGCCTTTTGTCCTGACGTCAGTCCCTTAAAACCGTCTGTGTACTGCGGTTTTGTGATATTCTGACCGAGTCCGGGCGTTTCGGACGTTGCCGAAACGATGATGACTGAAATTATCTTTCCGTCAGAGTCGATACCGACCATCATATTTATGCCGTCAGAGCCGTAGCCCTTTGCCGTAACGTCTACAGCGTAGCATGCAGTACCGTCTTTCACGACCTTGTAAACGGCATTTATTTTTTCGTCGAATTCATCGGAAATTACCGTTTTTTCGGTATAATCGGGGAAAATTTCCGAAATTGCCTTTTCGGTTTTCTTTTCTTTATTTTGCGCTATTGTATCCTTTGTCAGTGCATAAACACCTGCAACAAGCAAAGAAATAACGGCGCAGATGCACGTTAAAACAAGGACCGTGCGGACGGGGGAAAACGGTTTTTTCTGCATTATTTTGCACCTCCGTCAGCGTTTTTTTGCTTTCTGTACTTTCCGAAAGGCTTCGGACGCGTAAATTTGTCAATGTACCATACCAAAAGGTTCATAACGAGGATAGCAAATGAAACACCTTCGTTGAAACCTGCGAAAAATCTGATAAATACGGTGATGGCACCGCAGCCGATACCGTAAATTATGCGTCCCGTCGGGTTGATGGGACACGTTACGTAGTCCGTCGCCATAAACCAGGCACCGAGGAAAAGACCGCCCGATAAAACGGAATATACCATAAACGACACGGCATCAGCCGAAGTCGGCGCGAAAACGTACGTCAGAAATGCGACCGTACCGATAAACGACACGGGAATGTGCCACGTGATGACACGGCGGAACAGCATCAGAAGTCCGCCGACAAGCAAAAGCATACAGGAAATTTCACCGATACAACCGGCTTTATCACCGATAAATGCCTGAATAATATCAAGATTTATCGTGCTGAGATCTCCGCTTTTAATTGCGGCAAGAGGAGTTGCCGATGCAACCGTATCAGCGTTTGAGCCGAATAACGGCAGCCATTCGGGGGCGGCAAACGTCGCCATTGGCTTCGGCCACGCGATGAACAAAAACACTCTTGCTGCGAGCGCAGGGTTCAAAAAGTTCTTACCGATACCGCCAAAAAGTTGTTTTACGACTACTATTGCGAAAATTCCGCCTACGATAACTAAGTAATACGGTATTGTCGGCGGCAGATTAAAGGCAAGTATTACACCCGTGACAACCGCTGACAGGTCGCTTACCGTGATTCGCTTTTTCATAAGCTTTTCGTATAAAAATTCCGATGTTACGCAGGTAATAACACTTAAAAGCGTTACGAAAAGCGTGCGAAAACCGTATATGTAGATAGCCCATACAAGAGCAGGCAGAAGCGCAATAATGACTGTCAGCATAAGCGACTGCGAAGTTGCATCCGCCCTTACGTGCGGAGATGCCGACACGGTCAGAAATTCGGGCATTGACGCGCCCTTGCGTTTTTCCGTGTGGTTTTGTGTATCCATTTTCACCGTTCCTTTCTCATTTCATTGCTCTGACGCGAACTTTCGCAGAGCGTATGAGCTGAACTATCGGTACACCGCCCGGACAGCCGTACGTACAGCTTCCGCACTCAACACAGCTCATTATATCGTATTTTTTACATTCTTCAAAATCGTCAGCGCGCGCAAACATCGCAAAATAGCTGGGATAAAGGTGCATCGGACACGCTGAAACGCATTTGCCGCAATGTATGCATATACCGTCAGAGGTATACGGCGCCGCTGTACGGTCAGACAGTACAAGCACGGCAGACGTTCCCTTCGTAACGCTTCCGTAGATATCCCATTGTGCCGTACCCATCATGGGGCCGCCGTTGATTATCTTCTTTGGAGTTTTGCGAAGTCCTCCGCAGAAATCGATAAGATCCATATACGACGCGCCGATGGGGGCGATAACGTTGTTCGGTTTTGCAATACAATCGCCGTCAACGGTCACAATTCGCTCAATAAGCGGCATTCCCTCGACAAGCGCACGGTATACCGAATAACACGTTTCGGCATTGAATACGATACAACCAACGTCCGCAGGAAGTTTGCCTGCAGGTATTTCAATGTGTCTCAGGGCGAAAATGAGCTGTCGCTCGTCACCCTGCGGATATTTCGTTTTCATTACGCGGATATTGAACATTGACGGATCTTTTTTTGAAAGCTCACGCTCCATGACCGCCACGGCATCCATTTTATTGTCTTCAATGGCAATGTCACACGTGCGGAGCCCCAGCGCCTTCATAAGAATGACCGCGCCGCCGATTATCCCCGACGGGTTTTCAAGCATCAGTCTGTGATTGGCGCAGATGTACGGTTCACACTCACAGCAGTTTATTATCATCGTGTGTACCTTGCCCATAGCCGAGCTTATTTTCGCATACGTCGGGAACGTTGCTCCGCCCATACCTGAAATACCTGCGCGGCGCACGGCTTCGACTATTTCCTCAGACGTAAGATCCCTTATCGATTTTTCGGTGGGAACTATGTCGGGTGATAGTGTGTCCTGAAAATCATTTTCAATAACGATATTTTCAATCACCCTGTCGTCGGGCATTCTTTTCGAGATTATTTGCTTTACCGTGCCTGAAACGCTTGCGTGTACGGGTACGCCAAGGGCATTTTCAACGTCGCCTATTATCTGTCCTTTAAGAACAGTATCTCCCGGCTTGACGAGCGCGCGGCACGGCGCGCCGATGTGCTGAGAAAGAGGGATGCTGACGAGTGCAGGCGGTGTGATACGCACCAGCTTTTTGTCACGTGTGTTTTTATTTTCTTTCGGATGTGTGCCTCCGTTAAAAGTAAAAGCCATAAATTTACCGAGCCTTCCGTATAATATACCAATTCTATTGTATCATTATATTATAAATAATACAAGAAATAATATAAAATTATTAAAAAATATTTTTTATTGTACTTTACTTTATTTGGTGTGATGAATCATTTTATTCATTCCATTCGGGTGTGATTTTCAAGGTCCGGAAACCTACTCCACGTCGCTATAAATCCGTTTTGCTCGATCTCTTGCGGTTAAAATACCGCCATAGGCGGTGCGCCTTGTGCCTGCGGGCAGTTTGCGTGGCGAACTACTGTTACGCCTGCAAACTGTGGGGGGCGCAGGCAGACGCTTGTTTGATTTGATAATTATTCTGTTTGCAGTTCATTTACGTCACAAAAACAATGAAATACTGCTTTGCGGTATGAAATCTATGTGCTGCGCACACAGATGAAATCGTCTTTGTTGTAACAAATATGGTGATTCAAGGAATAAAATAATTGATTTTCATCTTGCCAAATAACAGCGTTTATGATATAATCATAAACGATTTTTTTGAAAGGGATGATTGTTTTGCTGAGACGTTCGTTCAGCACGTACACAATAAAGGATATGCCCATTCGTTTGGCGGGCATTGTAAGAGAATCTATCGTTGACGGGCCTGCTTTGCGCTTCGTTGTATTCGTTCAGGGATGTCCGCACAAATGCGAAGGGTGCCATAATCCCGAAACGCACGATTTTTCGGGCGGATTTGTCACGAATACGTCGAAGGTATGGGCTGAAATAGAAAAAAATCCGATGCTGAAGGGCGTTACGTTTTCCGGCGGTGAGCCGTTTTGCCAAGCGCGTGAGCTTGCAGAACTCGGAAAAGCCGCAAAGGAAAAGGGCTTGCATGTAATGACGTATTCCGGCTTTACATTCGAGGCGCTTTTAAAAAAAGCGGAGGAGGATAAGGACGTGCATGCGCTGCTTTCCGTCACCGATTATCTCGTTGACGGCCCGTTCGTGCTTTCGCTTCGCGATCTTTCGCTGAAATACAGAGGAAGCAGAAATCAGCGTGTTCTCGACATAACCTGTTACCCGAATTCAACTAAGGTGCAGGAATTATATCCGATATAAAGAAATACAGTCATAAAAATATCCGTGCTATCATATACTTTAACAGTACGTAAAGGAGGAAGTATATGAAAAACACGGATATTGATTTTTCAAAGCTTAAAGAGAACACACCGTCAAACATACAAAGAGGTAAAAAGAGGGAAAAATTTTTTTCAGGGGTACGTTCGTACGTTTTGTATCCTGCCTCCCTGCTCTGTCTTTTACTCGGACTTATTTTCACCGCCGAGGACGGAGCTTCTTACGTTCTGGGCGCGTCAGACACCGAGGAGATAACCTCGGCGCATACGGAAGAAAATACATCTGAAATAATCACGTCCGCGCCGCCCGTGTCTGAGGACACCGTTTCATCGCCTCCGTTTATCCTCGGAATTGACGAGCAAGAACCGCTTGCACTGTACGAATATTATTATCTCAACCGCGACGTACTGCCCGACGATATATACGGCTTCAACTACAATCTTGTGCCCGAGGGACACCGCGCGATCGTGCCGATATCACTTGCGCGTGAGTCGGGAGGCGGTGAAATGTACATCAAAAACGGCTCAATATACAAGCTTGATGCGGATGATTACGATGATTTCAAGCTTCCCGAATATGAGGAAACTGACGAATATACGGTGCTTATCATACATACCCACGGCACGGAAGCGTATACGCCCGACGGTGTGCTGTCGGATCCGATTGACGACCCGTACGTTACACGCTCAAAAAACAATGAGGAAAACGTGGTATCCGTCGGCGCGGTCATGGCAGAGGTGTTTGAGAAAAACGGCATAAAAACGCTTCACCACACCGTGGCGATCGATGCAACGGTCGATGATTTTTACGACTCCTATACGGAATCCGCAAGCGTTATACGTAAGGCACTGCGCAAATATCCGTCGATAAAATACGTTTTCGACGTTCACCGTGACGGGCTTGAGCTGTCAAGCGGCGAAAAAGCAAAGGTCATCTGCGGTATCGACGGCAAGCGCGCCGCGCAGGTAATGAGCGTCGTCGGCACGAACAGCCTCGGACAAAACCACCCGAATTGGGAGGATAATCTTGCATTTGCCGTTAAGCTCCAGCGCAGACTTGAGGATAATTATACCGACTTCTGCCGTCCGATAAACGTCAAGGAAAATACGTATAACCAGCAGTATTACCCACTCGGTATGCTCCTTGAAATAGGCACCGACGGAAATACGCTTGAAGAAGCGCAGTATTCGGCAAAAATACTTGCTGAGGAAATTTCAAGCCTCATAAAAACCGGCAGCTGAAGATGTCATAAAAAATCTCCCTGTTAAAAACAAGGAGATTTTTATTTGGAAAAATTTTATAAAAACAAAACTTCGTTTTATTGTCTTTTTTTCAATTTTTTCTTTAGTGAACGGTGTTTTAATAAAAGCTTTGCTCCGGTAAATATTTTACCTGCTTTCACATTTAACCGCGCATAATTTTCAAGCAACTGTACAGAAAAAGAATTTTTTTCGCCGTATACCTTACGATGCAATTCATACGCTTTTTTTGAAAATTCCAACGCTTTGTCATATTCGCCAAACTTACTACTGTAAGTGAATGACAGATTGATTAAAGCAACAAGAGTATCAGGATGCTCTTCACCGAAGACTCGGCGTATTACGGTATATATCTTTTCGTATGTTTTCCATGCTTTTAGGAATTCGCTAAGGTAAAAGTAAGTCGTTGCCATTCCGCTTAAAGAGCTAAGGGTGTCCGGATGCTCCTCACCAAGGATTCGGCACTGGAGGGTATATACCTTTTCAATAATTTCCAACGCTTTTTGGTGTTCACCAAGATTTCCGTAAGTCCCTGCCAGATTGTTTAAATACGTAAGGGTTAAAGGATGCTCTTCACCTAAGATTCGGCAACTTATGGTATATACCTTTTCTTTCAATTCCAACGCTTTTTTATATTCTCCAAGGTCACCGTAAGTCATTGCCAGATTGTTTAAAGACATAAGGGTTGAAGGATGCTCCTCACCAAGGATTCGGCAGCAGAGGGTATATACCTTTTCTTGCATTTCCAACTCTTTTTGGTGTTCGCCAAGTTTACCGTAAGTGTAAGCCAGATTGTTTAAAGACGTGAGGGCGTAAGGATGCTCCTCACCAAGGATTCGGCAATATAGGGTGTATACCTTTTCTTGAAGTTCCAATGCTTTGCCATATTCGCCAAGGTTACTGTAAGTGTAAGTCAGATTGTTTAAAGACGTAAGGGTTGAAGGATGCTCCTCCCCGAGGATTCGGCAGCGGAGGGTATATACCTTTTCTTGCATTTCCAACGCTTTTTTGTGTTCACCAAGCTCACCGTAAGTCGATGCCAGATTGTTTAAAGAGCTAAGGGTGTCCGGATGCTCATCACCGAGGATTCGGCAACTTATGGTATATACCTTTTCCCCGATTTCCAACGCTTTTTGGTGTACACCAAGGTTTCTGTAAGTCATTGCCAGATTGTTTAAATACGTAAGGGTGTCAGGATGCTCCTCACCTAAGATTCGGCAACTTATGGTATATACCTTTTCGCACATTTCCAACGCTTTTTTGTGTTCGCCAAGCTCACCGTAAGTTGCTGCCAGATTGCTTAAAGACATAAGTGCATCCGGGTGCTCCTCACCAAGGATTCGACACCTTATGGTATATACCTTTTCTTTCATTTCCAACGCTTTTTGGTATTCACCGTTTTGACCGTATGTATATGCCAGATTGTTTAAAGATGTAAGGGTTAAAGAATGCTCTTCACCGAGAGATTCACAAAGAAGGTCATATTTCTTCTGCGCCCAAATGAGCGCTTTTTTGTAATCTACGCTTGTGCCGATTCCGTCAAGGTACATATCATATAATTTATCTATCGCCTCTAAAAGGTCCGCTTC
>JAZRTS010000045.1:0-3081 GCA_045652135.1 Eubacteriales bacterium | reverse complement strand
AAACTTTACAGGAATTGATGAGTTCAACAGCGTTACAGCTCAGGCTGTTGTGATTTCAAACGGTAATGTTGTTGATATGGGGCCCGTGCTTACCTTAAAGTAAATGAGGGGGAAAGAAAATGAAGGAATATATTAAACCCGCGATTGAGATCGTGACATTCGAATCTGAAGATGTTGCGGCGGTAACCGATCTTTACAAAATAAACTTCGATGGTGGAGATATAAGCAATATTCTTAACTTAGGTGAAGAATGGTTCGTATAATTAATGTGTATCCAGCAAAAATGAATTAAGTTAGCTGGGCTGGCTCATTAAAAGTTAGCGATTAGAAAAGAATAAAAAAAGATGGGGCTGGTTCAATTCTTTAACTTGAGTCAGTCCTATCGTTTGTTTTACGTGTAACATGCAAAAATTTACAAATTATTATTGATGATATGTGTATGGTTCTATATAATAATGTACATTGTATAGTTGTACATGTGCTGGATTTATATGATAGAAAGGAACTTGATCGAATGAAAAATAATTCTTTTCGATTTATAACTATTGTGCTGGTACTGGCTATGGTCTTTTGTGTGTTGCCGGCAAACGTTTTTGCGCTTGAATTTGCAAATTATGAGTCGGTAAGAGTGTCTGAGCCGAGCCTCAATTTATCAGCTTCCACGTATGACGAGCTTGTATCGGCAATAAATCAGGCGAATACATCGGGAGGTGCCGTTATCACGCTTACAGCTGATATTACGGTAACTGCAGCTTTCCCGAATATTACGGCAGATGTGGTGATTAAAGGTGCTCATACGCTTTTGCGTGATAATGCGTACAAACTCGGTTTCTTTGTTATCAGCGCAGGAGCTTCGCTTACGCTTGACGGCGGACTCGTAATTGACGGCAACAATGAATGGATATTAAAAGAGGCAGAGTATCAGGCTACTTTGGATGCCCAAAAAGAGGGGGTAGTCAGTACATATGAAGGTTTTGCACTTGTTACACTTGAAAGCGGCGCACCTGTTGCAACCACAAGGATATTCAGTATATCGGGTACGCTTAATATGAATAATGTTACTGTTCAAAATCATGTGGGTAACACTTCAGGTAATGCCGGTGTTGCTATTGTGAACGCCAACGGTGAATGGAACTTGAATTCCGGTGCAAAGCTTATACATAATGCAACAGGTTACAACGGAACGATTGCACATTTGTCAGCAGGTTCATCGTTTAATATAAACGGCGGCGCCTTGATAAGTGATAACTATTTTGCCAGAAACGGCGGCCTTATCAATAACAGAGGCGGTATAATGACGATGAACGGAGGAAAAATTATTAATAACCGTGGAATACGCAGCAACGGCACTGTGGTAATGCTGCATGACAGCGGCTCAGCCTTTTATCTTAATGGTGGCGAAATAAGCGGCAATGTAGCACCTTACGGAAGCGGTGCGGGGCATGCATGTCCGATATACGTATACACTGATGCTGTTTTCGTAATGACAGGCGGAACGATATCCGATAACACGGGATATAATTTTGGTGGTATAAAAGCGCAGCCGAGTGCTAAAAGTGTCATTATCAGCGGCGGTTATATTATTGACAATAAAGAGTATAAAAACAATGGATATCACGATATTTATTGTGACACACCTTCGATCGCTTCCATAACGGGAGGTACTTTTTCGCACGATGTTATTGAATATACTGCACCGAATCACGGCACGGCTGTGAGATTTGACAAAAATGCAGACGGTGAAGAAGTGATATACTATACCGTAACTCCGAATATTGTTGAAATAAAAGGTAAAGAGGGTAAGTATTACAGCATAAGCGCGGCTGCAGAAGCGGCACAGGACGGTGACGAGCTCATCGTTCTTGAAGACCATCGCATATACGGCACTCCTGAAACAATATCAAAAGATGTTACTGTCAACCTTAACGGCCATGCCGTATACGGCTGGACCGATGCTTTGACAAGTATGTTTAATATCACAGGCGACGTCACGTTTAAAAACGGAACGCTTGATGCAAGAAGAAAAGCAAATGCTTCCGCATTTACAGTAGGAGAATCCGGCGGTGCATCCGGCACACTTACGATAGAAAACGGAACATATATTACTGATCACAGTATTGCACAGGTTTATTATGGACACTTGGACATCGAAGGCGGCTACTTTGATATAAGTGCTGACAGTGAAGCGTACGGTCTTGACTGTGACAATACGGCATATCAGAACGGTAAAGCGGATATAGATGTTTCCGGTGGTACGTTTAAGAATTTTGACCCCGAGGAAAACGGTGCAGAGGGGGAAAATACAGACTTCTGCGCTCAAGGTCGGATAACAACACAGCTTTCGGAAGATACGTGGAAGATTGTGCCTTCAGTTTGTTGGAACACACAGACGGGTAAGCATTACGAAACAGTTTCCGATGGCTTGTCAAATGCAAAGGCTGGAGAAACCGTTCAGCTTCTTCAATCCACGCAAGAGGGAGATATTCAGCTTTTACCCGAAACGAAGCTTGATATAAACGGTCTTACACTTATTGCGGATAACATTGTCGGTGTCAGAACGACGCATATATACGACGGTACTAACAATTCTGAAAACGGATACAGGGCAAACGGCGTACTTCGCATACTCGGCGAGCTTATACTCGCTGATGACAACTGTGCAATACCGGTATATTCACCCGTTGATGACGGATACATTTTCGTTGACTTTCTTTTCAATCAAGGACAGGACCGGTTTGGCGATGTATCAAGAGTAAATGCTCTCGTTACTTCAAGGACAACAAAGATAATAACGCTCCTGAAGAACGGCGCAAGTGACAATGATATACAGATAGGTGTACGTTTGACTGTAAACGGTGAAGATAGCACTACTAAAGATAGCGCGACGTTTGTTTTCACGGATGTTACAATAAAAAACGTAATGAATTCCAACGGCGGAAAGTTCAATTTATTTGACCGTATGTTCTATGCAAACTTTACAGGAATTGATGAGTTCAACAGCGTTACAGCTCAGGCTGTTGTGATTTCAAACGGTAATGTTGTTGATATGGGGCCCGTGCTTACCTTAAAGTAAATGAGGGG
>JAZRTS010000044.1:0-5103 GCA_045652135.1 Eubacteriales bacterium | reverse complement strand
ACTCGAAAACCAATGGTCACTTTGGAAACGCCTCTCTGAAAACCCTTGATTTATAAGGCTTTTCGCAGTACAATCGAATATATCAAACAGTTTTCTCTCCAACTTTTCTCTCCATTTTCCAAGGTTGAGATTTGAGAAGTTGGGTTGAAATATAACACGGAGAGTTATCGAAGTGGTCATAACGAGCTCGACTCGAAATCGAGTTGCGAGTGAAATCGCACGAGGGTTCGAATCCCTCACTCTCCGACAGACTGTTAGCCTGCAAGCGTTTTAGCCGCTTGCAGGCTTTGTTTTTTACCCCACGGTAATCAATGCAGCACTCATTCCGGTCATCATTGCCTGTGCCGAGTTCAACTTGGAATTGTAATCCAAATGCGCATAAATATTTGCTGTTGTACTGAAATCCGAGTGACCGAGCCATTCCTGAATTTGTTTCATCGGAACGCCGTTCTTCAGCAGTAACGACGCACAGGTGTGACGCAGATCGTGAAATCGGATATGGCGTAAGCCGTGTCTTGCAAGCAATTTTGAAAAAGAGTCGGTCAAGTAATCGGGTTTTATGATATTACCCATTTCATCAACGCAGATATAGTCAAGATATTTTCTGTTGTAACATCTTCCGCACACACGCTTGTATTCTTCCTGCAGCTCCCAACGTTGCAGAAGCATATCCCTAAACTGTGGTATCAATGGGAGCGTTCTGCGGCTGGACTTTGTTTTGGTTGTATCGGCGGCCACCTCAACGAGTTTACCGTCGATTTGACAAGACGTAAGCGTGTGTTGGATAGTGATGGTGTTTTGCTGAAAGTCAATCGCACTCCATTTAAGCCCCAAGACCTCGCTTCGGCGCAATCCGTAAAATGATGCCAGAACGATAGGCAGTTCCAACTTCGTACCTCTTGCGACTTCAAACAGATCTTGCATCTCGTCCTCGGAATAAAAGCTGCCTTGATAGGCGTTCTTCTTCGGGCGATCAACCTTATCTACGGGATTTGATGTAATTAAATCCGTTCTCACAGCGTATTTCATCGCACGATGGATAACAGCGTGGTAATGAATAACCGAGTTCGGCTTTACCCGTTCAAGCTGCACAAGATAAAACTGCTGAATATCCTTCGCAGAGATTTCGGTCAGTTTGAGTTTCTTTGGTTCGAAGTACGGAATGATAATGTTATTCACCATAGCCGCATAGGACGAATAGGTAGTGATTTTGATTGTGCTTTTCGCTACCGCAAGCCACATCTTCATAAAATCAGTAAAAAGCATTTCACTTGAAAGGACACCCTCAACGGGTTCCTCCGGCGGTATGAAAGTTTTACGGGTTTCGTAAAGCATTTCTTCCGCCTTTTTCTTATTGCCTTTGACAGGGAGCTTCGTACTGATCCATTTTGTTTTCCGCTTGCCTGCGGTTGTGTTATAACTTAACACCATATAATATGTTCCATTTTTCTCTTGCAGATGTCCTGCTACCATAGAAGTACCTCCTTTAACTTATGTAGCACAAATTGGACTACTGCCGTTGACCGTGTATATTTTACCATACGATAAACAGCATAGTCCAATGTGCGATTTTGAAATTTACATATTCACTTTTAGATAAGATAACAAATGCACTTTTGCGATGCGGTAGGCTCTGCCGACCTTTCGGCTTTTGATAACTCCTTCCTTAATGAGTTTGTATCCCGTCTTGGAGCTAATCCCCAACGCTTTGCTCATTTCTTCCACCGTCATAATATCGGGATACTCTTTCAAAACGGTGTGGTAGATTTCTTTGAAATTATACATAGCAACACCTACCGTTTCTGTGTGACCTTAAACACCGTCCCCTTGGGAAAGCCGCAACGGGAACAGGTACAAGCGGTGTTTTTGCTTTCAATAGAAAAAGCACCTGCGTAGGATAATAAATCCTTGCAGGTGCTACATAGACCAATTTCGATTGTTTTGGTTACGGGATCAATGAACCCCAAGCTGATTGCAAGGGCATATTCAATGCCCGCAAGCGCTTTGTCGCTTGCTTTGCCAATGTACCTTTGAAGCCTTTGTTTATCAATCGTGTGTATTTGCTCCAAAAGCACGATAGACGGCTTTTCAAGGCCGCTTTCAGCTTTCATAGTGTAGTGGGTAGGTAATTTCGCTTTGGCGTGAGAAACGCTTGTGAGGGGCGCAACAATGACCGTAGTGCTGTGCTTGTTGCCCACGTCGTTTTGCAGAATGATTACGGGTCGGTATCCCGATTGCTCAGATCCGACACCCTGCGGCATATCCGCATAAAACATATCGCCCCGTTTGAATGTAGTCTTGTTTTCCATAATATAATAGACCTCCTTTGAAATTTAGACTTTCGTCTATGTAGGAGGTCAAACGATAAAACAGAATTAAGGTTGGAAAGATATAAACAATACTCCCGTTCTGATGACCCGTCTTGCCGTTTGACCTTATTTCAAGAAAATCTATTTGTCCTCGACACCCCGATTTTCTGTTGGGAAGTCATCAAACGGCTGACAGCGTATCAGCTCCACGGGAGTTTCACCCTTGCGTGGTTCTCACGCACCCGCCCCCATTGCCTGCGACGGCTTCACGCCGGACTCGCTATCACGCTCGGACTGTGGCTGGACGGGAGTATCATTGTCCCCATTGCTTGTCATTGCCGCATCAGGAGCTACCCGATGGTTATAGACTACTGTTTCTCGCTCCCTGCAGCGCAGATCGTGGCGCAGTATCTAACGTGGCTTATGCTCATCACAATAGCAATGGGAATGTATTTGATGAATGGGTATTCGGTTGTCAAGGAACAACCCATTCACCGCTGTGTAAACGGAAAACAGGTAAAGGGCTATCCGTTGTCCTTCACCTGTTTCCTCACTTAAAGGCTAAATTGTAACCCTACTCGGAAAAATTTTTTTGATTTTCTTTTCGGTAATGATTTATTCGTGGATTTCAACTCCAACAACAATGATACGGTCACTTTTAGTCGCTCCGTAGCAAGTGGATAGTGTGATAAGCTGCTGACCGTATATAGGTGTTACTTCCGTATCGTACAGAGAGCGACGTTTCATTTCTGCAATCTTGGCATCGTATTCGCTTTCATCGGCGGCGATATGGAACGCATACCACCCGTCATTGTTCTTAATCTGTGCCACAGCAAAGACGGCATAACGCTTTAAGCCTTGTGCGGTTTCAAATTCGATTACGGGATGCTCCGTGTAATAATCCTTGCTTCGGTACTGCGTTACGTCGGAGAACATTGTGCCGTTTTTCATATTGTGACCGTAAAGAATAAGATGGTCGCACTCCAAGGTGCAGATGCCCTTTAAGAACGGTACTCCTGCGGTGCTGTATTCCTTATCGAAATTCTTTCGCAGATACCTTTGCGGTTCGTCGGGGGTGTGCATCACGGGGTAATCTACCGCAGTACCTTCGATATAAACCCAACCAATGCAATCCGCATTTCGCTCAAACAACGGTACGAGATTACGGGTAAAGATACTGGGTGTTGGTTCAGTATCGGCGGGTATATTGTTGTTTTTCGGCTCGGTAGAGGGTTCTATTTGTTCTTGGATGGTTGTACTCTCGGTAATGAGTTCGGCAAGCTCGTTGAAGTCGTTGATTTCTTCTTTCTGCGTTCTCAATTCGCTTGTGATCTTATATCCTGCCAAAACAAGCACAAGCAAACAAACGATACTGAAAAATAGAATTGCTTTCTTCAAAATATACACCTCCGTATTATATGGAAAGCAGGCAAAGGACGGTTTGTCATCCTTTGCCTATTTCCTCACTTAAAGGATAAATTGTAACCTTATTTCGATAGATATTTTTTGAGATTGGAAATTGCCGCTTTTACAGACTTAATCACAGCCGGGTGGGTGCAACCTTCTTTTTCGGCAATTTCTTCGTAAGTAAGACTGTCGAAGTAATACATCACAAGCCTGCGACGCTGTACTTCGGGGAGAGCCGCTATTGCTCGGCGCAACTGCTCGTTACGCATACTTCTGTAGGCGGTAATCTCCACGCTTTCAATATCCGCAATGGCTCTTGTGTGTAACGCCGCTTCGGTCAACTCGCTGTGCTCTATATGCCTGTCCCATTCGTTGAGGAATGAGAGGTCATCCAACTCAAAACGGTCAAGCAAGTCAAATAACGCCTTGTCTATCTCCATACAGATCTGAACACCTTGTCCATCTTTGAATGAAACGTAGAAATGCGGGTTATCGGTTTCAATGCCTACGCTGAAAATTTCGTAGGGGTTGTCCTTGGCCTTTCTACGGGCAGGACGGGGATCTTTTTTCGGACGGTAAACATCCATTTGTATTTCCTCCTGTCAAAGTGATTTTTTTGATAAAAAATCACTCGACGGAGGATCGCGGCAACCTACGCCGGATGTTGGTTTGTTGTATGATAAAACGCAAAATGCCGTAAGGGCGTAAATATCCCTACGGCAATAAGCATAATTATATCTATGATATAGATAAGAAATCTCTACTTGTAAAATATAAGAGTGCCACAAGCAGGCGAGAATTTTTTTAACAGAAAATCCTCATTCCCGTGTGACACTCTATATGTAACCGCTGCTTCTAATAAGCAGCGTGGTGGCCGAGTTAGACCAACACATAAAAATCCCTCCAAACCTTAAAACGAGTTTGGAGGGCAGTTGAAATATTGTCAGGGCGTGACAAAGCCGCCCACCAAAGCACCGTTTTTTTTATTTGGTGGGCTGTGCGACCAATTCATTATAAAGAAAGAGCCGATGAATCGTGAGGACTCTCACAAATCCATCGGCTCTGCAACTATGCGTCTGGCTCTTGATGAATGATAATCTCTTGATTTTTAATACTGATTAGCGTTTCCTTTTTGCACTTCGGGCAAAACAGAGGAAAGTTAATCAATATAGTATCCGGACGTATTTGGGTTCTTGTTTTTTGCTTGCAAATCGGGCAAATCACCCATTCTTTTTCTTGCATTTGAATCAACTCTCACATAATGAATTAGTCTAAAAGAATATTGTTTTTCCGCTTATACAGTATGACTAAACTTGGAATAAACGAAACAATCATAAGCACAAACACGCTTAGTACAACAAACAGATAATCGCTTTGCGTAAAGTAA
>JAZRTS010000043.1:0-8585 GCA_045652135.1 Eubacteriales bacterium | reverse complement strand
TTTTCGCTGTTTTTTGCAATAATATATTGATTTTTTTTTCATTTCTTGGTATAATGCAAAATGTTATATAATATTTAAACAACACTCTTGAAGAGTGAAAGGAACGGTATAAATTTATGGAATGGACATCGCTTAACGATATCAGAGAAATGTACCTTAAATTTTACGAAAGTAAAGGGCATTTAAGACATAAGAGCTTTCCTCTTGTCCCCAAGGATGACAAGTCGTTATTGCTTATAAACGCAGGTATGGCACCGCTTAAAAAATATTTTACGGGCGAAAAAGAACCGCCCCGCCACAGAATGACAACATGCCAGAAATGTATAAGAACCCCCGATATTGAAAGAGTCGGTAAAACAGCACGCCACGGAACATATTTCGAAATGCTCGGAAACTTCTCATTCGGTGATTACTTCAAGCACGAAGCAACGGCTTGGGCTTGGGAATTTTGTACACAGGTGCTCAAGCTTCCCGTTGACCGTCTTTATGTAAGTATATACGAAAACGACGACGAAGCATTTGACATATGGACAAAGGAAGTTGGTGTTGATCCTTCTCATATGGTTCGCCTGGGTAAGGAAGATAACTTCTGGGAGATCGGTTCAGGTCCTTGCGGTCCTTGCTCGGAGCTTTACTTTGACCGTGGTATTGAACACGGCTGCGGCTCACCCGATTGTGCTGTCGGATGTGACTGCGACAGATTCGTTGAATTCTGGAATCTCGTTTTCACACAGTTTGAAGGCGACGGTGCAGGTAACTATACACCTCTTGCAAATCCCAATATCGATACAGGTATGGGACTTGAGAGAATTGCTTGTATTATGCAGGGCGTAAACAACCTTTTTGAGGTTGACACGGTTCAGAATATAATGAAAGCGATAATCGCAAAGGCGGGTATCAAGTACGGGGAAAACGCAGAGTCTGATGTATCACTTCGCGTTATCACAGACCACATCAGAAGTACATGCTTCCTCATTTGCGACGGTGTTGTTCCGTCAAATGAGGGCAGAGGATACGTTCTTCGCCGTTTACTCAGACGTGCGGCACGTCACGGTAAGCTTCTCGGTATAAAGGAAACATTCCTTTCCGATATAGTTCCCGTAGTAGCAAAAGAAAATCTTTCCGAATATCCCGAACTTACAGAAAAGCTTGAATATATTCAGAAGATCGTTTCTATTGAAGAGGAGAAATTCTCAAAGACAATAGACAGCGGTATGGATATGCTTAACGGTATGATAGAAAACGCTGTGAAATCGGGCGAAAATGTACTTTCTGCGGAAAATGTATTCAAGCTCAATGACACATACGGATTCCCCCTTGACCTCACACGTGAGATTGCGACCGAAAAGGGAATCGGTATAGACGAAGACGGCTTTACCGCCTTAATGAATGAACAGAAGAAGCGTGCAAGAGAAGCAAGAGCGGCACTTGGTGATTTCAGCTGGAGCGATGATACTCTCGGCTTCCTTGACAATGTTGAAGCAACACAGTTCACGGGATATACCGAAACAGTAAGCGAAGCAACGGTGAAGATGATAATTTCAGCTGATAATGAAAGCGTTGCCGTTGCATCCGATTGTGATGCCATGATAATCGTTGACCGCACACCGTTCTACGGCGAAGGAGGCGGTCAGGTCGGTGATACAGGTATTATCACGTCTGAAGGTGCAAAGATAACGGTAAACGATACCAAAAAGTCAAACGGTATATTTATGCACAGATGTACCGTTGACGGTGTTATAAGCGTTGGCGATAAGGTAACATTGACAGTTAATGCGGCGCGCCGTGATGAAATACGCAGAAATCATACAACAGCGCACCTTTTGCAGGCGGCACTGCGTAAGGTTCTCGGTACTCACGTTGAACAGGCAGGTTCATACGTTGATCCCGAGCGTGTAAGATTTGACTTCTCGCACTATACGGCAATGACACCTGATGAAATAAAGCAGGTTGAAGATCTCGTAAATGAAGAAATACTCAAGGGTACACCCGTTGAGAATTTTGAAACAGATATTGAGACTGCACGTTCACTCGGTGCTATGGCGCTGTTTGGTGAAAAATACGGTGACGTTGTAAGAGTTGTAAAGGTCGGCGATTTTTCAGTTGAGCTTTGCGGCGGTACACACCTTGACAATACTGCAAAGGCAGGACTTTTCAAGATAATTTCCGAGTCTTCCGTTGCATCGGGCGTACGCAGAATAGAGGGTACGACCGGTATAAACGTTTTGAAACTTCTTGAGGAAAAGCAGACACTTATTGCTAACTGCGCAAGAGAGCTCAAGGCTTCTAATGTTACGGAAATAGACAAGAAGGCGGCACAGCTCCAGGCAGAGCTTAAAGAAGAAAAGCAAGCGGTTGAACGTCTTAACAACAAGATTGCCTCCTCACAGGCTGAAAAGATCGTTAATAACGTAAAGAAAGTCGGCGTATTCAATGTTATAACAGGAAAGACCGAGGGTGTATCTGTTGATGCCGTAAGATCCCTCTGTGACGGTATCAAATCACGTGATCCCTATGCTGTAGCGGTTATTTCCGTTAACAACGACGGCAAGCTTAATTTCGTTGCTTGCGCAGGCGCAGAAGCTGTTAAAGCCGGCGCACATGCAGGAAACATTCTTAAAGAAATAAGCAAGCTCGCAGGCGGTGGCGGCGGCGGACGTCCCGACAACGCAACATCAGGTATTAAGCTTCTCGATAAGATAGATGAAGCTTTGGATACAGTTTATACAATTTTAAATAAGGAAGGTTGATAAAATGGCAAAGAGCAATTTTTTCAAGGAATTCAAGGATTTCATTTCCAAGGGTAACATCATTGATATGGCAACCGGTGTTATCATCGGCGGAGCATTCTCAAAGATCGTTTCTTCACTCGTAAACGATGTTATTATGCCCCCTATAAGCGTTCTTCTCGGCAACGTTAATTTCTCTGATATGAAGTACGTGCTCAAGGAAGAAGTGCTTGACGAAGCAGGTGAAGTTGCACAGGCTGCTATCTCCATAAACTACGGTAACTTCATTCAGCTCGTTATCGACTTCTTGCTTATGGCATTCTGCGTATTCCTCGTTCTGCGTGTAATTATCAAGTACCGCACGAAGATGGAAGAAAGAAAGAAGAAGGACGAACCCGTTGTTGAAGAAGCTCCTGCACCCACGCCCGAAGATATTCTTCTTCTCCGTGAGATCCGCGACAGCTTGAAGAACAAAGAATAATGGAAAACTGTTTATTCTGTAAGATCATAAACGGAGATATTCCTTCATCTAAGGTTTATGAGGATGAGAAATGCTACGCATTCAAGGATATAAATCCGCAGGCACCTGTACATATTCTCGTTGTCCCAAAAGCACATATAGCATCAGTTGATGAGATAACCGCTGAAAACAGTGAATATGTTGCAAAAATTTTCGAGGCAATACCCGAAATCGCAAAAACAGCAGGTCTTAAAAATGGATACCGTGTTGTATCAAACTGCGGTGACGATGCTTGCCAGACCGTTAAGCATTTACATTTCCATATCATCGGCGGCAGACAGCTTGCAGGCGAAATGGCATAAAAATCAATATTGTAAAACGGGAATGGTATTACATTCCCGTTTTTTACATAAAAAATACAGTTATTTCATATAATAGACCGTCAATTAATTTAAGGCGGTTTATTTTTTTGAAGGTTATTAAGAAGTTTTTTATAAACGGAATGGTTTTGACGTTAACCTCAGTCTTTATGCGTTTTGTTTCCGTGGTTTTCAATGTTTACATAACCAATAAAATAGGCTCGGTCGGAATGGGACTTTTTTCGCTTGTTCTGTCGGTTTATACATTCGGAGTGACGTTTGCAACATCGGGTGTTCACCTTGCTTCGACGAGGCTTGTTTCGCAGGAGTTGGTAAAGGGATCAGGTGTTGGTGTACGTCTTGCTATGCGTAAATGTCTTATGTACAGTCTTGCATTCGGGATGCTTTCATTTGTGGTTCTGTTTTCTTTTGCAGAGCCAATATCACTTAAATGGTTGTGCGATATCCGTGCTGTAAAGTCACTCAAAATACTTGCAATATCACTTCCTTTTCTCTCGATTTCCTCGGCGCTTGGCGGATATTTCTGTGCTGTCAGACGGGTGATAAAAAACGCAATTACAAATGTTCTTGAACAGTTCATAAGGATATTTCTGACTGTAACACTTTTTGTCATGGTCAGCGGCGACGATGTTGAGTCGGCAACCGTTGCGGTTGTTATAGGAATGTGTATTTCGGAGATACTTGCATTTATTGTGTCGTTTATTCTCTATATTTTTGATGTACGGAAAAACACAAAGGAGCTTAAAGGAGAGCCGTCATCAAATATTACTATGCGACTTTTAAAAATGTCGCTTCCGGTGGCATTTTCCGCATATATTCGTTCGGCACTTATGACACTTGAAAATCTTTTGATACCGAAGGGGCTTATCAAAGGTGGTGCGAACAGTGATGCGGCGCTTTCCTCATACGGCACTATTTCGGGAATGGTTTTTCCCGTTATATTTTTCCCACTTGCGTTTTTGTCTGCCTTTTCATCGCTTGTTATACCTGAAATAACGAGATATAAAGAGCAGGGAGAGAAAAAGCATATTGACTATGTAACACGGAGAATTTTTAAGCTCACGATCATATTTTCCGTTGCGATTTCGGGGCTGTTTATTTATTTCTCCGACGCTCTCGGTATACTTCTTTATGACAGCAGAGAAGCGGGATTTTATATAAAAATATTTGCCGCCTTAATTCCCGTTATGTATCTGGATAACTCCGTTGATGCCGTCCTTAAAGGAATGGGCGAGCAAATATATTCAATGAGATATAACATCGTTGATGCAATTGTATCTGTTATACTCGTTTACTTTTTGCTTCCGCCGCTTGGTATAAAGGGGTATGTTATCGTCGTATATGTGTGTGAGCTCATAAATGCAGCCCTTTCAATGCAAAGACTTTTCAAAATCCTTACACTTAAGGTCAATATATTTTTTGATGTTTTTGCACCGATTATAAGTATAGTCGGCGCAACAAGCCTTTGCAGTGTTTTGTTTGGTGTCTTTAATATTAAATTTTCGTTCGACGTATCCTTTTGTCTGAGCGGTGTGTGTATAAGCCTCATTTTGTATTATATTTTTTTGCGAATTACTTACTGCGTTACCAATGAAGATGAAAAGTGGTTTACGGGGATTTTTAAAAGTAACAAAAATATATAATTTTTATTCAAAAAAACAGATTTTTTCTTTAAATCTATTGCATTTTTATTCAATCCGTGATATTATATTAATAAATATAATTATATTCTACCGCTAAGCGGTATATAACGGAGAAATTATTATGTATAACAAAGTACCGTCCAATCTTGACTTTCAGTCACGCGAAAAAGCAACTGAAAAATTCTGGACTGAAAACAAAATTTTTGAGAAAAGTATAGATATCCGTGAAGGTGGAGAAAACTTCACGTTCTATGACGGCCCCCCTACAGCAAACGGTAAACCTCACATCGGTCACGTTCTTACACGTGTTATCAAGGATATGATCCCGAGATACAGAACAATGAAGGGTTATCACGTTTTGCGTAAAGCAGGCTGGGATACACACGGCCTTCCTGTTGAGCTTGAGGTTGAAAAGCTTCTCGGCCTTGACGGTAAGGAGCAGGTAGAGCAGTACGGTCTTGAACCCTTTATAACAAAATGCAAGGAAAGCGTTTGGAAGTATAAGGGAATGTGGGAGGATTTTTCGGGAACTGTCGGATATTGGGCAGATATGAATGATCCTTATGTCACATATACAAATGACTTTATCGAATCTGTTTGGTGGTCCCTTAAAAAAGTATATGATGACGGTCTTCTTTACAAAGGCTTTAAGATCGTTCCTTATTGCCCCCGTTGCGGAACTCCTCTTTCTTCACACGAGGTTGCGCAGGGGTATAAAGACGTAAAAGAAAAGTCTGCTATTGCAAAATTCCGTGTCAAGGGTGAGGATAACACATACTACCTTGCATGGACAACGACACCCTGGACACTTCCGTCAAACGTTGCGCTTTGCGTAAACGCTAAAGAGGATTATGTAAAGGTATTCGCAAATGATGAATACTACATACTTGCCGAAGCACTTGTATCAAACGTTGTCGGTGAGTGCGAAATTATTGAAAGATATACGGGTGCTGAGCTTGAGGGCAGAGAATACGTGCCGTTGTTTGACTTCGTACAGCCCGAAGAAAAAGCATTCTATATAACTTGTGCTGAATACGTAACACTTACAGACGGTACAGGTATCGTTCACATCGCACCTGCTTTCGGTGAAGATGACGCACAGGTAGGAAGAAAATACGGTCTTCCTTTTGTTCAGCTCGTTGATGCAAAGGGCTGTATGACAAAGGAAACACCTTGGGAAGGTACATTCTGCAAGGACGCTGACAAGGATGTTCTTTACGATCTTAAAGTAAGAGGACTTCTTTTCAAGACATTGCCCTTTGAACACTCATATCCCTTCTGCTGGCGTTGTGATACACCTCTTATATACTACGCAAGAAACACTTGGTTCATCAGAATGACCGAGGTCAAGGACAAGCTCCTTAAAAATAACGATACTATAAACTGGATTCCAGAAACAATAGGCACAGGACGCTTCGGCGAATGGCTTAAGAATGTTCAGGACTGGGGTATCTCCCGTGACAGATATTGGGGTACACCTCTTAATATCTGGGAATGCTCTTGCGGCCACCGTCACAGCATCGGCAGTATTGCAGAGCTCAAGGAAATATCTGATAACTGCCCCGATAACATAGAGCTTCACCGTCCTTATATCGATGAAGTTACTATCAAGTGTCCCAAGTGCGGTGGTGAAATGCACCGTGTTAAGGAGGTTATCGACTGCTGGTATGACTCCGGTGCTATGCCTTTTGCACAGTGGCACTATCCCTTTGAAAATAAGGAATTGTTTGATCAGAATTTCCCCGCAGACTTTATTTCCGAGGCTGTTGACCAGACAAGAGGTTGGTTCTACTCGCTTCTTGCTATTTCAACGCTTATATTTGATAAAGCACCTTATAAAAATGTTATCGTTCTCGGTCACGTTCAGGACGAAAACGGACAGAAGATGTCAAAATCCAAGGGTAATGCGGTTGATCCGTTCGATGCACTCGAAAAGCACGGCGCTGACGCTATCAGATGGTACTTCTATTCCAACAGCGCACCTTGGCTTCCCAACCGTTTCCATTCTGCTGCCGTTACCGAAGGTCAGCGTAAGTTTATGGGAACACTCTGGAACACTTATGCGTTCTTCGTGCTTTACGCTAATATTGATAATTTCAACGCATCAGACTATACACTTGACAAGAGCAAGCTTTCCGTTATGGATAAGTGGATACTGTCAAAGCTTAACTCGCTTATAAAGACCGTAGACGGTTATCTCGGCGATTATAAGATCACAGAAACCGCACGTGCTATGGAAAAGTTTGTTGATGAGCTTTCCAACTGGTATGTACGCCGTTGCCGTGAGAGATTCTGGGCAAAGGATCTTACAGATGACAAGATCGCAGCTTATATGACACTGTATACATCGCTTGTTACGTTCATCAAGCTTGCAGCACCTCTGATTCCGTTTATGACAGAGGATATTTACAGAAATCTCGTTGCGCTTAACGACAAGACAGCACCCGAAAGCGTACATCTTTGCGACTATCCCGTAGCTGATGAATCGCTCATTAACAAAGCGCTTGAAGCTGAAATGGACGAAGCGGCTGAAATCGTTGCTCTCGGCCGTGCGTGCAGAAATGCTGCTGTAATAAAGAACAGACAGCCTCTTTCTGAAATGTTTATCAATGCAGAAAGCAAACTTAACGAGTATTATACAGATATAATCAAGGATGAGCTTAACGTTAAATCCGCATCATTCGTTGACGATATGCGTGCGTTTACAACATTTACGTTCAAGCCCCAGCTCAAGACACTCGGAAGAAAGCTCGGAAAGCTTATAAATGAATGTCGTGAGGTTCTTTCGACGATCGACGGCAACGCCGCTATGGATGAACTTGAAGCAACAGGCAAGCTGAAGCTTACACTTTCAGGTGAGATTTACGAACTTGAGCGTGAAGATCTTCTCATTGAGTCGGGTAAGGTAAGCGGTTTTGAATCTGTTGCAGACAGAGGAATAACTGTTGTACTCAATACAACTCTTACAGACGAGCTTGTTGAAGAAGGCTTTGTACGTGAGATAATCTCCAAGATCCAGACAATGCGTAAGGACGCAGGCTTTGAGGTTATGGATAAGATCACATTGAATGTAACAGGCTCCGATAAGGTAACAGAAGTTATTAAGCGTAATGCTGAAAAGATATCAAACGATACATTGACCGATGAAATCGTATATTCCGAAGGCGGTGCATATACAGCCGATTGGAATATCAACGGAGAAGATGCAACATTCGGTGTTACAAAAAGGAACTGATATATGAAAAGAAGCGAAGCGAGAGAATGGGCGTTTAAGCTTATATTTGAAAGTCAGTTTCATCCGGAACTGACCTTCGGAGAGCTTTACGATAATGCCGAAGGTATCGAAGGATTTCAAAAAGATAAATTTACAGAA
>JAZRTS010000042.1:0-1081 GCA_045652135.1 Eubacteriales bacterium | reverse complement strand
CTCGGTGTTTGTAAGCAGTACGTTATTTTCAAATACGGGGTCTATGTACGGGGCAATATCCTCGGCGTTGCCCCAACGTGCCGAGCCATATTCCATTCCTTTGCGGTACTTCCGGGCTTCAAGTCCGCGTATATACATCACAAGGAAGATCAGCCCCGTTCCGATCACGGCGACGGTCAAATCTACGGGGTGGAAGCTCGGTGCGAATGTGTCAAACGCTTCGGCAAAGCCCTCGCCCATAGCTAACAGCGTTTCCATAACGTCGTCCCGCAAGGAAAGACGGATTGCCTCACACAGCTTGTCAAAGAGATAGACAAAAGCGAGATACGGGAGCTTTAACAAAATAGGCTTGATTGATTTCTTTTTCATAGCGTCAGCCCCCGATCTTTCTTGTTGACTTTCTCGCGCTGTGCGTTCCGCGCCGCCGCTTTTTCTTTCATTGTGGCAAGCAGTTTCTTGATAGACGGCTTCTTTTCCTTTGTCAGCTTCTTTGCGGAAAATTCCTTAAACGCCGCCGTCAGAACGTCAGCGTCGCGCCCTTTGAAAAATACAAGATAGCGGGGCGGAGTTTCGGTTACGTCCTTTTTCAGAGCGAAGTCTATGCCGTATTTTTTCGCCGTCGCGGTAAAGTCTTTGATATTGCTGTCGGTAATTTCAATGTTTGAAATGCCCGTGTTCTGCTTCATAAGCTGTTTTAGAGTCTGCTTGCCGCGCGGCTGTTTGCCCCTCTGTGCTTTCATTTTTGCAAGCACTTGTTTGATAGCCGCTTGCAGAACGGAAGCGGTCAGCTTGGTTGTTTTGATTGAAACAGCTACCACTTTTTCGTTTACCTGGTCTTGCATTGTGTTCCTCCTTTCACGGAATAAGTTTTTTTGTTAGGGCGGTACCCCCGAACAGTAGGAATTTGTCATACGGTATCACCCCCTCGGATTATTCTTTTTTGAAATAGCCCGCCGCCATATCGTGAGCGACAAGGGCGGTATAGTAGTTGTCTATGGTGGACGGTGCATTAAAGAGTACAGCCCGTAGATACTGCTTGATGTTGCGTACCTTTGTTGTGTTCTGCTTCATACAATCCAAA
>JAZRTS010000041.1:0-2551 GCA_045652135.1 Eubacteriales bacterium | reverse complement strand
TTCAATCTTTTTCAAAAATACTCTTGACAAATCCGTTTTTGTAGTGTATAGTAATAGAGCCTTAGGAAATGCGGATGTAGCTCATCTGGTAGAGCGCCACCTTGCCAAGGTGGAGGTAGCGAGTTCGAGCCTCGTCATCCGCTCCATTTTTTTATATAATAAAACACGGCGCTATAGCCAAGTGGTAAGGCACGAGTCTGCAAAACTCTGATCCCCCGGTTCAAATCCGGGTGCCGCCTCCAAAAATCCCGAATGCGAAAGCGTTCGGGATTTTACTTTTTCACTCTCCACTCTTCACTAAAACTCGCATTCGGGATTTTTGGAAAGTAAAAGGTAATAGTGAATAGTGAAGAGGTAAAAAATAAAATCGACGAACTTCTGTCGAAATTCGTCGATTTTTTGGAGGCGTCACCCAGATTTGAACTGGGGAATAAAGGTTTTGCAGACCTCTGCCTTACCACTTGGCTATGACGCCGTATAAAAAAAATGGAGCGCATGACGTGGCTCGAACTCGCTACCTCCACCTTGGCAAGGTGGCGCTCTACCAGATGAGCTACATCCGCAAAAAGTGGTGCCTTCGGTCGGAATCGAACCAACGACACGTGGATTTTCAGTCCACTGCTCTACCAACTGAGCTACAAAGGCAAACCGTAAGGTGGCGACCCGGAACGGGCTCGAACCGTCGACCTCTAGCGTGACAGGCTAGCGTTCTAACCAACTGAACTACCGGGCCAAAGTGGTGGGAACAACAGGGCTCGAACCTGTGACCCCCTGCTTGTAAGGCAGGTGCTCTCCCAGCTGAGCTATACTCCCACTTCTGCACTCACTATTGTGAATGTCTTACTTCCCTTACGGCTTTATCAATATACAACATTTTTCAGCGAATGTCAATACCTTTTTTCAATTTTTTTTGATTTTTTTCAAAAGCAAAAAAATAAGGCTGTGAAGACCTCACAACCTCATTTTTATTTTACTGTATTTCCACCATTACACGCTTTTTGTCAGCGTTACCTGATGATTTCATGATCGCGCGAATTGCCTTTGCGATCTTTCCCTGCTTTCCGATAACCTTACCCATATCGCTTTGAGCAACAGAAAGAACGAGAAGAACCGAATCTTCCGTAACCGTTTCAGTAACAACTACTTCATCGGGAAATTCAACAAGGGCTTTGGCGATATCCGTCAAAACTTGCTTTTGTGATATCATTATGATTTCCTTCCCAAAATAATGCCCACCGAAATTACGGGCTTAAAAAATCGTTACGAATTATTCGGTGATACCGGATCTCTTAAGAAGGCTCTTAACAGTTTCTGTGGGCTGTGCGCCGTTTTTGATCCACTTCTTTGCAGCTTCTGCATCGATTTCGATCTTTGCGGGCTCGCAAAGCGGATCGTATGTGCCGATCTCTTCGATGAATCTGCCGTTACGGGGTGATCTGGAATCTGCAACGATTACACGATAGTAAGGAGCTTTCTTAGCGCCTATTCTTCTGAGTCTGATTTTTACTGCCATTTTAATTAACCTGACCTTTCGTCTTTTATAATAAATTATTTATATAATTTCCGTTTGGAATATTATACTTGATTAGTGTTTTTTGCGGCGCCCGAAGCCGAAACGCTTTCCGCCGCCCTTTGTCAGTTGCTTCATCATTTTCTGCGACTGCTCAAACTGCTTGAGCAAACGGTTGACATCCTCAACCTTCATTCCGCATCCGTCTGCAATTCTCTTTTTTCTCGATGCGTTGATTATCTGCGGCTTCATACGCTCCTGCGGAGTCATCGAGAGGATTATCGCCTCTACCCTGTCTATCTGCTTATCGTCTATCTGTGCATCCGCAAGCGCTGCAGAGTTGACGCCCGGCATCATACCGAGTATATCCTTTATGGAGCCCATATTACGCACTTGATCCATCTGGTCAAGGAAGTCAACAAGCGTAAATGAGGAATCACGCATTTTCTTTTCAAGCTCTTCCGCTTTCTTTTCATCAAACGACTGCTGTGCTTTTTCAATAAGTGTCAGCATATCGCCCATGCCAAGAATACGTGATGCCATTCTGTCGGGATGGAACGGTTCAAGCGCATCGAGCTTTTCACCTGTACCGATAAACTTGATCGGCTTACCGGTTACGTATCTTACCGAAAGTGCCGCACCGCCTCGTGTGTCACCGTCGAGCTTTGTGAGTATAACGCCCGAAATATCAAGCATATCGTTAAACGTCTTTGAAACATTTACCGCATCCTGACCGAGCATAGCATCGATAGTAAGAAGTATCTCCGAGGGTTCAGTTATCTCTTTGATATCCTGAAGCTCCTTCATAAGTGCTTCATCTATATGAAGACGTCCTGCCGTATCTATGAACACCATATCGTGTCCGTATTTTTTAGCATGCGCAATACCTGCCTTTGCAATTTCAACGGGATTTTTGCAATCCTCCATCGCAAATACGGGAACACCAACCTGTGAGCCTACAACCTGAAGCTGTTTTACAGCCGCGGGACGGTAAACGTCGCAGGCAACGAGCAAGGGTCTTTTTTCAAACTTTGTTTTGAA
>JAZRTS010000040.1:0-1263 GCA_045652135.1 Eubacteriales bacterium | reverse complement strand
TATCGAAGTGGTCATAACGGGGCTGACTCGAAATCAGTTTGCGAGCAATCGCACGCGGGTTCGAATCCCGCCCTCTCCGCCAAAAACCCTTGAAAACACTACGTTTTCAAGGGTTTTCACTTTGTCTTGGTGGTGCCCGCTTTTTGTGAATGGTGCCCTTGGTGCCCTGATTTGTGGTGCCCTCGGTGTTTTGCTCTATTCAGTTTATTCATCAAAAATGAATACTGTGGTGCCCTTATGGTGCCCGAATGTCTTAAAAACCTATAAAAAGTAGTGAAAAGCTGTAAAGAGATATTCCCGTTATAGCTCTATATCACTACTTTTTTTCTTTGGCTTTTCTTCCTTGCCTCCGTCGCCTTGCTTCTTCTCTCCGTCGCCTTTCGGCGGGTGTAGTGCCTTGTGGTAAACGTCAAGGACGGATTTTTTACGCTCAAGGCGAACGTCAACGTACTGTGCCGTTACTGCTTCAAGGTTGGTTGAAATACCGAGCGACATTCCGATACCTTTTAACGTATGCCCCAAGATTTCACCGACGGTATAAAAGTCGCCCGTGAGTTGGTGCATATTTGTCGCCGCCGTATGCCGCAAATCGTGAAAACGAATATGCGGCATTTCAAGGTGCCGTACAAGCTGACCGAAATTGTTTGAAACAACGTCGCGCCGATAAGGTGCGCCGTCGGGTTTTGAGATCACAAGATCATTGTCATAATACGGTGTCCCTGCGGCGGCTGTAAGCTCCTTCCTCCTTTCTTGCAAATTTTTCGCTTGCTCAAAATATGGGCGCGTCAGATCGGTGATCGGCAATATTCTATCGTTGGATTTTGTCGGTGCCATTTCCGATACTTCTTTTGTTCCTCGCGGAAGATTGAACGGTAATTGTTCGACTACTCCAAACGTGCCTTTTTCCAAATCGACGTTTTCCCAACGCAAACCGAGAATTTCACTCATACGCAAGCCGTACATACCCGCAAGCATAACGGGCATTTCCCACTCCGTACCGATAACCTTGCTCATAAAATCTTGCATTTGCTCTATGGTGTACGGGTCGGGTGTCTTGCCCTGCTTGCCAAACTTCGTGATAACATCACGGGCGGCATTGTGTTCTATGTAGTGATATTTCCTTGCGTGTTCCAATGCGACGCTCATAATTCTTTGAGCATATCTGACGCTACTGTTTGACAATCCGCTATCGAACATTTTTTGAAACATATTGTCAAGCATAGCGGGCGAAAGCTGATTGAGTTGAACGTGTCCGATGTTCGG
>JAZRTS010000039.1:0-1203 GCA_045652135.1 Eubacteriales bacterium | reverse complement strand
GAATTCGGCGGCATCATCGACTGGCCGTATGAGATTGTGAAATAAAACGCTTGACTCTCACGTTGCGTCATAGTGTATACTCCTTTTCGTGAGGTGATAAAAGTGAAAATGCAAATCAACGAGTTCGCAAAACTCGCAAGTGTCAGCGTCCGTACACTACACTATTACGATGAAATAGGTTTGTTAAAGCCCGCCTTTGTTGACGAGCAAAATGGCTATCGGTTTTATGATGAAATCTCTCTTGAACGTATGCAAGAGATCCTGTTTTATCGTGAACTTGATTTTGAACTAAAAAGCATTGCAGATATCTTATCATCTCCCGATTACGATAAGCAAAAAGCACTCGCCGAGCAGCGAAAACTCTTAATCCTCAAAAAGGAACGATTAGAGCGAATTATTGCTGCTTTGGATAGCGCTGAGAAAGGAAAGATTACAATGTCTGCATTTGATAACAGCGATTATGAAACCGCCCGCAAACAGTATGAGGCTGAGGCGAAACAACGATGGGGCGAAACGGCCGCCTATAAAGAACATGCGGAAAAGACCGCAAACTACACCAAAGATAAATGGCAGGAAGTCAATGACGGACTCATGACCGTCCTTGCCAAATTCGCCATATGTATGTACGACGGCAACACCGCCGACTCAGCCGAGGCACAATCACTCGTAAAAGAACTGCAAAATTACATCACCGAGAACTACTACACCTGCACCAACGAAATCCTTGCCGGTCTCGGTCAAATGTATGTCGTCGACGAACATTTCAAAAACAATATCGACAAACACACTCCCGGCACCGCCGCATTTGTCAGCGAAGCTATTGCCACCTACTGCGGAAAATAACACAAAAACACAGCCGCCACTCGGTTCAAGCCCGGGTGGCGGCTTCATCATTTCTATGCGCGCTAATGAGTTAGTACCAATGGAAGTAGCGGTATAAAACAATTAATAAAAACCCAAAACACAATTTAGAAAAATTTCCGAACGCTCACATTTGCGATATATCCCACACGATATGTCGCATTTTTTAATATAATATGATTAACGATATATCGTAAAAGAGGTATACATTATGTTGATTAAAGAAGCGGTCGAAAAAAGAATAGTTGAACTCTGTAACGAGAGAGGCATAGCTATCAATGCGTTAGCAAACATTTCTGGTGTTTCGCCTTCCACTGTTTATAGTATTTTGAACGAGAAAAG
>JAZRTS010000038.1:0-28791 GCA_045652135.1 Eubacteriales bacterium | reverse complement strand
CAATGTGGGCAAGAACGACCGTAAATTCTCCGGATTCGGCGATATACAGGATATCGTCTGTCATTTTTTCGCTCCACTTTACGTTTGGCATTTCGATAAGCAATATATCAGTTCCTTCGATGCAGAGCGCTTTTAAACCGTCGATGTCATAGCAAATATCGTCACAATATTCGACCTCAGCCCCCAAAAGTATCCTCGGTGAATCCTTTAAAGAACGTTTCATCAGTCTGTTATACGCTTCGTTTCTTCTTTTTAAAAATGCTTCAAGATGTTCAGAAGTGGGGTGGAAATGAGGAGTTGCAATTACGGTTTTTACGTTTTGCTCTGTAAGCCGCTTTAAAAGCTGTACACTTTCCTGCGAGCTTTGGCTTCCGTCATCGATTTCGGGAAGTATATGTGTATGAAAGTCGATTATATCCATAAGCACTCCTTTTACGCAACAAGACGAATAACATTACCAACATAGCATTATAATATATAATTAAATTTGTGTCAAGGTTTTTGGGAAAATATTATGATTTAAAGCTATACCCCGTACGAATCCGTACGGGGTATATGTTATTTCTCTAATTTGTATCTTACATAAATAGGATGATGGTCTGATGTCCATGATCCGTTTATATATTCATTGCAAACTTTATAATAATTGAGTGTAAAGTCATTCTTTGAAAAATAAATGTAATCAAGTATTCTGTTTTCTGCACCGTAATTCGTAAATGTAGCACCGGTAAAGCTTTTTGCGGCAGTTGAACCGTTTTTATATCCGTATTGCTCCATTTTCGTGCATGCAGCACTTCCGAAATCCGCATTGTAGTCACCTGAAATGTAAACGGGATAACCGTTACCGTTCTTATTCACGAAGTCCTGAATAATAGCAAGCTGTTTAAGTCTTATTGCATCTGTTGTATATTCAAGATGAGTATTTATGACAAGTATCATCTGATTATCAACTTTTCTTTGCAAGAAAGCGTATGTGAAGATACGATTGTACATTGATTCGGGATATCTTGAAACAACATCGGGTGTTGCAGACAGCCACTTTGTTCCCCAGCTTTTGAGATTGAAAATGTGCTTGTTGTAAAGTATCGAGCTGTGCTCACCCGCTGAACCGCCGTCACGTCCGAGACCGACTATATCGTATGTATCGCCAAGCGCCGCTTTAAGGTTGTTTATCCATGTCGGGGTCGCTTCCTGAATACCTATGGTATCGGGCATATATCTCTTCATTTTTGTGATAACTCTGTTCATTCGGTCAGCAGTTACGTTACCGCAATATACGTTATAGGACATTGCTGTCATTTGAGAATTATCTATTTTGAATATCTGTGCCGCTGTCATATTCGGTGTGTAAATATCGATTTTTGTACTGTCGTTTGTGCTTGCTCCATATACGTCTACGACGACGTTGGCGCTCATTGCTGATTTTATTATGAAGCAGTCTTCCTTGGGCAATAAATACCAACGCTGTGATTTTGCGCCCGTATCGCCTGCAACCTGAAGCTGAGTACCGCCTGCCGTATTTCCGTTCGGAATTGTAAGAACATTTCCGTTTGAGTTGTTTACGATCTTGTACGTGTTATCCGACTGATGCTCAAATCTCCATGTTTGCTCTGAATATTCGCTTGCGCCGTAGATGATCGCATTCTTTCCGCCGCTGAGAGATATTTTTTTGCCTGTTGCGTAGGACGGTGATATAGTTGCATTAAAATGTGTTCCGATGTACACGGGAGCCGTGTAGTCAAGATAGTCGCCCGTGAATTTTGTTATGCTGAAGCGCTGGGAAGCAAAATTGCTTTTGTAAGCTCCAAGCTGTACGTTTGCATCACGTTCTGTACTCGATTGTTCTACATCAAGCACATATTTTGCAGAGGATTTGGGTATAAGAGTATATCCGCTTGAATCCTGAAGCACAAACCATTTTTGAGTGTTTGCGGAATTTTTTGCAGCTGATGTGACGTTTGCTGATGCATCGGCGTTAAGAGCTGTTCCGTTTTCCTGGTTGATGATAATATAGCTTCCGTCACTCTGCTTTGAAAATCTCCAAAGCTGTCTTACGGTTTTTTCACTCGCCTTCATTGCAACGTTTGCCGAACCGGATGTGATAAGTCCGACATTATTTTCAGATGCAACTCCTGTAAGCGTTGCCAAAAAGTCTGTTCCGAGATCAACGAGTGATGCGTTTTCCACCTTATTTTCAATATCGGTTACTGGTTCTATACAGAAAGACTGAGCATCTGTACCGTTGGGAGTATATATCTGCAAATTGCTTCCGCTTGCGATGTTGCCTGCGTATATATCCATAACGTATGAGCCGAGAGCTGATTTTACCGTATACTCTCCGTCTTTTGTTCTTTCAATATTCCAACGCTGTGATTGCGAATTGTTATCGTTTGCAATGCGGATGTTTTGACTGTTTGCGGCAGTTGAACCCTCAACCTCGATACATTTGCCTGTATCCTTGTTTTTGATTTCAAAGCTTCCGTCAGACTGTTTTGTGAATGCCCACACCTGTGAAGCCATAAGGGCCGTATCGGACAATTGAACGTTGGTGTCGTTGAATGCAACTGACAGCGATGAATCATTTTTTGTTATTCTTGCTTCAAAATACGTAACTTCATCAACTGTTACGGAAATATCCTTTGAGGAGTTACCGTATTTAAGTGTTACCTTCGTATCTGTTTTTTTGAAATAATCATTTCCCGAAGGGTATGTAATATCAAAGCCGTCACCGTATGAAAGAACTGTACCGTCATCATATTTTACGTTCATATACAGACCTTTTGCGGAAAATTCTTCGCCTTCAAGATAAGTTGTTTTTTCGGGATTACCTATGAAAGACACGCTTTCAACGCGTGCAGATGTCATTGAAACTATCTTTGAAGTATCGCCCGAGTCAATTTTTCCGTCGTTGTTGACGTCACAAAGACGGCGCTGTATCGGATCGGTCATTGTTGCGCTCATAAGCTTTTTAAGACGGATGGCATCCTTACCGTTAATTATACTGTCACCGTTTATATCACCTGTTGTTATGATCGTTGCCGTATCTGTGGGTACACCGTCTGTAAAAAGTGTCACCTTGTCTCCTGATGTTACGGTGTCGGCGTCGGTATATACTTCCGCTTCGCCTTTGATGAGATTTTTTACGCTTACAGCGGTTGAGCCGCAGGGCACACCGCACAAGTATGTCACCGCGCCCGAACGATCGACGTAAAGCCCCGTATTGTCAAGCGGTGTTATCAGATTTTCTTCATTTGCCGTAGTGAATAAGCCCGTTAAGGAAAATACACACGCAAACGCACACAGCAGGGCTGTGATTTTTTTGATGTTTTTCATAATACCTCCTCGGTTAAGGGATGATTTAATGCAGTTAATTCTAACACAACAAGTATTTATTTGTGTTAATGCTATGTTAATAAATAGTTGTCTGCTGAAAACACTTTCAGTAATCTTTTTCAGGATATTTCACAGCATTGATTGCACACAAAAATATCCCCGTACACTTTGATTTACGCTGTGTACGGGGAGAAATATTACCGTTTTACAGGGCAAGTTATCAGAGATTTTTAAGGCTTTGGTCGATATCTGCGATGATGTCATCGACATTTTCAAGACCTACCGAAAATCTGATAAGTCCGGGGTTTATTCCTGCGGCAACGAGCTGTTCGTCGGTCAACTGTCTGTGCGTTGCACTTGCGGGATGAAGCACGCAAGTGCGGATGTCCGCAACGTGAACCTCATTTGATGCAAGCTTCAGACCGTCCATAAACTTAACGGCCGCGTCTTTTCCGCCCTTGATGAAGAACGTAACGACACCTGCACATCCGTCGGGAAGATATTTCTTCGCTCTTTCATACATCACGGGATCTGCATTGATTCCGGGGTACACGACCTTCTCTATCTTATCGCTCTTGGAAAGAAATTCTGCAACCTTTGTTGCGTTTTCGCAGTAGCGCTTCATTCTTACGTGGAGCGTTTCAAGTCCGAGGTTGAGCAAAAATGCAGAGTGTGCGGCAGGATAACAACCAAAGTCTCTCATAAGTTGCATTCTTGCTTTTGTGATGAATGCAGCAGGAGCTGCAAAGTCAGCGTACACAACGCCGTGGTATGATTCATCGGGCTCTGTGAATTCGGGGAATTTACCGCATTTCCAGTCAAATGTTCCCGCATCCACTATAACTCCGCCGACCTGAAGCGCATGACCGTCCATATATTTCGTAGTTGAGTGAACGACGATGTCTGCGCCGTGCTCAATGGGACGGCAAAGAATAGGCGTGGGGAATGTGTTATCGATTATAAGCGGAACACTGTTTGCGTGAGCAATTCTTGCGAACTTTTCAATATCAAGCACGGTGAGTGCGGGGTTTGCAAGTGTTTCACCGAATACAGCCTTTGTGTTGGGCTTGAATGCCTTCATTATTTCTTCTTCGTCTGCTTCGGGATTTACGAATATACATTCGATGCCAAGCTTTTTGAGCGTGTAGGCAAACAGGTTTACTGTACCGCCGTATATTTCGGATGCGGCGATAAAGCTGTCACCGCTGTGACAGAGATTGAGTATTGACAAAAGGGAAGCTGCCTGACCTGACGACGTACACATTGCAGCGACACCGCCTTCAAGCTCTGCTATCTTCTTTTCAACTACTTCGACCGTAGGATTTGAAAAGCGTGAATACATATGCGCCGTGGGCATATCAAAAAGCTCACCGATATGTTCTGTGGAATCGAATACGTACGTTGTACTCTGGACAATTGGCATTACACGGGGATCGCCGTTTCCGGGTTTATATCCTGCGTGCAGACACTTTGTTTCTATTTTCATTTCTATGACCTTTCCTTTCTGGAATAAACTGTTTTTTTCTATGAACACCGACGCTCATGACGGCGCCGAGACACATATAAAGACTTACTATTGACGAACCTCCGTAGCTTATGAACGGAAGCGTGATGCCGATAACAGGCAACATTCCAAGACACATACCGATATTTTCAAGTGTCTGGAATATAAATACGGTGGCAACGCCCGTACAGATGAACATACCGTAATTATCTCTGTTTCTGCGCGCAATAATGAGAATACGGAGTATCATTACGGCCATGAGGAAAAAGTACAGCATTGCGCCGATAAATCCGAAATCTTCACAAAGCACGGCGAATATCATATCGGTGTGTCTTGCGGGCAAGGTTGATTCATACGGACTTTGCGTTATCGTTCCGCCGGCGTAGCCGCACCCGCTGATGCCGCCGTTTGCGATCGCCCTCATACTTTGAAGCACTTGATATCCGTATCCCTCGGGATCCTGCATCGGATCAAATCCGACCAATATTCTCATGCGCTGGTATTCATTCAATATTTTCCACATGATCGGTGAAGCAATTATGAGAATTCCGCCTGCGGCGGCAAAGTACCAGATACTGAGACCTGCGCAGAAGCACATAACAGCGAATATGAGACCAAACGATATAAGCGCTCCCAAATCCATTTCGAGCATAACGCATACCATTATTATGCCGCCGTGCATACATATTGCGCCAAGACCTTTAAGGGAATTTATATTTCCTTGCTTTAAAATACCGAGGTGGTATCCGAAGGTCATTATGAAGATTATCTTTACGACCTCCGCAGGCTGGAGATTAACACCGACGACCGGAAGCGCTATCCAGCTGTCGTTGTTACCGAACGAACCGTGAAGCATATTCGGTATATTTTCCGCAATAGGCAGAATAAGAAGTGCGCACGATGCTAAAAACATCGGTATAGCCATTTTTTTAAGCAAGCTGTCGTAATCGACAAGTGCCATACATACCATGGTGAAAAATCCGATCGTCGATGCCAGTATCTGAACTGTCACAAGATTGTTTTCGCCCATGTAATTTACAGCAGATGATAATACGGTTATTCCGTAAACTGTTAGTATCAGCGCAGGTATAAGTATGTATGTATCAAACAGCTTCAGCTTGTCAAATAAAGTAGTTTCGTGCCTTTTCATTTACCTTCAAATAAAATAACTTTTTGCAATTTCAGCGCACGATGCAGCATCAGGCGCATACGCATCCGCACCTATTTCGTCTGCGAATTTCTGCGAAAGCGGAGCACCGCCGACCATAACCTTGACACGGTCTCTGATACCGGCATTTTTCAATGCCTCAATTACCGTTTTCATCTCTCCCATAGTTGTTGTAAGCAGGGAAGAAAGGCAAACTATAGTTGCGCCCGTCTTGTTTACTGCCTCAACCACTTTTTCTGCAGGAACATCAACGCCGAGGTCTTCACACGAGATGCCTGCGCCTTCTATCATCATCTTTACAAGATTTTTGCCTATGTCGTGCTTGTCACCTTTTACGGTACATATTACAGCACGTCCTATCGGTTCAACACCGCTTGCGGTCAATTCGGGTTTTAACAGCTTCACGGCATTGTCCATTGTGCGTGCCGCCATCATTACCTCAGGAAGATACAATTCACCGCTTTTGAATTTTTCGCCGACGACACCCATGCCGGAAATGAGTCCGTCGTTAAGTATTTTCTCGGCAGATATACCCTCGGAAAGCGCTTCTTTTATAAGTGCTTCAACCTCACGTCCTCTGCCTTTTTGTAATTTTTCGGATATTTGTTCAAGTAGCATCAAATTTGCCTTTCTTTAATAATATACATAAATTATATTATCACAAAGAAAGTGAAAAATCAATATATTTTGTTTAAATAAATCAATTTAAAACGCAGTAATGAAGCCCAGAAAAAGATGTATGCGCATAAGTGCATATTGAAATGTTAATCGGTTGTTAAAAAAAGCTGAATTCAAGAAAAAAATAATTTAGGTACTTGATTTTAAATAAATTTATGTTAGAATAAACAGGCATAATAAATTATTATGAGAGGGTATATGCTTCATATCAAAAAAAGAAAAATCAAAAAAGTTATATCTTATGTAGCGATCTGCCTGTGCATTATACTCGTTTTGTTCCTTGCTGTTCAACTCGGCATCTATATTTACAAGGAATGTACAAAGCCTGTGAGTGTTTTCAGCGAGGAAGAAATGCTGGTAGGAAACGGACTTTCAATCGTAAAAACGGGAAAGTACACGGGAAAATATATGGAAGACGGAACAGATGACGAGGTTGAGGATGTAATGTTCATCTTGCTGAAGAACAACAGCTCGGCTGATCTTCAATATGCAGATGTCAAGGTTTACAATGGCGATGAGGAGTTTTTCTTCACGGCATCAAATATCCCCTCGGGGGACTCTGTTATGCTGTTGGAGAAAAACCGAAAGAGTGCCGAGAAGAAAATAACCTCTGCAAAATCGGAAAGCGTTGTCTTTTTTAAGAGCAATATGAGCCTGCAGAAGTCTCTGTTCAAGATTCAAGAGCTTGACGGTGCGGTAAACCTTATCAATATTTCCGGTAAGGACATTGCAGAGGATGTGTATCTTTATTATAAAAACGGCGGCGACGGTTTTTATATGGGCGGCATAACTTATCTTGCAAAGGTGACGGGCGGAATCAAAAAGGATGAAGTAAAACAGCTGTCAACAAAGCATTTCGGAATCTCAATCTCGGAAATAGTTGACATCGTATTGGTGACGCCTGCAGAATCAGAAAAATGACGTACTTTTATAAAATTGCGGGTGTGACCGTCAAGGTGTCCGCTGAAGACAGCATAATGTATACCGACAGCGAGGTGCTCTCGCCGTATCTTACAGACGAAGATGAAAATGCCGTAAGCTTTGAATTTTCGCTTTGTGATGAAATGCCTGAGCCTGTCGGAAAGCAAATAGTACATACGGGAAATGTCCGTGTGTTTTCAACACCGTTCGGTGAGCAAAGGTATTACGGAGATATTACATCCTCCTGGCACGGTGCAGGCATGTGTGTGACATCGGAAAAAGATGTTATAACCGTGAAAGTCAAGAGAAATCAATTTTGCCAAAGCATCAAGCCGCATCATGTTCTTGACAGTATGATGCTTGAGCATTTGATTGTGGAGCGTGGCGGTGTTCTTCTTCATTCATCATTTATTAAGTACGGAGATTCCGCAATACTTTTCACAGCGCCGTCAGGCGTCGGAAAGTCAACGCAAGCGCGCCTTTGGTGTGAGCTTGAGGGGGCAGAGCTGATAAACGGAGACAAATCAGCTGTATATACAGATGAGGTGTGCGGTATACCGTTTTCGGGAAGCTCGGGTGTTCAGCTTAATAAAAGTGCCGACCCCTGCGCGATAGTCTATCTTTCACAGGCAAAGGAAAATAGTATCGAGCGTCTTTACGGCAAGGAAGCGTTTATTCACATCTGGGAGGGCTGTGTTGTTAATCTCTGGAATCAGAATGATGTTATCCGCGCGATGGATAATGTGAATGACATAATAACAAAAATACCGATATACCGTATGGCGTGTACAAAAGACGGAACATCGGTTGAGTTTTTGAAGAAAAATATATTTAAAGACAGCAAGACAAATGAAACTTGATTTTAAGTGCATTGACATTGCCCGATACTAAGCGATAAACAGTATTTATATATACACCGCTGGCAGAATGTAATTTTCACAGCGGTGTATGTTTTCAAAAATTGACAGGGAGATAATTGTGTGTTATACTCATTTCAATATCTGAAAAGAGGGATGTTATGAAGACGGTTAATATATATACAGACGGTGCATGCCGTGGAAATCCGGGCCCCGGAGGATGGGGCGCTGTCCTTATATACGGAGAAAATGAAAAACGTATTTGCGGCGGTGACGGCGAAACAACGAACAATAAAATGGAGCTTACAGCCGTTATTGAAGCCTTGAAGCTTCTTAAATATCCGTGCCGTGTCATTTTATGCTCTGACTCCAAGTACGTGATCGACGGTCTTAAGCTCGGCTGGGCAAAGGGTTGGAAGAAAAAGGGCTGGAAAAAAAGCGACGGCAAGCCTGCACTCAATCCCGAGCTTTGGGATGAGCTTTTGTCACTTTCCGATATCCACGAAATGGAATACATTTGGGTTAAAGGTCATAACGGACATAAATACAATGAAATATGTGACGAAATGGCAACAGCCGAGGCTGACAAATACGGCGGTGCAAAATGAAAAAATACGCACTTGTCACAGGCGCAACATCGGGAATAGGTAAAGAAATCGCAATTAAACTTACAGAAAACGGCTTTTTGGTAATAGCCGTGGGAAGAAACAAAGCTGAGCTATCAAGCCTTTCCGAAAAATACGGAATGATACCGAATGTGTGTGATCTTTCAGAGAAAGATGAATGTGTATCTCTTTGGGAAAAATATAAGGAGTATAATATATGCACGGTCGTCAACTGCGCAGGCTTCGGATATGTTTCCGATTTTGATAAAATCAGTATTGACGATGACATAAAAATGGTAAACGTAAATGTTTTGGCAACGCAGATACTGACAAAGCTTTTTTCTTCTTCAATGAAAAATGGCGTGATACTCAATGTTTGTTCTGCCGCCGCATTTTCGCCCGAACCGCTTATGGCATCGTATGCCGCATCAAAGGCTTATATTTACTCGTATAGCCGTGCGGCAGACTATGAGCTTCAAAAGCGTAACTCACCCGTCCGCATCCGCCTTTTGTGTCCGGGTGCTGTAAGTACAAGTTTTGAAAAAACAGCAGGGGTTAAAAATCCGCTTCCGTCGATAAGCGCCGAGAAGTGCGCTGAATATGCCATAAAAGCCATTGAAGGTAAACGGGCGGTAACTGTCACGGGCTGTAAGATGAAAATATCACGCTTTCTTTCAAGGATAGCTCCCGAAAAGCTCGTTCTCGCCGTTCAGCACAAAATACAAGGCTCAAAGAGGTAAAATGTCTTACATAAGAAAATTATTTTCTGTATTTCTTCTGTTGAACGTATGTTTTTTTTCGTTTGAAATAAGCATATCGGCATCAGACAGCACTTACGGCGTTTTGTACCGTGATGCTCTGACAAAGTCAGAAATGACGGTATACGATACATTCTTGAAAAATTCCGAAAAAATGAAGGATGGCAAGACTGAAATAAAGATACGTTTTGCCGAAAATATATCCAAGGATGATATAAGCGGTATTTTGCAAAGGTCATCTGCCGCATTTGTGCTTGACCATCCGGAATGTTTCTGGATATCTTATGAAAAGCTGTCTTTTACTTATATTGAATCAGACGGCGGTGTTTCAGCTATAACCGCCAAGAAAAAGGACGAATGTGAATATTATTTTCCGTCGGATTTCAAATCCCCCTCGGATGTTACAAAAGAAGCGGAAGCAGTTAAAGAAAAGATAGATGAGATAATAAAAAATGCCGAAGAATATCCGTCATCTTATGAGAAAATAAAATTTTTTCACGACTTTCTTTGCAAAAATAACGTATACAATGAATACGTAAGAAACGGCGAAGACGATAAAGCCGATAAAAGTGCGTGGCGCGCGTCTTCAGCGTTGAGGAGCCATAACGATGCGAAAAAAGGTCCTGTTTGCGAGGGATATTCAAAGGCCTTTAAAATGCTTTGCGATGCTGTCGGTATTCCGTGTGTGCTTATTCCCGGTGACGGTATAAATGCAGACGGTGTACGTGAAGCGCACATGTGGTGCGCCGTACAGCTTTCGGGATTTTGGTACGGTGTTGATGTTACGTGGGATGATGCGGTAACGTCTGACGGTGTCAATGTTATGCGTGATAACTATTTTCTATGCGGAGAAAATACCGAGGATTTTGCAAAATTGCATATACCCGATATGGAAAAATATTTTTTGACAAGTCTGCCGACACCAAAGCTTGCAAAAGAAAAATATGAAGCGCAAAAAAGTAAAGACATAGGGGCATTTGCCGTGTCGGGTTTTTCTGCTGTCTACGGTGAAAAAGCGGAAGTGAAAATAATGTTACCCGATGAACTGAAAAAAGAAAAAATATCACTTTACAAAAGCTTTATTCACGAGGATAATAAAATTTATGAGGGTAAGGCGAAAGAACTTATAACTATCGATACATCACGTTTGTCTTGTGTAAACGATAAAAAAATAGTTGCAGTATACGAAGATGAAAAGGGAAATTCATATATTTATTGTGCGGATATTGAACTGACGGCAAAAGCGCTTGAGCTTGATACATCCGATATCACCGTAGTATGCACAGACGATATAGTTTCACTCGAAGGTGAGCTTAAAGCGAAAACGGGACAAAGATTATCGTATGATATGACAAGTGAGATGACGGAAGATAATAAGAAGGTAAGGGTAAAATATACCGATATCATACCGTTTGATATGAATTATACATCAGATACCGCGCTCACGCTTGAATTCGAACTGCCCAATGATAGCGGCATTAATGAAATATACAAATATATAGCGCCTGCGCTGATTGTTATTTTTTGTGTGATAGTGTCGCTTTTAAAAAGAAAATAGTGTGTCAAACTTTCCTCCTTATCATATTATATAGTGAGAACGGTCAATGACCGCTTTCAGGATTTTTATATGATATTATTTTACGGAGGATAGAATCCAAGTGCCAGATAACAGAAGTGGCTGTTGTTCAGGGGGAATCGGTAGCTCCCGTGACTTAGCCTATATAGATACTTACCGCATCCTTGACAGCTGCAGGGATAAAGACTGCTTTGAGGATGTACCCGTTTTTCTTACCGATTACGGCCGTGACGTTGTTGAACATTCAAGCAACGTTCGCACCTGCTCCGCATCTATTGCGGCAACAAATATAACCGTAAACCCCGTGCCTTTTAACAGAGGCTTTTATCAGGTAGATATACGTATCTATGTCAGAATGACATTTGAGTGTTGCGTATGTATGTCGAACCGCCAGATAATCGAGGGTATCGCCGTATGTGATAAAAAGGTTGTGCTGTTCGGAAGCGAGGGCAATGTTTCGATATTCAGAAGCAATCCCGACGAAGACAGCTTCTGCACGGTTCCCGAGCTTGCAAATAACTGCTGCGGAAGCACAAATCTGCCTGTTGCGGTGGTTGAGCTTGCAGAGCCCGTCATACTCACAACACGTATTCTTGAAAGACAGCAATGCTCCTGCTGTTGCTGCTGTTGCTCGGCAAGCGAAGTGCCCGCACACATTTCGGGCAGAGTTGCAGGCGATCTTACAGATCCGGGTGAGCGCTTCCTTGCTGTGTCTATCGGCTTCTTCTCTGTAACGAGAATTGAACGCCCCGAACAGTATCTTATCAGCGCAACGGAATATTCCGTTCCCGAAAAGGAATGTGAATACGTTGAAAGTGACGATCCCTGCTCTGTATTCCGTGCTATGGAATTCCCGATAAACGAATTTTCTCCCCCCGGCTTGCAGAAAGGCTCGAATAATTCTCCCTGCAGAAAGAACGACAGATAAAAGGGAACTGTCTTAAAATTATACACGGACCGCACGGTTGTCTTCCGTGCGGTCATAATCTTTTTCGTGAAAAATGAATTTTTTGTTAATTGTATAAAATGTGTGTTGACAAATGTCAACAGTGGTGATATATTGTAACACAGTAGACGTTGGTCGACAGCTGATTTTGCATTGATGCAATACTTATCGTGTGGCGGAAAAGGAGTAAAGTATGTCAGAATATATTTTATCGGTATCTTTGCTGATTATAGCGGTTCTTTTGATACGTGCCGTTTTCCGCAAAACGGTGTCACCGAGGGCGGTGTATGCGCTGTGGCTCGTTGTTGTTATAAGAATGGCTTTGCCGATAACGTTGTTTGAAGTGGGAGTAACTATACCCGAATTTCTTATTAAAGAAGAAATTCAGCAAACGGTACATTCTGATGATGAGCAAATTAATCACATTTTGCAAAATGCGATTCCGATAACACCTGATGATCCGGTGTATAAGCCCGTAGATCACGTCACACCGACAACTCCGACGGTTATTCCCATAACACCGACGGTGTCTGATAAAATGCCTTTGGTACCGAGTGTGTCACTGACAGAATCCGAAAAAAGTATTTCGTTAACACCAAAGCAGATAATAAATCTTGTGTGGTTTATCGGCGCTGTCATAGTTGCCGCGTGGGTGATATTTACAAGTGTTACATACAACAGACGTCTTTGCAAAAAACGTACGCTTTACAAAAATATGTGCGGTACGAGAGTGTATATTTCCGAAAGTGCCGATGTTCCGTGTATTTCGGGATTAAGACCGTCGATTTATATAACTTCTGATACGGTAAACAGCAGTTCTGAAAGACTTATTATGATACATGAGTATTTTCACATCCGTCACGGTGATCATATCTGGTCAGCTTTCCGTGCACTTGCGCTTATCGTATTCTGGTGGAATCCGCTTGTGTGGGTTGCGGCGATCGTGTCAAAGCGTGACGCAGAGCTTGCGTGTGATGATTCCGTTTCATCAAGACTTGATGACAAAGGACGCATCAAATACGCAAATATTCTTATCGATACTATACCGCAGAAACATTTATATGCTGTAGGACTTGGAAGCGGACCTATGAAAGAGAGAATTATTATGTTGACCTCAAAACAGAAAAACAGATGGCTTTGCCTCTTTCTTGTTATAGTGTTTGTTGTAGGCGCTGTTTTTTGTTCCTTTACTTCTCTTAATGAAGAAGAAACGTATAAAGAAGATACGTCGGCGGATACAACACAATGGATATACGATTCGCTTGATGAAGAAAATTCCTACACAATTTACGATTTTGAAAATAAAAATGTTAGTAATGATCTTGTGTATGAAGGATATACTGCAGAATATGAGGTAGAGAGAACACAGGAGGATCTGAATGGAGATGTGTGTTATGATCCTGACTATCCTGTATTTGATTTTCATATTCATCTTCCACAAATCAACGACAACTCCTCTGCGGTGCAAAAATGGAACAGCGAAATTGCAGAAAAGTATAATTCAAAATTTGCGGAAGCGTTGACAAAAACAGTACTCGGATACAACCACAATAATTTTCTTGATGTAACCTGGAGAACGGTTACAACAGGAGATGTCATTACTGTATATATTATCACCCGAAACTTTTTTTTAGACGCTTATAACGAAACATTATATGATATCTACCACTATGATACAGTAAATAAAAGATTCCTCGATACAAATGAGTTTCTTGCTTACTATGTACACGGTGAGTATGCAGGTTACACGGTTTCCGATATTGTTGATGCCTTGAATAAAACAATATATAATTCCTCCCCTGACGGAAGATTGATTCCGTATGAAGAAAAAGACATTGTTGGTGTTATACCGTCTGTTTTTGGTAATGGCAAATTTGATGTGGTATTCCCGATAGCCCTAGTATCTAACTCAGTAAGAATGATGTTCACGGATTATTCCGTATTCAGTTGTGTTGACAGTGTTACAGGTCTTATGTCATATCATACATACCATCTTTATTATGAGGAATTTTCGCCATACTCAAGACTTACCATCTGTCATGATGCTCCGCCTACCGGATATGTACTTGAAACTTATAAGCGTGGAGAAGGAGATACATATATGCAAATTCCGTATAAAAACTGTCTGTTCTTCGAAGATATTGTAGACGATCCTCCTGAAATCGTACGTAAAGATGACGGTGATGTATATCTTAACATAGACCACAAAACAGACGGCGGACATCTCAAAACGTCAATTTCATTTGCTCCGCACAGAAAATATGAGGGATGTTATTATCATTCTCCTCATTATCTTTGTGAAGAAATGATAGTGCCCGTCGGTCATTGATGTGTCACCTGTCAAGTAGACAGTGTAAAAAACAAAAAGGATTTGTTAATTGAATAAGATTCCTTATCTCCCCCTGCTGTGCAGCAGGGGGAGATTTATGTCATGCGGCAGTGGCGAAGTAATACTCGCACGGTGTCATACATTTAGACGCTTCCGGTAGCGGAGAGTGTTGCAAAAGTGTATGTAATCTTTAATAGTGGAAAACTGCAATGCCCTTATCGCTTATAGATTATTGATCATTCAACAATATCAAGTATCAGCGGACGCTTGATGGTGCTTCGGCACCCATTTTTCTTGATTCGAGGAATTTCTTGTATGATGATGCAAATGATACAAAGGTGTATACAGAATATTTACAAAACAAACGAATAAAATTTATTGAAAAACGATATCAATCGTGCTATGATGAATTTAGAAAAAGATAATGTGGAGGACTATGATGAAAAGGAAATGTATACTGTTTGTTGTGATAACTGCGATATTGCTTTGTTTTTCAAGCTGTGGCACAAAATATAAATACGACGCAGATGAAGTTGTCGGTTTAACGTCAATACAGATAGTTGAAAAATACGGTGATTTTGATAGAAGTCCAGGATACCCTAATGAAGATGGGCTTTATTGCGAAACTTATTGCGGATATCTGATTACACCCGCAAGCAAAGGCCTTTTTGGATCACCTTATCCTGAATATTTTATGATTTATTTCAATGAAAACGGGGTTGCGACATATGCCACTTATAGGGAAATAGTGTGAAAAAATTATACAACAGTTTAAAATAGTTGACGTTAAAACAAAATAAACAAGGGCGTTGCCGAATGATCAATATCATCAGGCAATGCCCTTATGTTTATGGTTAGTTATTCAACAATATCGAGTATAAGCGGACGCTTAACGGGGGCATCGTTGCCCATCTTTGTTGATTCAAGGAATTTCTTGCGTGATGCTGTAAACGAGGTGTTGTTTGATGTATACATCGTTGCAATAACATCGCCTTTGTTTACGTAGTCACCGAACTTCTTTTTAAGAATGATACCTGCCGTGCTGTCGATAACGTCTTCTTTTGTGTTACGACCTGCACCGAGCAAGAGGCTTGCAATTCCGTAGCCTTCCGTATCGATTCCGACGATGTAACCCGATTCCTCGGCTTTGATCTCCTCGGAGTAGGGAGCAGCAGGGAAGTTTTCGGGAGCAAGTATCCAATCCTTGTTTCCGCCCTGCGCTTCAACCATTTTCGCAAACGTTTTAAGCGCTTCGCCGTTTTCGATGACACGAAGAACATTTTCACGGCATTCGTCCATAGTACCTTTTTCTGCAAGATAAAGCATACGTGTGGCAAGCTCTATACAGATCTCGGTAAGGTCGTCAGGGCCGTTGCCCTTGAGCGTTTCGATAGCCTCAATAACTTCAAGAGAGTTACCGATGGAATAACCGAGCGGAATGTCCATATCCGTTATCATTGCGCACACTCTTTTTCCTGCACGCTTGCCTATTTCAACCATCCATTCGGCAAGCTCACGGCTTGCTTCGACAGTTTTCATAAACGCACCGCTTCCAGTTTTAACGTCAAGCACGATGCAGTCATCGTCTGCGGCAAGCTTTTTGCCCATAATGCTCGAAACGATAAGAGGCAAGCTGTCAATAGTTGCCGTAACGTCACGAAGTCCGTACAAAAGCTTATCCGCAGGTGTCATATCGTTGCTCTGTCCGATAATGGCAATGCCGATATCATTAACTATGCTCTGAAATTCATCAAGCGGTATATCGGTACGGAAACCGGGAATCGCTTCAAGCTTGTCTATCGTGCCGCCTGTGTGTCCGAGACCTCGACCGCTCATCTTTGCTACCTTGACACCGAGAGTTGCAACGATGGGAGCAATAACAAGACTTGTCTTGTCGCCGACACCGCCCGTTGAATGCTTGTCAACACGAAGACCGTTGACATTAGGGAAGTCAAGCTTCTTTCCCGAGTCACGTACAGCAAAGGTGAGAGCTGTCGTTTCTTCCAGAGTCATACCTCTGAAATATATAGCCATACAAAGTGCTGACACTTGATAATCGGGAATATCACCGTTTACATATCCCTTGATAAACCAGTTTATCTCGGCATCGGTCAAAGTACCGCCGTCTCTTTTCTTTTTAATGATATCAAACATACGCATGGCGCATATCTCCTTATTACTCTAAATTGCTTTTGCCGAAAGAATACGGTAAAAGCTCGCTAAGTGTGCAAACCTTTATATTTTCGGGTGTACCCATAATTATTTTGAAATCTCCCGTGCAGAATTCTGCAAGTACCTGGCGGCACACACCGCACGGTGCGCAAAGCTCGCTTGGCTCGTCACCCTTTCCGCCTACAATGGCGATTGCTTCAAAATCACGTTCGCCCTCGCTGACTGCCTTGAACACAGCCGTTCTTTCGGCACAGTTAGTAGGGGAATATGCGGCATTTTCAACATTACAGCCCTTATAGACCCTTCCGCTTTTTGACAAAAGCGCCGCACCTACACGGAAATTTGAATAGGGTGAGTATGAATTTTCACGTGCTTCTATTGCCATATTCAAAAGCTTATCATCGCTTATGCTTTGCACGTCGTTAAGAAATGAGTCACCGGAAATTTTTTCCCCTGATACGGAGAACCAATCAAGAACAGTGGCGCCGATGTCTGCAAACGTCTTGCGTGTGCCGAGGTCAATGCCGGACTTTATCTTTTTTCCGTAAACAAGCATAGGAGTATATTCTCTTGAATGGTCGGTTGATGGGGTGGATGGATCGCATCCGTGGTCTGCTGTTATGATAAGAATATCGTCTTCTTTCATCGATTCAAGAACTTTTCCGAGTCTTTGGTCGAATTCCGTCATAGCACGGGCGTAACCCGAAATGTCGTTTCTGTGTCCGTAAACCATATCGAAATCGACGAGATTTACAAAGCAAAGACCGTTAAAGTCACGCTCCATAACAGCATCAAGCTTATCCATTCCGTCGGTGTTACTTACCGTAGGATAGCTTTCCGTAAATCCGACACCTGCAAAAATGTCATATATTTTGCCTACCGATATTGTATCAAATCCGTTATCTTTAAGCAAAGAGGGAACTGTATCAGACGGCGGAACAAGCGAAAAGTCGTGACGTCTGGGTGTACGCTTAAAGGGATGAACACCCTCAAAGGGACGGGCGATAACACGGCCTACACCGTGCTCACCTTTAAGCATTTCGCGAGCGAGCTTGCAGTATTCATAAAGCGTTTCTATCGGCACGACATCTTCGTGTGCGGCGATCTGAAAAACGCTGTCGGCAGACGTGTAAACGATAAGCTTGCCCGTTTTTATGTGTTCTTCACCGAAGTCACGTATTACATCCGTACCCGAATAGGGTTTGTTGCAAAGTGTACCTCTGCCCGTGAGCTGTTCAAACTTTTCTATCACCTCGGCGGGAAATCCGTCGGGATAAGTGGGGAACGGCTTTTCGGAGCAAATTCCCGCAATTTCCCAGTGGCCTATCGTTGTATCCTTGCCGAGAGATTCTTCTCTCATACGTGCATACGATGCGATAGGTGCATGGTTCTTCTCTCCTTTTACGCCCTCAATGTTGAAAAGTCCGAGCTTTGCAAGATTGGGACAGTTGAATTCGGGATGATTTTGTATTGCAGCCAACGTGTTACTGCCCTCATCGTTCCAAACGGAAGCATCGGGCATCTCTCCGATGCCCATACTGTCAAGAACGATGAGAAAAGCACGTTTGTTATTTTTTTTCATAAATCAATAGCCTGAGCCTTCGATGCCCTGAACGGCTTTTACAACACGGCTTGTACCGAGACGTGACGCGCCTGCATCGATAAATGCCTGAGCATCGTCAAGGTTGGAAATACCGCCTGCAGCCTTAACAAGGACACCCTCACCAACGTTAGCATACATAAGCTTAACGTCGTCAAGTGTTGCGCCTGCTGTTGAGAAGCCTGTAGATGTCTTGATGTAGTCAGCGCCAGCTTCCGTTACGAGCTTGCACATACGGATCTTTTCGTCCTCTGTGAGAAGGCAGGTTTCGATGATTACCTTGAGAAGCTTTCCGTTGCAAGCTTCCTTGATCTGACGGATCTCCTCACGTACTTCGTCATCCTTGCCGTCCTTGAGGTCGCCGATGTTGATAACCATATCGATCTCGTCAGCGCCGTTCTTAACAGCGTCAGCTGTTTCGAAAACCTTTACCGCTGTTGTGCAGTAACCGTTGGGAAATCCGATAACAGTACAGATAGCGAGTTTATCTCCTACATATTCCTTCGCGCGCTTAACGAAGCTCGGGGGAATACAAACGGAAGCTGTTGAGTATTTCATTCCGTCATCACATATTTTTTTGATCTGCTCCCATGTTGATGTCTGTGCCAAAAGTGTGTGGTCGCATTTTGATAAGATGTTTTTGATATCCATTGTTTTATATCCTTTCAAATAGAACAATTTTTTTCTATTATATAACATTTTTCTGTCCGTGTCAAGAAAAAAGAGTGTTTTTTGTACGATGTCAGCTTTTATTTTTCGCTTAAATTGTTTAATTATTAAAAAGTTATTACAAAACGGAAATAAATTCGGTTTTAATTAAAAAAAAGGTTGATTTTTGTCTTTATCTGTGGTACAATAACTATGTACGTAATAATACAACGGCACACAGGCGTTGTGTGCTTTGACAAATAAAGCAAAACTGAAAGGGAATTATATGACAGCTGACGTGCAAAAGGCAAGTTTTTGGAAACGTATGTCCGCATATTTGTTTGACATCATTATACTTGCTATCGTGGCTATCGGTGCGGCATCTGCTTTATCGGCTATCTTCGGATATGACGGATATTCGGACAAAATGACACTGTATTACGAACAGTATGAAGAACGGTACGGTGTTGATTTTGATATATCCGTGGAGGATTTTGAGAAGCTTACCGATGAAGAAAAGAACGTTTACTATGAGGCGGATAAAGCTATGAACAGTGACGGTGAGGTCATCAAAGCTTACCGTATGATGCTCAATCTGTCCATACTGATCGTCAGTTTGGGATTATTTATTGCTTTCTTTATACTTGAATTCATTATTCCCACGGCACTTGGCAACGGTCAGACACTCGGCAAAAAGATATTCGGTGTTGCCGTTATGCGCACGAATTCGGTTAAAATAACAGCTCCCGTTCTGTTTATCAGAGCCATTCTCGGTAAGTATACTATTGAAACAATGGTGCCTGTATTCCTTTTGTTTATGATATTGTTCGGCGTTCTCGGTTTTATCGGTGCGCTGGTAATATTTGCAATACTCCTTCTTAATGTAATTCTCGTATTCGCAACACGCACGTCCTCAACTGTTCATGATCTGCTTTCCGATACGGTCACGGTCGATATGGCGAGTCAGAGGATATTTGACAGCTACGATGCTATGATAGAATACAAGAAAAAGCTGCACGCAGAAGCAGTTTCAAAAGAGGATTATTAATAAAATTGTTTTCATTTTAATTTAATATATAATTTCGATTTGGGAGGTTAGATAAAATGAAAGTAGAATTACGAAATCTTACAAAGATCTTTCCGAGCCGTAACAAGAAAGTCGGCGGAGAGGTTATTGCGGTAAATGATTTCACATTTACGATCCCCGACGGTACGCTCGTGGGACTTCTCGGCCCTTCGGGATGCGGTAAAAGTACGACGCTTTACATGATAAGCGGTCTGCAGAAGCCGTCCTCCGGTCAGATCTTCTTCGGTGAAGAAGATGTTACGGAGCTTTCACCCGAAAACAGAGGAGTAGGTCTTGTTTTCCAGAACTATGCGCTTTATCCGCATATGACTGTAAAGCAGAACATTATGTTCCCGCTTCAGAATCTCAAGGGTGCTGACAAGCTTACAAAGGACCAGATGCTTGAAAGAGCGCTTGAAGCTGCAAAGCTTGTTCAGATCGATGATCTTATGGACAGAAAGCCCAGTGAGCTTTCAGGTGGTCAGCAGCAGCGTGTTGCTATTGCCCGCGCACTTGTAAAGATGCCCAGAGTTCTTCTTCTTGACGAGCCTCTTTCCAACCTTGATGCACGTCTTCGTTTGCAGACAAGAGAAGAGATCCGCAGAATCCAGAAGGAAACGGGTATCACAACTGTATTCGTAACACACGACCAGGAAGAAGCGATGAGCATTTCCGATATGATCGTTGTTATGAAAACAGGTATCGTTCAGCAGGTTGGTAAGCCCCAGGATATTTACGATGATCCTACAAATCTGTTCGTTGCAAAGTTCCTCGGTACACCTCCTATAAATGTATTTAAGGGTAAGGTTGCAGGCGGAAAGCTTTACATTGGCAACTCTGCAGTTCTTGATGTTCCGGGCGTTGGTGACCGTGATGTAACGATAGGTATACGTCCCGAAGGCTTTAACCTTGATGAAAACGGCGCACTTGTTTGCGAGCTTTCAAATGTAGAGGTAATGGGACGTGACATAAGCATCGTTTCGAAAAACGAAGCATCTCTTAATCCCGTTATCCGTTCAATTATCAATTCCGACAGTAAGGTCGATGTAACAGCTAAAACTGTTAAATACTCACTCAAACCCCATAAGGTATTTATTTTCGATGCCGAAACCGAAGAAAGAATACATTTTTGAGGTGAAAAGATATGGTTGACAGCAAACAACAATGGAAGGCGTGGATATATTTAGCACCTGCTATCGTGCTGTTGCTTATATTCACGGTCTGGCCTATTATAAACACTCTCGTTATGGCATTCACAGAGGACTACAGCAGCTTGAGTGCACTCGGCGGTAAGGAGTTCACATACGGTATCAAGAACTTCCAGAAGGTTATTGAATACAAGGGCTTCATAAACTGTCTTAAAAACACACTTCTGCTTTGCGTTCTTACAGTTCCGATATCAACTATACTTGCTTTGGTTATAGCGGTATGCCTTAACTCCATCAAGTTTCTGCAGAGATTTTTGCAGACAATATTCTTCCTGCCTTACGTAACAAACTCCATTGCTATCGGTATGGTATTTGCGGCAATGTTTAACATCGTCGGAAATACAGCGGCTGATGTACAGGTTGTTGAAACGGTGGGTATAATAAACAATGCACTTGGTCTGTTCGGCATTGAACCGATAAACTGGATAAATGCAGGCTCTACTTATGCGGCAAATATCGCAGTTATGACCGTATACATTGTATGGAATGCGCTTCCGTTCAAGATACTCATTCTTCTCGGCGGTCTTCAGAGCGTTAACAAACAGTATTACGATGCTGCGAAGATCGACAGTACACCCAGACTCCGTGTGTTCACAAAGATCACGGTTCCGCTTCTTTCCCCGATGCTTGCATACGTTGTAATCACAGGCTTTATCGGCGGATTCAAGGAATATTCAAGTATTGTCGGTATATTCGGCGACAAAATGGGTCCTGCAGGTGACTACGGACGTCTTAACACGATGGTCGGTTACATCTACGATTCCATTAAAAACCATCAGGGCCGTGCAAGTGCGGCGGCGCTCATTCTGTTTGGCATTATCTTTATCGTTACGATGATAAACCTCAGTGTCAGCAAGAAGAAAACACACTATTAAGGAGGGAATATCATGGCTGAAAAGAAAACTTCAAAAGTTATGCAAGAACGTGACATGCAAAAGGTTTCCTCCGTACAGAAGGTTGAGAAGGTAGTTGTTCAGGCGGCTTTATATCTCTTTCTCGGTATAATCGCTATCATAGTTCTGTTTCCTTTTTATTGGATGCTTATCTCATCCGTGAAGAGTCTTACAGAATATAACCTTCCCGTGCCTACGCTTTTCCCGAAGCAGATGGTATTCAGAAACTACATTGATGCGTTTTCAACGGCTAACCTCGGCACGCTGTTTACAAACACAGTATACGTAGGTGTCGTTTCCACACTTTTGTCACTCGTTATCACGGTGCTCTCCGCGTTCGCATTTGCACGTCTTGAGTTCAAGGGTAAAAATGCTTTGTTCGGTGCGCTGTTGGCAACGATGATGATTCCCGGTGAGCTCTTCACTATCACAAACTATTCAACAGTTAACGACTTCGGTTGGATGAACACATATACGGTTCTCATTGTTCCTTTCTTGGTAAGTGTATTCTACATCTACCTGTTGAAGCAGAACTTTATGCAGATACCGAATGAATTGTATCTTGCCGCAAAGGTTGACGGTACAAGTGACCTGAAATACCTCTGGAAGGTTATGATACCTCTTTCACTCCCCACACTTATTTCGATAACGATCCTCAAGATGATGGGTGCGTGGAACTCTTACGTGTGGCCGAACCTCGTTGCAAACGATGATGCGCACCTGCTTATCACAAACGGTCTGCGCGGTGCTGACTTCACCGTTGACGATATGGTCAACTATCCCGTTCAGATGGCGGCTGTCGCTATCGTATCTTTCCCGCTTTTCCTTGTGTTTGTATTTTTGAGAAAATACATCATGAAGGGTGTTTCGAGAAGCGGTATCAAGGGTTAATGGTTCTATATAAGAACTTAACATAAAATTTTTCAAAAAAAAGGATGGACAAAACTATGAAAAAGATACTCACAGCAGTATGCTTGATCCTGGTGATCGTTCTGAACTGTTTCGCACTCGCTTCGTGCGGCGGCGACAGCACAGAAACAAAAGACAGCGGTAATGCGTTTGTTCCCGATGTAGGACTTACGTATGACGGAAGTGAAGGAGAGATCACTTTCTACCACACAATGGGTGCAAATCTCCGCACAGTTCTTGACAAGTACGTTGCAAAGTTCAACGAAATGTACCCTAACATCAAGATCGTTCACTCCCAGGAGGGCGGCTACGATGACGTTCGCGATAAGATCAGTACAGAGCTTACAGTTGGTAACCAGCCCAACATCGCTTACTGCTATCCCGACCACGTTGCTCTTTACAACCTTGCAGGCTCTGTTGTAACGCTTGACAGCTTCATCAACAGCAAGGCAGAGGTTACAAAGGCTGACGGCACAAAGGAAACACTCGGCTTTACAGAAGCACAGATCGCTGACTTTATCGACGCTTACTACAACGAAGGTAAAGAGTTCGGTGACGGCAAGATGTACACACTTCCTCTTTCCAAGTCAACAGAAGTTCTTTACTACAATAAGACATTCTTTGACGCTAACAACCTTTCTGTTCCCACAACTTGGGATGAGCTTGAAACACTTTGCGCACAGATCCTTACAATAGATCCCAACTGTATCCCCCTCGGATACGACTCAGAAGCTAACTGGTTCATCACAATGGCAGAACAGCTCAAGTCCGACTACACAAGCGCTGAAGAAGGAAACCACTTCCTCTTCGACAACGAAACAAACAGAAGCTTCGTTAAGAGATTTGCTGAATGGCACCAGAAGGGCTATGTAACAACACAGGAGATCTACGGTGCATACACATCAGGTCTTTTCGTTGCACAGACAGGCACAAAGTCCTATATGTCCATCGGTTCTTCCGCAGGTGCTACACACCAGCGTCCCGCTGCTACTGACGACGGAAGCTATCCGTTTGAAGTAGGTATAGCTACAATTCCTCAGGCAGATGCAAGCAACAAGAAGGTTATTTCACAGGGTCCTTCACTCTGTATCTTCAACAGCACATCACAGCAGGAAGTTGTTGCTTCTTGGCTCTTCGTTAAGTACCTTACAAGCTGTGTTGAATTCCAGGCTGAATTCGGTATGGTTTCAGGTTACGTTCCCGTACTTGAATCCGTTGCACAGAACCCCGTATACGCTGACTTTATAGCAACAGCAAACGGCGGCGACAACATCGCAGCTCTTTCCGCTAAGGTTTGTCTTGAACAGAAGGATGCTTACTACACATCCCCTGCATTCAACGGCTCATCCGAAGCACGTGACCAGGTAGGCGCACTTCTTCAGTACTGTATGGTTGAGTACAAGAATGCCGCTGACAAGGACGCAATGATCAAGAAGGCATTCGAAGACGCTGTCGCAGAATGCGAATATATGTCATAATTAATTACGGTAAAATTTTATGAATTTACTTTCTAAATTTTTATCTGCAGCGTTGGCTCTTTGTATGGTTGCGGGATGCTTTGCATCCTGCAACCCGCAGAGCACTGACACTACTGCGGACACAAATACAGCTCCCGAGACATCGGGTGAGCTTGGTGAGATCGTTGACTACGTTTCACAGCTCAAGCTTGATATGACATCGTCAAGCCTTAAAATTGAAAATGTTAAGGTCAAGCAGTACATTGACGGCGATACAACACACTTCTATGTTCCCGAAAACATTATTGATAAGGGAATACTGAAGGCAAGATATATCGCCATAAACACTCCCGAATCAACGGGACAGATCGAAGAATGGGGCAAAAAGGCTTCAAGCTTCACAAAAACAAAGCTTCAGGCGGCAACATCTATCATACTTGAGAGTGATACAGATACTCTCAATGTTGACTCAACAGGTGACCGTCACCTCATTTGGGTATGGTACAAAACAGCAGATTCTGCTGAATACCGTAACCTCAACCTGGAAATACTCCAGGAAGGCCTTGCCATTGCATCCAGCTCATCACAGAACCGTTATGGCTCTATTTGTATGAATGCTATCGATCAGGCTAAGGCGCACAAGCTTTTCGTTTATTCAGACGAAAATGACCCCGATTTTTATTACGGATCGGCTATTGAGCTTACACTCAAGGAGCTTCGTGCCAACGCTGCATTATACACAGGTAAGACAGTTGCTTTTGAGGGTATAGTTTCCAAAAACGACGGACAGAGCATTTATGTCGAAGCATTTGATGATGAAACGAATATGTATCACGGTATTGCCGTATACTACGGCTACACACTCACAGGTGCGGGACTTAATGTTATCAAGCCCGGCAACAAGGTTCGTATTGTTGGCTCAATGCAGTTCTACGAAGCAGGCGGCACATATCAGGTTTCTGACTTGAAATATGATATGATGGATACGAAAAACCCCAACAATATCCAGAAGCTCGGCGACGGATTTGAAGCATCTTACATTGAAACATCTCCCGAAACATTTGCAACATCAAAAGTGTCTGTAACTGTTATCGGCGATGACGGTGAAGAAATGCTTAAAGAAGTTGACTATGCAGAGCTTGCACTTTCTTCAACATTGAGTATGAAGAATTTGGAAGTTAAGGATATCTACGTAACAAACAATGACGGTGATTCCGACGGTGCTATGACACTCACGTGTCAGTCAGGCGGTCAGACAATTTCCGTACGTACAACAGTTCTGCTTGACGAAGCAGGAAATCTCATCACACGTGATTATTTTGAAGGCAAAACGATCGATGTGAAGGGAATCGTAGACTACTTCAACGGCAAGTATCAGATAAAGGTATTTTCCGTTAAAGATGTAACAGTTCATTAATTGACAATATTTTTTAAAGGAGTCATATATGAAAAAATTACTCGCACTTTTGCTTGCGCTTGTATTTTGCGTAGCACCGCTTGTTTCCTGCGGTGACGATGCAACTGAAACAGGTACCGGCACAGGCACAGAAACAACTGCTGATGCTGAAACAGGCGCTTATGACGTAAAATCAGCCGCAGCATTCCTCAAGAATATGTACAAGCAGTACATCACGTCCCCTGAGACATCAAAGGACTTCACACTTGTTTCTCAGGTTATGAATGACGGTGTTGCTTATACTGTAACTTGGACAACAGACAATGAAGCTATCAAGGTTGTAGCTGACGAAGCTAACAAGCAGGTTACTATCGATGTTGACGAAAAGACACCCGAAGTTATCAACTACAAACTTACAGCTACAGTTGCAGATCCTGCAGGCGCAACAGAAAAAGTAGAATTTGCACTTTCCGTTCCCGCATGTGCTTTCGCACCCGAAGAAGGAACTGCATACAAGTTCTATCTTACACAGGCTATCGCAGGTAAGGTTCTTTACGTTGACGGCGGTATTTCCGGCGGCAGATACCTTACAATGACAGACGATTTTGCAAAGGCACTTGATTTCTATGTAGAAGCATCCGGCAACGGCTACAAGTTCTTTACAACTATCGACGGCGCAAAGAAGTATGTTGACATCTTCACAAACGATGAAGGCAAAACAGCTGTAGGTTTTGCTGACAGCTCTGATTGCGTTTACACATACAACAGCGCAACATTCGCTTGGGAAACAGAAGTTGACGGCGTTGCTTACTACCTCGGCACATACAGCAACTACGAAACAGTAAGCGCTTCCAAGACATCTTATATCACAGCTGAAAACACAAGAGTCAGCCAGTTCCCGATGGAGTTCACAACTGAAAAGGTTGACTATGAAGCTCCCGAAACACCCGATACACCTGACGCTCCCGAAATATCCACTGACGTTGTTTCCGCTCCCGAGGCAGGCACAGCATACAAGTTCTACTTCTATCAGTCCAAGGTTGGTAAGGCTCTTTACATCAACGGCGGCACAGATCAGGACAGATACCTCACAACAACAACTGATTTCGCTAAAGCACTCAATGTTTACGTTGAATCTGCTAACGGCGGTTACAAGTTCTATGTAACTATCGACGGCGCAAAGAAGTACATTGACCTTTCCCTCAATGCTGAAGGTAAGGCAGCTCTTTCATACGCTGATTCCACAAACTGCGCATTCAAGTACAATAAGGACACATTTGCTTGGGAAGTTGCAGCAGGTGAGGAAACATACTACCTCGGCACATACAACACATTTGAAACAGTAAGCGCGTCCAAGACATCCTACATCAACAAGGATAATACAAGAAAAGAACAGTTCCCCTTGGAACTTGTAACGAAGGAAGTAACAATTACACCTTCAAACAACAACAATAACAACAACACAAACAACAATAATAATACAAACAACAATAATAATACAGATACAACTCCTGCAGATGACAACGGTACATACAAGCTTTACATCAACCAGGTAACTGCTAAAAAAATACTTTATCTTGATGGTGGTGTAAAGGATGACAGATATCTCACGATGACAGAGGATTACTCAAAGGCTATTACAGCCAAATTTGAAGCTGTCAAGGGTGGTTACAAGATTTCCGTTACAATTAACGGTGCTAAAAAGTACATTGATGTGTACAAGAACGAGGCAGGCAAGGATGCGCTTAGATACGCTGATACAACAAACTGCGTATTCAACGAAAACAAGGATACAAAGGCTTGGGAAACAACTGTTAACGGCACAGCGTTCTATCTCGGGACATACAGCACATTTGATACTGTAGGTGCCTCCGCTACATCTTACATTACAGCAGAAAATACAGGTGTATCACAGTTCCCGCTGGTAAAGACAACAAAACAGATTGCCGTTCCCGAAACCACCGAACCTGATAATTCCACATCCACACCCACACCCGGTGGTTCAGGTGATTATGTTATAAACAAAAACGGTTACAAGGTTCATACACCTGACTGCGGAAATGCCGCAAAAATGAGCGAGAAGAACCGTATCGATTTTTCAGGTACGATTGACGAGCTTTTGAAACAGTATCCCGATGCAGTTGCTGCAAAATGCTGCAACCCGTTCTAAAGCTTTATTTATCATTCAATAAAGAAAGGAGCTGTCTAAGACAGCTCCCAGACCGCTGACAAAGGTAAAGTCGGCGGGCTTTTTTTGCTAAAAAGCTTCAAAAAAAGCGGAAAATATGATATAATAAAGGCATAGAAAAACGTTTATGAACGGAGAGAAAATATGCTTTTAGAAGGCAGAAACAGACAAAATAAATTGGAAATGGTATACATAGAAGACCTTGTACCCAAAGAACACTTCAGATGATTACTTATATGCTGTTAATGATTGTAAAAGTAATGACCATCAAAGAGAAATCGCATTGACTCTTTTGGGTGTCCCTTTGACCGTTTCCCAATTAGCAAAGATTAAGGGTGTTTCTTGCAGTGCTATAAGGCAAATTTAAAGACGATTCCTGCAACATATCTTATCAAATAAAAACAGAGATACACTTATCAGATGATCTACAGATCTTTCTGTGGATATGGATAAAACGTGTTATCAAGCAGATAAACACTTGTTCGGTAGGAAAATTTATTGATTTCAAAAAAATGAAAATAATACTGGACATTTAACTGTATTTTAGATATTGTGTGTGCTACCACGAAAATGGGGTAG
>JAZRTS010000037.1:0-5935 GCA_045652135.1 Eubacteriales bacterium | reverse complement strand
AAACTTTACAGGAATTGATGAGTTCAACAGCGTTACAGCTCAGGCTGTTGTGATTTCAAACGGTAATGTTGTTGATATGGGGCCCGTGCTTACCTTAAAGTAAATGAGGGGGAAAGAAAATGAAGGAATATATTAAACCCGAGATTGAGATCGTGACATTTGAATCTGAAGATGTTGCGGCGGTAACCGATCTTTACAAAATAAACTTCGATGGTGGAGATATAAGCAATATTCTTAACTTAGGCGAGGAATGGTTCGTATAATGACTGTATTATATAAAGACGGCAGATTATTCTGCCATCTTTATATAAGCTGTAACTGTAAATTTTTTGTTAATCGGTTATATAATTTATGATTTTATATTGACAACTACAATATAATTTGGTATAATCTTCATTCGGAAAGCCGAAAATTTACGGCTTCTCCTTGTCACAGATAAACTGTGGCCATAAGTCCATAAGGAGGTGTAAAGAATATGGAAAAAATTGTACACGATTACGAAACCATGTTCATTGTTAACGCTACACTCGAAGAGGATGCTATGAGAGCTGTTGTTGATAAATTCAAGGCTCTTATCGAAGCAAACGCTGAGATTGTTGAATACAATGAATGGGGCAAGCGCAAGCTCGCATATCCTATCGACGATATCAACGACGGTTTCTACGTACTTGTTAACTACAAGGCTGAAGCTGCTTTCGTTGCAGAGCTTGACCGTAACTTCAATATTGCAGACGGCATACTCCGTTCTATGACTATCAGAGCATAAGGAGAATGTAAATGGCTAATTTTAACTATAACAAAATTACCATTGCCGGCAGACTTACAGCAGATCCCGAACTGAAGCAGACACCCAACGGTGTTTCTGTTACATCGTTCTCGGTTGCGGTAAACCGCCGTTATTCCAAACCCGGTGAAGCCAACTCTGCGGACTTTTTGCCCGTAGTTGCTTGGAGACAGCAGGCTGAGCTTATTGCTAAATATTTCAGAAAAGGCTCATCGATCTGCGTATCCGGTTCTCTCCAGTCAAGAAACTGGACAGATACACAGGGTAACAAGCGTTACTCATATGACATAGTTGTAGAAGAAGTATATTTCGTTGATTCGAAATCTGAAAACACACACGCACCGTCCGCTGCTGACTTTGGCGAGCCGCCTCCTGCGGCACCCGCATACAGCTCACAGCCCTCTGAACCTGTTAATTTTGAGGAAATTCAGGACGATGACGATCTGCCCTTTTGATAAGGGCTTCCAAATTTAACGGAGGAAAACATAATGGATAGAGAAAGAAACGCAGATAAGCCTTTCCGCAATAACAAGAAGAAGAAAAAGGTTTGTCAATTCTGTGCAGAAAATGCTGAAAAGATCGATTACAAGGATACAGTAAAATTGAGAAAGTGCGTAAGCGAACGTTCCAAGATCCTTCCCAGAAGAATCACAGGTACATGCGCAAAGCACCAGCGTGAGCTTACAGAAGCTGTAAAGCGTGCACGCCAGATGGCTCTGCTTCCTTACATCAGCGACTAATTAAAAATGAAAATACTCGGTGCTGTGCATCGAGTATTTTTGATATTTCCGGCTTATACGGAGAAAGGATGAAATGTGGAAAAAGAGAAAGTTTTACGCCCCGAATCGGCTGAGGTAAAAGCACTTATAGCAGAGGCTTTGCGCGTAGATTCGGGACTCCGAGCCATGCAAGACACCGATAAAAAGCATCATATTGCCTTGCAGCAAGCCGCCGAAGCACTTTATAATGACCGAATTCAAAGCGCACTTGAAGAAATGGATATAGAGCACATCAACAAAGGCAAGCAAGGAATAAGAGTGAGCCTTTTGAGAAGCAACGGTATTACAAACATTTATCAGCTCTCGCAAAAAAGCTTTCAGGAGCTTTCCTCCATAGACGGACTTGGCGAACAATCGGTATGGAAAATTCAGGATACAGTCAAGCAAATTGTGGAAAATACCAAGGGAACGACACGCATACGTATAAATGCGGAGAATCCGAAAAAGGTCGATGACGATCTGATACGTTCACTTTATATCCGTATTTACGGAAGAAGCGCGCGTGATCGCGGAAGAAAGCTGTACTCAGCCAATCATAAACAAATACAGCAGGAAATTACACTTGCGAGAAAAGCAACGTCGGGCATAGGATGGTTTTTTAAATCACAAGCCTCAAAACGGCAAATAGCGGATGCCGTTGAAAATCTACGCGTACGACTTGCAGGGGATTTCGGCAAAGGACTTGTAGAATTTGCAGCCGTTGAAAATGCTTCTGCTGATACATATTGGGCAGATTACAGAAAAAATGCGCCGTTATATTATACAGAGCTTGAATCACTTGGACTCAAATGGGAGAAAAAAGAAAAGTCGGGTGGCTTACCTGAACAGCTTGCGGCTGAAATCGAAGCGCAGACGCTTGATTTGAAGCATTTGAAGGCTACCCTACGCAGTTATCAGACATTCGGTGCGAAGTATATTATCCATCAGAAGAAAAGTCTGCTCGGCGACGAGATGGGACTTGGCAAGACGATGCAAGCCATTGCATCAATGGCGGCACTTACAGCGGAAGGGAAAAGCCACTTCATGGTAGTATGTCCTGCAAGTGTGCTGATAAACTGGTGCCGCGAAATTCAAAAATTCAGCGATCTTGGGGTTACCAAGGTACATGGTAATGATGCAGAAAGTTTGCTCCATTGGCGCGAAAACGGCGGCGCTGCCGTAACCACTTTTGAATCTATAAGCCGATTTACTCTGCCTGAAAAATTCAGAATTTCAATGCTGATAACGGATGAAGCCCATTATGTCAAAAATCCCGACACACAACGAACCAAGGCTTTGTTAAAGCTGTTGGACAAAGCTGAGTATGCGCTCTTTATGTCAGGCACTCCGCTTGAAAACAGAGTGGAAGAAATGTGCTTTTTGGTAAGCTGTCTTCAACCGCAGATAGCAAAAGAGCTTGAAAGTGTTAAATTTCTCTCCACAGCCGAGCAGTTTCGCCTACAGCTTGCATCTGTTTATTTGCGCAGAACCAGAGATGATGTTTTACAGGAATTACCCGATTTAATTGAAAAAGAGCAATGGTGTAATCTCGGTGCAGAAGAGAAGCGCGCTTACAGAGATGCTGTGATGTCAGGCAATTTTATGGCGATACGTCAAGTATCGTGGCAGGTCGGTGACCTTAAACATTCATCAAAAGCAGCAAGACTTCTTGAGCTTTGCGATATGGCAAAAGAACAAAAACGCAAGGTTATTGTATTTTCGTTTTTCCGTAATACATTGAAGAAAGTTACGGAGCTTTTAGGTGAGCGTTGTATGGAGCCCATTACCGGCGAAATTTCACCTGCGCGCCGTCAAGAGATCGTTGATGCTTTTGCCGAGGCTGATGACGGTACTGTGCTTGTAAGCCAGGTGCAGGCAGGTGGCACTGGATTGAATATACAAAGCGCAAGTGTTATTATTTTCTGCGAGCCGCAGATAAAGCCGTCTATAGAAAATCAAGCAATTTCCCGTGCTTATCGTATGGGGCAGGTACGCGACGTGCTCGTTTACCGTTTGCTTGCGGATGATACTATTGATGAAAGTATACTCGAACTTTTGAAAAATAAACAGCTCCAGTTCGACAGCTTTGCAGATGAATCTGTACTTGGTGAAGAATCACTCAAGCCATCTGAATCATCGTGGATAAGCAAATTGGTGGACGAGGAGAAGAAACGTTTGTCTGCGGAGTCCGATGTTTGATCCCGATAAATATAATTCGGGCGGACGGGTGAGTAACGCGGTGTTAACATTCATACTTGACTTTTTTTCACTTGTATGATAAAATATCACAACGGACGCAATATGTTGCGGTCTGAAAATATAACGAGGTATGATAATGGAACATAAGTTTATTCTTTCATGCGAATCGACAGTCGATATGCCATATTCTTACATAAACGGAAGAGATATTTCAGTAATTTTCTATACGTATATGATAGACGGTGTTGAATATGTTGATGACATGGGACGTGATCCCGAAGCGCTTGATAAGTTTTATGCACTTATCGCAGATGGCAAGCTTCCCACAACTTCGCAGATAAACTGCGAAAAATATTGCGAATATTTCGATGCACTTCTTCAAAAGGGTGATGTTCTTCACATTAATCTCGGCTCGGGCATGACAGCATCTATCAACAATGCGTATGAAGCGCAGGCGAAGTTGAAGGAAAAATACCCGGACAGAAAGCTTATTGTTATTGACTCTTACTGCAGCTGCGGTGGCTACGGCTTGCTTGTTGAGGACGCGGCAGACCTGCGTGATGCAGGTAAAAGCATTGATGAGGTTGAGGCTTGGGTGAATGAATACCGCTATAAAATGCAGCATCAGTTTTTCTCAACCGACCTTACAATGTTCAGACGAGGCGGAAGAGTGTCAGGTCCTGCGGCAATGGTCGGAACACTTCTCGGTATATGCCCGATAATGAATCTTGATGCTACAGGCCATATTATGGCATACGATAAAGTAAAGGGTAAGAAAAAGGCGATAGAGAAAAATGTTGACGAGATAGTAAAGCGTGCTGAAAATATGGGTGACTATGACGGCAAGTTTTATATTTGCCATTCACATTGCCCCGACCTTGCAGAGCTTACTTTAAAAGCCATTGAGGAGCGTATGCCCAAGCTCAAGGGTAAAATAAGAATGAGTGAGATAGGAACGATCATCGCGTCTCACACAGGTGTCGGTACGGTCGCATCATTCTTCTACGGTGAACCGAGAAATAAATAAACATAAAATTCATTTTAAAAATGCAATTTCATCTTGAAATTGCATTTTTCATTTATTATAATGTGTGTATAAAATAAAGGACATAACTTACAATGCTTTTGAAAAAATACATAAAAAGAAGATCGGCTTTGATTTTAGCGTATATCGCCTTGACGCTTGCCGTGCTTTGCGTTATCGGGGCGGTTTATGTGTTCAGTATCAATGCTTACGTTAAAAACACAACAAAGGACAGTATAATAACACCCGATAAGGCAAGTGAGCTTGAAGATGTTGATTGCATCATCGTTCTCGGCTGTTTTGTAAAACCAAACGGTGTACCGAGTGATATGCTTTATGACAGAATTAAAATGGGGAATGAGCTTTATAATTCGGGCGCATCGCCTAAAATAATTATGAGTGGTGACCACGGTCAGAAAAGCTATGATGAAGTTTCAACAATGAAAGCCTATGCCGTTGATGCTGGTGTTCCGTCGGAGGATGTTTTCTGTGACCACGCAGGCTTTTCCACGTATGAAAGCATCTACCGCGCAAAGGAGATATTCGGCGCTGACAAAGTGATAATCGTAACTCAGGAGTATCATTTGCACCGTGCGCTGTACATTGCTCGCTCACTCGGTGTTGAAGCCTACGGTGTTTCCGCTGATTACAGAACGTATGCAGGACAAATCGGCAGAGACTTGCGAGAGATACTTGCAAGAAATAAAGATTTTATAACGTCTATATTTAAACCCGAACCCACATACCTCGGCGAAAGCATACCCATAAACGGCAACGGTGATGTAACAAACGGATAAAATAAAAAACGTGTTCATAAAGGCCGGTTCTCATAAGGATGTTTGATTTTTCCTTGTAGGGACAGGCGTCCAAGCAGTTCGTAGTAGTTCGTTATACGAACTACAGCGAACTACACTGTCCGCATAGATATAATTCTTACACATTAAATAAATAGAAGCCCCCGACAGATTTTCAAAGATCTGTCGGGGTTATTGTTCTATTCGGTAAATTGGAATTTATCGCCCTGCTATGCTTTTTCCACCCACATAAATACCAACCAACATTTCAGCGATTGATATTCCTAATAAAAGTCCTGAGAAAAAGTCTTTTACATTGGAACCGCCAAGCGTATAAGAAAGTGCCTGCAATGCAATTCCCATTACAATAAGTAAC
>JAZRTS010000036.1:0-7154 GCA_045652135.1 Eubacteriales bacterium | reverse complement strand
TTCTTTATTTTCTTTGAGCTTCTTTATAATCGTATGCTCACGGCCGCCGCCGCCTACAACAAGTACGTTCATTTTATCACCCTTTCATCAATGGTGGAACAGACGTATCTTTGTAAACGCCATTGCCATACCGTATTTATCTGCGCACTCAATTACAACATCATCACGGATAGAACCGCCGGGCTCTGCAATATATTCAACACCGCTTCTTCTTGCACGTTCGATATTATCGGAGAACGGGAAGAACGCATCAGAGCCAAGTGAAACACCAGACATTGTCGCAAGATACGCTTTCTTTTCCTCACGTGTAAGCGGCTCGGGGCGGACAGCAAAGAAGTTCTGCCATACATCGTCACCGAGAACATCCTCATAATCCTCTGAAACGTATACGTCTATACAGTTGTTCTTGTCAGCAAGCGCCATTCCTTCCTTGAACTGAAGCGCAAGTGTCTTGGGATGCTGGCGCAAGAACCATACATCCGCCTTGTTGCCTGCAAGTCTTGTACAGTGAACTCTCGCCTGCTGACCTGCACCGACACCTATCGTCTGACCGCCCTTTGCATAGCAAACGGAGTTTGACTGTGTGTATTTGAGCGTAATAAGCGAAATTATAAGGTCACGCTTTGCATCCTCGGGAATTTCCTTTTTAGCTGTTACAACATCGGAAAGAATATCGTTATCAATTTTCAGTTCATTTCTTCCCTGCTCAAACGTAATACCGTATACCTGCTTGCGTTCAATGGGATCGGGTGTGTAATTTTCATCTATCTTTACGATATTGTATGCACCTTTACGCTTTGCCTTAAGTATTTCAAGTGCTTCGTCTGTGTAGCCGGGAGCAATAACACCGTCGGATACCTCACGCTTGATTATGAGAGCTGTTGCCTTGTCGCAAACATCCGAAAGTGCTATCCAGTCGCCGAATGACGACATTCTGTCAGTTCCTCTTGCTCTTGCGTACGCCCAAGCCAAGGGAGATTCATCAAATCCCGGAATATCTTCAACAAAATATATCTTTTTGAGTATATCATCAAGCGGAACTGCAACTGCCGCACCTGCGGGAGAAACGTGCTTGAATGATGCGGCTGACGGAAGCTTTGTTGCCGCTTTAAGTTCCTTTACAAGCTGATAGGAATTAAATGCATCAAGAAAGTTTATGTAACCGGGACGGCCGGAAAGAACTTCTATGGGAAGCTCTGAACCGTTGTCCATATATATTTTTGACGGCTTCTGATTGGGATTACAGCCGTATTTAAGTTCAAATTCCTTCATTTTTGTTCACCTTCACTTGTTTTTGTTTTCAATGATCGTTTTGACTTCGCCCGTTGAAATGTCTGTATAACGTACAAACAATGATACTTTATTATCCTCATTGAGGTTTTCCCACAAAAGCTTTGCAAATTCTTCAATGTCTTCGCTTATTGTGATTCTTTCAGGCTCACCCTCGAATGTTGGTATGGGATTGCCATCGTGCATATACGTATGAATGAAGTGTGCAACACCGTTTATAGGCTCATACTCATAAAAATATCTGTTGCAAGCAGAACCGTTTTCATCAGCACTCTTCAAAATGCTCATTTTGTACGTGAAATCACCGTCTTTGAATGTGAGCATACCGCTTATACGGGGTGTGAAGTTGGGAGCATCAGGCTCAAACTCACGTGTGCGGAGCGCCTTGCAGAAGCAACCGCCCTCTTTAAGTGATTCATAGACTGTATCTGTCTGGTCGCCGTTTGTAACGATGAGCTTGTTTTCGTATTTTCTTACGGGATAGTAAATAATGAGAGAGGGATCTTTCAGCTTTGAGGGATCGTATGCCTTTGTTCTTACATCCTCACCCTCCGCAACAAATACTCTGTTTCTGGAGTTTTCGCTTCTGCCCATTATAAAGTATGCGCTTACTGCATATTTACCGTCGGCAGATTTTCCGATTATAATTCCTCGTCCCGGATATGTATTTTCCGAAAGTAATTTTTTAATATCGTACGTTGTCATTATTTACTCTCCTTTATTTGCTTACATATTTTTTCTGCCGCTTCGGGCAAAATTATCCATTCTGCATTTTCCATTACACGCTTTTGCAGTATTTCGGGTGTATCACCGTCTAAAATTTCAACCGCCTTTTGTGCGATTATCTTACCGCCGTCGGGTATTTCATTTACGAAATGCACCGTTGCGCCCGTGACCTTTACACCGTAATTGAGTGCCGCCTCGTGCACGTGAAGTCCGTAAAAGCCCTCGCCGCAAAATGACGGAATAAGTGACGGATGAACATTTATAATTCTGTTTTCGTACTTTTTGGTAAACTCTGCACTGAGTATGCACATAAAGCCCGCAAGAATTATAAGCTCAATTCCGTTTTCTTCAAGCTGTGCGATTATCTTTTCTTCAAACTCTTTGGCATCTTTACACTCTTTTTTAATAACAACAGCAGTTTTGATGCCGTTATTCTCCGCACGTGTAAGCGCATACGCATCTTTTTTGTTTGAAATAACAAGGCTTATTTTACCGTTTTTGATTATGCCTGACTTTTCAGCATCGATAAGCGCTTGAAGATTTGTGCCTCCGCCGGAAACGAGCACGCCTATCTTTACCATATCTTAACGCCCTCGATACCTGCTTTTACTTCGCCCATAATATATGCCTTCTCGCCGCTTTCGTTGAGAATTTCAACAGCCTTGTCGGCATCCTCGGGAGAAACAACGACACACATACCTACACCCATATTGAACGTGTTGAACATATCACGCTTGGGAATGTCGCCCTCTTTCTGAATGAGTGAGAAGATGGGAGGAATCTTTACCTTTGCTTCTTCAATAGATGCGCCAAAGCCCTCGGGGATAGTTCTCGGAATATTCTCGTAAAATCCTCCGCCTGTTATGTGGGAAATACCCTTGACATCAACCTTTTCAAGAAGTGAAAGTATGGGCTTTACGTATATCTTTGTAGGTGTCAAAAGCGACTCACCTATCGTCATTCCAAGTTCATCGGAGTGAGTAAAAGCGTTCTTTTCGTCCTTGAGAAGCACACGTCTTACAAGAGAAAAGCCGTTTGAGTGAACACCGCTTGACGGAATTGCAATAATAACATCGCCGTCTTTGATTTTTGAATTATCAATTATTTTTGATTTATCGACCATACCTACCGTAAAGCCTGCAAGGTCATATTCGTCTATCGGATAAAATCCGGGCATTTCGGCTGTTTCGCCACCTATAAGTGCAGCGCCCGACTGACGGCATCCGTCGGCGATACCCGAAACGATAGCGGCAATTTTTTCCGGAACATTCTTACCGCAAGCGATATAGTCAAGGAAAAACAAAGGAGCAGCACCGCAGCATATAACATCATTTACACACATCGCAACACAGTCGATACCCACAGTATCGTGCTTATCGAGAATAAAAGCAAGCTTGAGCTTTGTTCCGACACCGTCTGTTCCCGAAACAAGCACCGGGGCTGACATTCCCTTTATATTCGGCTCAAAAAGTCCGCCGAATCCGCCGATACCTGAAACAACACCTGACGTTGTTGTGGATGCAATATGCTTCTTCATAAGCTCAACCGCACGGTATCCCGCTGTTATATCAACACCTGCCTGCTTATAGCTTTCACTGTAACTCTTACTCATTTTTTACACCATCCTTATATTTTTTCCTGAAGTTCTTTATCTTTTTTAAGTACGTCTTCTCTCATTTTTGCTCTTGCCGAAATAAGCTTTTCGGCAAGCTCGTCATCTGTTAAAGCAATTATCTGAAGCGCTAAGTGTGCGGCATTTTTTGCGCCGTTTATCGCAACCGTTGCCACGGGAAGCCCTGTCGGCATCTGTACCGTTGACAAAAGTGCATCCATTCCGTCAAGCGCAGATGATTTCATAGGTATACCGATAACGGGAAGTGTTGTATTTGCCGCCGCCGCCCCTGCAAGATGCGCCGCCATACCTGCCGCACAGATTATAACGCCGAAACCGTTTTCACGTGCTGACGAGAAAAACTCCTTTGCCTCCACCGGCGTTCTGTGCGCAGAATAAATATGCGCCTCGTACGGAACACCGTATTCCTTCAAAACCTTGACAGCACCCTCAACAACAGGAAAGTCACTGTCCGAACCCATAATTACCGCAACCTTTTTCATAAATCCTCCAAAAGCTTAAACAAGAGTTTTTTATAAGTAAAAACAGCCTAAGGCAGTACGGTTGACCGTACGCTTTTAGGCTGTAAATGTGCGCAAGAATCCCGAAGAAAAAAGCAATTTTGTCTTTACGATACTTTTAATCATATCCGCTGCCTTCCTTTCTTCGGAAAGTACCTATAATAATATATATAATATATCATAAAATTTGTTTTATTGCAATAGCTATTGACACTTTTTTTATAAATAATTTTAAAAAGCGATGTGCATTTTTCACATCGCTTTTTAAATATTACTCTGCTGACACCGTAACAGGCTGTGAATACACACATACAAGCTTGTCACTGCCATTGATCTTATATTTCGTTCTGAAAATCACCACTGCATCGCCCGCTTCGCTTGCTGTGAATGTACCGTCCTTATACTTGACCGTGCTGTTTCCGTCAATCACCGTCATTTCAACGTCAGGTGTAATCGTTTCTCCCGAATATGTAATCGCTTTTATATCCGCTTTCAATTCTCCGCCGACGGTCACGGAATATGACATTTCCGGAGTTAAAAACTTGATGTAGTCCTTTACAAAATCAGCTCTGTTCGTTGTTATTCCCCAAGTACCTGCAAGATAGAAATTGGCAAAAGATCTTTCGTCATTGACGGTCCAGGGCCAAATTGAAACACCTCTGTATGAAGCCGACTGCATAAGCTCTGCATTGACTCTGCCATAGCTTGGATTGAATGTACTGTCATAATTTGACACAGTATTCAAAATATTTGAAAGTGAAGATGCCTCATCGTTAAGATATCCGCACGAAAGCTCGGGAATGCTCTTTCTGACCTGATTTATCTGCTGTGCATGGAAGGATATAACACAGCACTGATCCATAATATCATACTGCTCAATGAGTTTTTTGAGTTCCCTTACTATCTTTGTCTGCGTGCTCTTTATTTCAATAAAGAGATTTACCCCTGTACCCTTGAATGTTTTGAAATAATCTTCAAGTGTCGGTATCGGCTGAGGAGCAACACCGCCGAAATAATCAACTGAATACCGTGAAAGCTGTGCATAAGTCATCGACTCAATTCCGCCTGCACCGTTTGTTGTTCTGTCAATAGTGCCGTCATGCATAACAACGATCACGTTATCCTTTGTTATGTATATGTCATTTTCAATAATGCTTGCGCCGTATTTTGATGCCATCTGTGAGCCGTATATCGTATTTTCGGGAGCTGACTGAGGTATACCTCTGTGTCCTATTATCAAAACAGGACGAACGAGAGAATTGCGTGAAAACACAGAGCTTGTCAAGCACTCTTCAAGAAGCTTTCTGTCCTTTGTGACTATTCCGTTAGCACCGGAGGTTATAAGCTTATAAAGCTCAACCTTATCATCCTTGTCCGCCTTATACCATACGGTTATGGCAAGAGAGTTAAGATAATTAGTATTTGCCGACGTTGCCAAAGCTGCAGGAAGCAGGCAAATTCTGCTTGTGCTTTTGTTTGTCATATCACGTATATCGGAAAGCGAAAGCTTTGAAGTATCTTCGTTTGTAAGGTCGAGTATACTCTTTGCGAGCTTATGGTATTTTTTAAACTCGCTTATTATATCGGAGCCTCCTATGACCATTACATCCTTATATTTGTTTTCTTCAAGATACTCTGCTGTCAGCTTTGCGGCATTTTTATCAGCAGGTCTGAAAACAGGTATAACCTTGCCGTCAAGATATGACATCGCTTCGTCAATACTTGATATCTTTTCGCCGTTTTCATTTATAACAGATACCTCGCCGTTCATTTCAGAAACGGAAAGTATAGCATTTGAGGGCGAATTTTCAAGAATTTTTTCAAGCTCCTCGAAGCTTGTTATTTCCGTTACAACAGACGAATAAAGCGCGATCTTTGTATCAAGCTTACGCACATCGGCAAAGCCTTTTTCGAGAATGAATTTTTCAGCCTCGTAAAAATCGACTGTTATCTTGACATCCTCGATCTGTGCCGTTGCGCCACAGACCTGAAATCCCACTCTGCCTGTGGGATAATCAGAAAGTCCGTCAGTTGTTTCAACTATTTTTTCGCCGTTAATGTATCCTGCACCGTAATAACCGTGTATATCAGCTGTAAACTCATACATTTTATCGAGAGAAAGAGCCTCTGTAAAAGATCCTTTTCCGTTATAAATCCACTCTGCACTTTCATTTCTGTGCGCAAGCTCAACCCCATCAGAAAGAGCTGCATTTGCTCTTACGCAAAGCTGATAATACGGTGTATCGTTATTCTGTACCCTGTACATAACGGACATCCATCTTTTTTCATCGGATTTATTTGTTACAGCGGCATTTGCTTTTATCTTATAGTCACCGAATTCTCCGATAAAATCGGGAAGCAAGACCCTTACGTAGTCCGAGCTTGCACGTGGTGCTGAAAGCACCATTTTACCGTCTTTTATATCAAATGTTCCGTTTGTTTTTTGTATAACATCAAAGTCCTCTGCCTGGGCATTTTCAAAATCATTTGAATAAAGCACGTATTCATCGGACTCACTTGCCCTTACTATGAGATAAATGTTTTTACTTTTCTCACCGTATTGCGCCGTGAGCGTATATACCCCTGCGTTTGCCGGGGTAACACAGGTGTTTTCATCGATTTGTATTTCTTCCGATGACCACTTTATTTTTTCACGTGATGTCGTAACACCGAGTGAAAACTGAACATCATACGACAAAAGATTTACACTTTTCCCTGCATCCGCAGGAATGGCAGGTGTTGTAAACCACACAACTCCCAGCCTTTCGGGCAAATTTTCATCAAGTGATTCGGTCACGGCTTCATTTGTATCCGTAGTGATCTTTCCGTTATTTTCCGCCGTACACGATACAAGTATAAGCAAGGCGAGAAACAGTGAAAGTGTTTTAAGTATTTTTTTCATCATAATTCTCTTTTACGCCGAGGGAAGCTCGGACACATTTTCAATGTATCTGTATGCGTGCATAAAACTCGTAATCGTTTCATCAAAAGGCTGACCGCTTGTA
>JAZRTS010000035.1:0-30583 GCA_045652135.1 Eubacteriales bacterium | reverse complement strand
CTTCTGGAGCTCTGTCATAAAGCTCTGGCAGAAGCGCATAACTTCGCCGTCAGACTTACCTGTGGGATCGAAGTCGGAGCCGCCCTTACCGCCGCCCATGGGAAGTGTTGTAAGAGCATTCTTGAATGTCTGCTCAAAGCCAAGGAACTTCATAATGGAAAGGTTTACGGAAGGAGCGAAACGGATACCGCCCTTGTAAGGACCGATAGCAGAGTTGAACTGTACACGGTAGCCCTTGTTTACCTGAACATTGCCGTTGTCATCAACCCATGCAACTCTGAAGGAGATAGCACGTTCGGGCTCAACCATACGGTCAACAACACCTGCTTTAACCAAGTCGGGGCGCTGCTCGATAACGGGTTCGATAGATTCAAGAACTTCTTTTACAGTCTGGTGAAATTCAGTCTCGCCGGGGTTTGTACGAACTACTTTTTCGTACACGCCTGCAAGATATTCTGTTTTAAATGACATAATAATCCTCCAAATTAAAGATTTCGGGCAAATTATAACATACATTTTGCAAGATTTCAATACTTAATCCGTAATTTTCAATAAAAAAAGAGAAAAAATATCTCCATTTAACACGATCGAAGAAAATCTCACAACATTTTTTGTTATAATGTGTTAATTTGAACAGAAAGCTCCTGCATCTTCGTTTTTCATATATCCGAAGAATATGCAGGAGCAGTATTTATGTGATTACGGAATTTCGTTTATACACTGTTTTATTATTTCAAATGATTGAGCCTTCGTATAAAGGTATCTGCTTTCAAAAAGCATATCAAAAAAGTTTGATGCTTCCTCAAGAAGCGTTGCTTCATCGGTAACAACACCTACCTGACCCGAAAACTCAGAGGCGCTTGAAGGTGTCATACTGAACATAAGCTGACAGTCCTTCATATAATCTATCATTGTATCTATCGGAAAATCTATGAAATTCTCGTTTATAACACGAAAATCCGATATACCGTCTTTCATAGCACCGAGCATTTTCGAAAGTATATTCTTCCTCACTTCGACAGGTGCGGGATTTACGTATTCCTCGGGAAAATCGTAAAGAATACCCGTTTTGGCAAAAGCATAAAGTCCCTTTCTTGTGAAAGCGCCCATCTTTAATCTGTCTTTGTATGAGTTATAATATTCATACAAGGATGGCAACACCTCTTTTACTTCGGGAATGTCAGTTTTTGCTATCTGAAGCATCTGATCATATTCAATAAACGGCACAACGCACGGTGCGTGTTGGAAATAGCAAACATACGACAGCGGCTTCGTTGCTTTCTTCATAAAATCAAACAGATCGAATACAGACGAATATCGGCGCACAAGGCTTCTCATCCCCGCGATATGAGTCTGACATATATCGGTGAAATCATTTACCGTTTCTCTGTCTGTTACAACAAGTGCGCGGTCGAGCTTTTCATTCATAAATATGATCTCATTCGACAAAAGAATATAATCAGAAAAACCAAACGGTAAAATATCAGACCTTTCGCTCGTATATTCATAAAGAATGTCTCCGCTTCCGATAAAGAACGGTGCACAATCAAGTATCTGCAGGAAATTGCTCAAACTACCTTTGCGTTTCTTCTTTGTGATCTGTGTGCATATTTTGAAATTGACCTTATCCGAGACGGTGGAAAGAATAGAGATTATGGTCTGCTGAAGTACTTTGTTATCGCTTGTAACATTAGTATACAGCATCGGCGCGGAATTGTGCTTCACTTCCCTCTTTGTTGCTTCCAGAGCGTACAAAAGAACTTCAGTATGGGTTTTAAGCATTCTGATTCCGTCTTCTTTTTTGGATACATTCCATTTATCGTTGTGCTGTATTTCCATATGATGCATAGAAAGCTTCATGAATGGAGATGAAAGTTCATTTTTCTTTACAATTTCATCAAGCTGACGGCATCCGATACTTCCGAATCGGGCAATATCAAGCTCGTGCATCAACAAATATTTTTTCACCTTTGAAATCGGAATTACAGACACAATTGCTGCAAGCTCATCGTGAGTAGGTGTTTTTTGACCGTTTACGATCTTGGTTACGACCGAACGTGAAATGTTCGCACATGCGGCAACACGCATAACTGACATATCATTTTCGTTCATTTCATTTAAAAGCATTTCACTGAATGCGGACATTATCTATCTCCTTTCTCGCAATAATTATTTTCCTGCACTATAATAGCACATTTTCATCTTTCAGTCAAGTTTTTTCAGAAAACTATATTCATTTTTGTTGTAATTTACTAAAAATAATGCACAACATTCTACGGCGAAATAAAAAAGTTTTAAATAAATACATATCATTTCGAAAATTAATGTGATATAATTAACTTTACTAACTTATTTGGAGAAGAATATGAACGAAAAAATTGCTTTTATCGGCGTCGGAAATATGGCGCATGCAATAATTAACGGAATTCTTAAAAACAGTTCTGACTTTACGTCTGATGATATAATACTTTACGATAAATTCCAATCTCAGCTTGATGACTATCCGCACATCAAGGCGGCAAGCTCAGCTTCAGATGCAGTGAAAGAGGCTGACTTCGTAGTATTTGCGGTCAAACCGCAAAATTTCGAAGAACTTCTCGGTGAGCTGAAATCAAGCAGCATCAGCTACGAAAACAAAACGTTTATAACGATAGCCGCAGGTATCAGCTGCGGATACATTCAGTCGTATCTGCCGAATGCCGCAGTCGTAAGGGCGATGCCAAACACGCCGATGCTTATCGGTGCAGGCGTTTGCTCGGTCTGCAAAAACGAATTTGTAAGTGAGGAAAACTTCAAGAAAGCATTTGCGCTGTTCTCCGCGCTCGGTGTCGCTTTTGAGCTTACAGAGGACAAAATGAACGCTATTATTTCATTAACGTCATCATCCCCTGCATACATATTCCTGTTTATAAAATCGCTTATGGACGGCGCTACGATTCAGGGAATAGAATTTGACGATGAAAAAGAAATGAGAAGAATTGCCTGCGAGACTGTAATAGGCTCCGCAAAACTTCTTATGAACAGCGAAAAATCGCCCGAACAGCTTATAAAAGACGTAACCTCACCCGGCGGAACAACTGCCGAAGCGATGAAAGTGTTTTACGGTGCTGAATTTGAAAAAACCGTATACGACGCTATGAGCGCCTGCACAAAACGAGCTGAGGAACTTTCGGGCAAATAAACGGAATATTTTTCCGTCCGTTTTCATATTATTATGTAGAGTATATGAAAACGGAGTGTTAAAGGATGAAATACGTTACGGACGGAAAAAGCAACGTACAAAATACAAAAAGCGGTGACGATATTGCCGTGCGGACACTTTACACAATGGCTCGCAGGCGCGACCGTCGGAATTACTTTTTGTATTCACTTATATTTCTTTGCGTAATATTTTCCCTCTGCCTTATCGTAGGATGCCTTTTATACATATATCTCAAGCAAACTGATATTTTTGCTTTGCTGAACAAAAAAATGGCCGCCGTTAATTCAGACGGCACGGCAAAAGCGATGCTTAAAAGTTACTTTCTGTCATTTCTGCCGTTCGCACTCATATTCGTTTCGGGATTCACCTCACTGTCGTCGCTTATAAGCGGACTTACATGTGCCGTATTCGGCGTAATTTCGGGATTTTCCGTTATGTGTATGTACGGAGCATTTATTTCAGAATATCTCACCGCTTCCGTTTCGCTCGGCTTATACTGTTTTAGCTTACTTTATTTTTCTGCTGTGTCGGTTAGTTTTTCACACAGTATGAATAAAGCGCGCGAATTCAACGGTATGTTTGAGGAAGACCTTGCGTGTTATCTGCGATACCTCCTGACATCTTCCGTGATTATACTTGCCGTTTGCATAATATACCATATAATTTGAAGGAAATTTAAAAATGGAAAGAAAAAAAATTCTTAAACTACCCAATATCTTCGATACCCAGAAAGAAGGAAAAGGCGTTGAAAAAGGCGAGGTCAAGGATCCGTCATTCAAAAACTTTTTCAAGTATTACGGCAGATCGATAACGAAACTTCTGAATACAAATCTGATGTTTACACTTTTGTGCTTGCCGATTTTTTCATTGTTTTTTGCCATAGCTGGATTTACCAATCTTTCAGCCCCTGCGGCTTCGGGTACGCTGTTCGGTCCTGTTCGTTCGGCAATAATCAGCGGAAATATAAATCCCGTAACGATGTCACTTTTCGGTGCGTACGGCGTTCAGACTGACCAAAGTGTGCGCCTTACAATACCGACACTTATCTTTTTCGGTATTGCCGCGCTGATCATCTTTACTTGGGGTTACGCAAACACGGGTATGTTCTACGTAATAAGAAATATACAAAAAGGTGAGCCTGTGTTCATGTTTGCGGACTTCAAGCAGACAATCAAGCAGAACAAACTTCAATCACTTTTGCTCGGCATAATCGATCTTGCAATAATCGGTCTTACTTTTTATGATTTACAATTCTTTGCGATAAATTCTTCCCTTTCATCCATGTACAGTGTAATGTTCTGGATATGCGTATTTATCGGTATTATGTACCTGATAATGAGAGTATATCTCTATCTGATGCTTGTAACATTTGACTTATCGATCTACAAGATGTTCAAAAACGGACTTATATTTGTATTTATCGGACTCAAAAGAAACATTCCCGCAATTTTAGGTATGCTTCTCGTAATCGCATTCAACGTGTTTATATTCATCGGATTTCTGCCCGTGGGCATCGTGCTTCCCTTCGTTCTGACGTTTGCAACATGCGCTTACATAGGTGTATACGCAGCTTATCCTAAGATAAAAGAAATAATGATAGATCCGTATTATAACGAAAACGGAGAAGAAACAGAAGAATAACGAAAAAAATCAAAAGCGTCAGGCTCAAATCAGCCTGACGCTTTTATAAGCTCATCCAAGCGAAATAAGTTCTGATACGGTTACAAATTCGTATCCTCTTTCGATAAGCTTCGGTATTACCGTTTCAAGTGTCTTGGGTGTCGGAGTATCCGGAGTTATAAAATCGTGAAAAAGAATTATATCTCCGCATCCTACACTGTCAAGTATATTTTTTGATATTTCCTCTGACGGTGTATGCGCCCAATCTCTGGTATCGTGCGACCACAAAATAACCTCGCACCCGATTTTTTTCGCGGTATCTGAAACATCGGCACAGCAATAACCCTCTGGCGGACGAAACAAAACGGGTGTTTTACCTGTAAGTTTACAGATAACCTCCGATGCTCTTTGTATCTCAGCCTCAAGCTCATGTGCGGTCACCTTTTTCAGATGCGGATGTGAATACGTGTGATTACCTATCTCGTGGCCGAGAGAGGAAATAAGCTTCACCTTGTCGGGATGTCTTTCCGCATTCACACCTATAACAAAGAATGTCGCCTTGACACCGTACTTTTCAAGTATATCAAGAACCTTTTCGGTATACTTATAATGCGGGCCGTCATCAAATGTCAGGGCGATCTTTTTTTCCGTTGTCGCAACGCTCCTGTAAACATCCGTGCTTGCAGAAAAGCTGTGAAACGGTGAAAAGCAGAGCGCGAATACTGTCAAAACGCAAAGAAATTTTATCTGCATAATTCGTCAAGTGTTCCGAAACGGTAGCCCATGCTTTCCCATTCAGTCAAAACACTGTCGAGTATATCGCCATTAGTTTTCGAGGTGGGGTGAAGCAGCACCACCATACCGTTATGCGTGTTGTCAAGAATCAGCTTTTTTGATCTTCCGGGATCGGGTTGCTTGTTGTTGTCCCAATCCGCATAAGCAAAGCTCCAGAATACAGTCTTATATCCAAGCTCTTTTGCGAATTTCAGATTCTGTTCCGAAAATCTGCCTTCGGGAGGTCTGTAGTACATAGCCATCTCTTTGCCCGTCATTTCGGTATAATATGATGAAAGGTCGGAAAGCTCCTTTTCAAATACAGCTTTATCCGTTATTTTCGTCATATCCTTATGATGTGCGGTATGATTACACACAAGATGTCCTTCATCTGCCATTCGCTTTACAAGCTCCGTATTCCGTCTGATCAGATTATCCAGCACAAAGAACGCGCCTTTTGCACCGTGTGCGTCCAAGGTATCCAAAATACGCTCTATATTACCGTTTTCGTATCCTGCATCAAACGTCAGATATATCACCTTTTCATTTTCATCACCGACGTAATACCCTCCAAGATCCTTCATGAATTCAAACCTTGAATCAAGTGTCGGTGCTTTATGCTCCGAATTCCTTTTACAGTAATAATTAAGCGGCTCGTTTACACCCGACGTCATTATATCATTACCGTTTACCACGCTTGGTATCAAAAGAAAAAGCGCCGTTATCACGGCGCAAAATCTGTATATTTTCGTCATTTGAACCGTCCTTAGAATGAATTTTGCCCGCAAGAGTATTGTAACTCAAAGCGGACAAAATATACTTTAAAACGGTTTATCAATTTTTGGATTTTCTTCCAAGATTATAAATGAAGCTCTCTGCTTCCGCAAGAATACGTCTGTAATTTGAATTCCAGAACAGTCGGCACGCATCATCGTATTTAAGCCATCTGTACTCCGACATAACGCTTTCAAACACTATCTTCGGATCATTTGATTCCGCAAGGAACAGTACGACCGTTTTTCTGCAGGGGGCGGCAAGTCTGTATGTTACGGAATGTCTGAAATTCTTGTGTGGCTTCAGATGCTGGCCTATTTCCTCAAAAACTTCCCTCTTTGCCGTCTGTAATTCGGTTTCGCACATTTCCATATGTCCCTTCGGGAAACTCCACGTACCCGAACGCTTCTGAAACAGCAAAAGATATTTTATACCGTCGGGTGTTTTTCTGTAAACGATCATTCCCGCAGACTTCTGATAAAGAGAATTTACGGTTATTTCGTAAAACTTTTCACGGAAATGCACCGCTTCCTCTATCCTTGCCTGATTTACATACACACCCGGAGGTGCAAGAACAAGGCGCACACCGCATTCTCCGCCTCTGTGTATGACACCGACAACAGTTCCCGTAAAAGAGGCAATAGGTGTTCTTACACCGAGAATATACGCACGAAGCTCCTTTCCGTCGGCACCGTGCTCACCATCAATAACTCCGTAATTTATCGGATATGTTATGTTTTTCTTTGTGGGATGGCGCGTGCCTATCGGACGTGTAACGCTTACGGTAAACGTCTTACCGAGATAATTGCGTGTGCTTGTTTTTCTGACTATATTTCTTATATATTCCGATTTTGATGCGTTATAATGGTCAACATTGTCGGGGTGTTTGAGATATGCCGCTTCCTTTATTTTTATATATTCCTCTCTGTGTGAATCCTTTGCACCGAGATATTTTCTGAAATTGATAAAGCCCTGCCATCTTTCGTCCATGTACTCAACAAAATGGATATTGTGCGTAACTATATCGTTTTCAAGATCGCCCGAGAAGAAAAACATACGTCTTGCATTGTCTCTGCCCGGAACGTGATATACACCGATTTCGGCAAGTTCGGGGATAAATTTGTTTACATCCTCGAGAAAACGAACGCCGACAGCAATATCTATGACAGGAACGGCTGACATACCGAAAACAGCGGTCGAGCCGATATGCTGTATATCTACCGCAAATGTGCCGAGCACGTTTTTTAAATTCATTATGGCATCAGATGCCTCTTTTTTCCACGCAGGATCATAAGCGGACAAGCAGACCTTGCCTTCTTTTATTCCCAACACGGTATGTCACCCTTTCTTTTCTATCGTTTTTTTAAAAAATCAGTGTCTGTGACACTGATTTTTTAATTTCAATTAGCGTCTACAGGACGGGGAGTTGTAAACTCAACGATTATTATCTGTGATTTTCCGTCACGGTAAATTACCACTTCCGCTGAATCGCCAACGCAATACGAAGCAATGAGCGTTGAAAGCGTATTGGGGCTTGAAATCATATTGCCGTCAACGGTAAATATGATATCGTTCACCTTGAGTCCCGCCTTTTGTGCATCGTAACCGTCCATAACATTCGTTATATATACATAGCCTTGTCTTGTCTGTCCTATTTCAACACCGAGGTATGCTTTATCTGTTGACGATTTATTTGCAATTATATCCTGAACGATACCGTATGCAGTATTTGACGGAATTGCAAATCCGATACCCTCAACGTCGCTTCCGGACGATTTTGCGTTCACAACGCCGATAAGCTCACCTGCCATATTGAACAGCGCTCCGCCGGAGTTGCCGGGGTTTACGGGAGCATCTGTCTGAATAAGCGTCATCATTTTATTGTCTATCTTTATTTCACGGGCAAGCGCCGAAACAATACCACTCGTAACGGAACCGCCAAGCTCTCCCAAGGGGTTTCCTATGGCAATTACAGTCTGACCGACTTTAAGATTGTCTGAATTTCCGAATGTTGCCGTGGGAAGATCCTGCGCCTCTATTTTAATGACAGCAAGGTCATTTTTCGTGTTTACGCCCCAGATAATGGCATCGTAGGTTTCACCGCTTCTGAGCCTTACCGTAATCTTTTCCGCACCGTCTATAACGTGGTTGTTCGTTACGATAAAGCCGTCCTTTGTTACGATAACACCGCTTCCGGCACCCTGCGAAACACTTTGTCCGAAGATAGAACCGTATACGACCTGCTCCGTCTTTATTTCAACGACGCAGTCAACCGTTTTCTCAACAACAGTCACCATTTCATTGGGCTGTACGATAACATCGCTGTACGCAAGCGTTTCATCGCTTGCCGTAACATCGTCTTTTTTGTCCGTGCTCTGATCCTTTGTTACCTCGCCGTTTACAGGCGGAGTAACACCGTCCTTGTTGCCGAAATATCTTCCAGCAAAATATGCGCCGACACAAAGCAGGATAACTACCGCAACGCAGGCAATTACAATAGCAACCGAACCTTTCTTTTTTGGCTTCTCGGGATAAGGCGCTGATACTGTATCGGGATTCGAGAAATAGCTTCTTGTTCCGCCGTCATAAGGAGATGCCGTTTTATAAACGGGCTCTTCCCTTTTCGGTTCTTCAAAAGGCTGTGCCTTTGCGGCTTCTTCGGAAGCTTCCGAAGCTGATCCTTCACTTACTTTCTCGTCCGCATTTAAATTTTCGTTGTAGTTATTGTCAAAGTTTTCGTTCATTGTTTTGTCCTTTCAAAAATATGTACCTCAGCTTACACCATCATTATTACATTGTTATGTGATGAAAATATGAAATTGCGCTGATAACATTTTGAAACATTAAAACTTATGCAAACACCTTGTATGAAGATATTACAGTATATCCTCTTTCTTCCAATATCTTACAGAAGCTTTCGTATTCTGCAGAATTAAATCTGTCAGTAACAAAAGCAACAACATTTTCTTCGGGAATATGGGCGCAGATATTGAACTTCTTTTCAAAGTCTTCAACATCGCCGCCTACACGCATAAGATATGCATATTCTCTGTCATCCTCAGCAATCATATCCTTACCGTCTTTCCACGGCGCAAACTGTGACTTTGCACCCTTCCTTGCGGCGATATCGATAATATCCGAAACGACTGCGCTTGCCGTAGGAAGCTTGCCTGCACCTCTGCCGTAGAACATAACTGTACCTGCGGCATCTGTGTCAGCCATAATTCCGTTGAATACGTCTTCAATTCCGTAAAGCGGAACATTATCGGCAATACAGTAAGGAGACACCTCAAGCAAAAGCTTGCCGCCTCGCATTTCTGCAACGCCGAGGAGCTTTATCTTACAGCCGAAGGATTCAGCCGCTTCAACGTCTTTTCTCGTTATCTTCGATATACCCATAACCTTTACGTCATCGGGGCATACAAGATAATCTGACATTATCGCGCCGAGGATACAAATCTTTCTGCACGTATCAAATCCCTCAACGTCTGCCGTGGGATCCTTTTCGGCATAGCCCTTTGCCTGAGCTTCGGAAAGCGCTGTATCATAGCTTTTTCCATGCGTAAACATATTTGTAAGGATATAGTTTGTCGTGCCGTTGAGAATACCTGCGATACGTGATATTCTGTTTGCGGCAAGACACTGTGCAATGGGAGTAAGTGCGGGAATAGCACCGCCCGTACTTGCTTCAAACAGGTATCTTGCGCCGTTTGCTTCCGCCTTCTGCATAAGCTCAACACCGCAGTAAGCAACAATCTCCTTGTTTGATGTAACAACGCTCTTTCCCTTTTCCAAAGCCATTGTCGTGAACTTGTAAGCCGCACCTCTGCCGCCCATTGTTTCAACGACGACATCAACCTCGGGATCGTTTGCGATAATTTCAAAATCCTTTACCATTTTGTCTGCAAAAGGTGAATCGGGAAACTCGCGTATATCGCATATATATTTCAAGTTTATTTTTTCGCCTGCATTTTTCTCGATAATATCGGCATTATTCGTCAAAAGCTCACAAACGCCGCTTCCGACAGTACCGAATCCGATAACAGCAACATTAAGCATTTCGTTGATTCCTTTCGGTAATTCTAATTAAGATTTTATTATTTTACCATAAAAGAATGAAAAAATCAACAATTTATTTGTAATTTTAATGTATAAAACTTTAATGATATATGATAGAACGTGTAAAACGGTTAATTTAATACGCAAAACGTTACTGAAAAGCAGGTGTAAATATGAAAAAAAGCATTACGGAAAAAGAAATACGCAGCCGTCTTTTCGAAATGAAAGACGAGAAATACAAGACTTTTCAAAGCAAGCTTATACCGACGGTCTTGCCAGAAAATATCATCGGCGTGCGCATACCGTTACTGCGCAAATTCGCGAATGAACTTATGAAAAGCGGTTCGTCTGACGGTTTTATTTCACTCCTTCCTCACAGATTTTATGAAGAAAACCAGCTTCATTCCTTTATTGTTTGCGGAATTACGGATTTTGATGAATGTATTTCTAAAACAAACCGTTTTCTGCCGTTCGTCGATAACTGGGCGGTGTGTGATTCGTTGCGTCCGAAATGCTTTAAAGATAACAAAGAAAGGCTTTTGAGCCACGCGGAAGAATACATTTCCTCCTCGCATCCGTACACCGTGCGGTTCGGAATTGAAATGCTTATGGTACATTTTCTTGATGAAAAATTTGACGGTATTTTTTTGAAAAAGGTATCGGAAATCAAAAGCGATGACTACTACGTTAATATGATGATAAGCTGGTTTTTCGCGACAGCCCTTGCAAAGCAATATAAATCCGCCGTAAAGTACGTGGAAAACGGACAGCTTCCACCGTTTGTACACCGCAAAACCATACAAAAAGCGTGCGAAAGTCTTTGTATTCCCGAAGAAAACAAGCAATACCTGAAAACATTCAGAACGGATAGATATTTTTTAAATAAATAATTGAAAATATGCGCGTTAGGTCTTGTATTTTTCAATATTATGTATTATAATATAAGTTGAGGTTTTTTAACCGAAGGAGTGGTATTATGGCAAGAAGAAAAGAAGAGCTTGCCCCATACTTATTTCACCAAGGTACAAACTTTGAATCCTATAAGTATCTCGGGCATCACACACTTTCAAAAGGCACTACCGTATTCAGAGTATGGGCGCCTAATGCCGATGCCGTTTACGTAACAGGTGACTTCAACGGATGGGATGAAAGCTGCCCGATGAAAAGGATCACCGATAACGGTATATGGCAAGCAGAGCTTAAGCTCAAAATACAAAACAGCGACAAAGTAAAATACAAATATAAAATCAAGCGAAACGGAAATGAATTTTATAAAGCAGATCCGTACGCTGTACACTCGGGCACACTTTCGGAAACTGCGTCATATCTTTATGAGCTGAATGAATATCATTGGACAGACAAGGATTGGATGAAGTACCGTAAAAAAACCGTTATGCGCGGCGACTATCCGATACCGATGAATATATATGAACTCCACCTCGGCTCGTGGAAAAAGCATGAGGATGGCTCATATCTGTCATACATCGAGCTTGCCGACGAGATTGCACCGTACGTAAAGCAGATGGGTTACACACATATTGAGCTTATGCCGATAGCCGAGCATCCGTTTGACGGCTCGTGGGGTTATCAGGTATGCAATTTCTATTCTCCCACCTCACGTTTCGGAACACCTGAAATGTTTATGTATTTCGTAAACAAGATGCACGAATACGGCATCGGTGTTATTATGGACTGGGTACCTGCACACTTCCCGAAAAACGCACACGGTCTTTATGAATTTGACGGCTCGCCTCTTTACGAATATCAAGGCCGTGACAGAATGGAGCATAAGGTCTGGGGTACGCGCTTCTTCGATGTAGGACGCGAAGAAATCCAATCTTTCCTCGTTTCAAATGCGCATTACTGGCTGACGGAATACCACATTGACGGTTTGCGTGTCGATGCCGTTGCGGCGATGCTTTATCTTGACTATGACCGCGCACCGGGCGAGTGGACACCAGCATTTGACGGCTCAAACAAAAACTATGAGTCGATTGCGTTTTTCAAGAAGCTGAACTCGTCTATTGAGCTTCGCTTTCCCGATGTAATAATGGCGGCGGAAGAATCGACCGACTGGCCGATGATAACAAAGCCCGTATCAGAGGGCGGTCTCGGCTTTCACTTCAAATGGAATATGGGCTGGATGAATGACATCACGGATTACATCAAGCGTGACCCCGTATACAGACAGTACCATCACACAGCGCTCAATTTCTCGCTGATGTATTCATTCAACGAAAATTATATACTCCCTATCTCTCACGATGAGGTGGTACACTGTAAAAACTCCGTAATTGACAAGATGTGGGGGGATTATCAGCAGAAGTTTGCGGGTGCAAGGCTGTTTATGGCATATATGATGTGCCACCCCGGCAAAAAGCTGATGTTTATGGGAAGTGAATTTGCTCAGTTCCGTGAATGGGATTATGCATCCTCACTTGAATGGTTTATGCTCGACTTCCCGGCACATAAGACATTTCAACATTTCGTTTCAAGACTCAACCGCTTCTATCTTTCAAAAAGCGCACTTTGGGAATGTGATACGTCGTGGGACGGCTTCACGTGGATACGTGCGGATGATAACAGCGGAAATATGTCAGTCTTTAAAAGGCAAAACAAAAACGGCAAAAAACTGCTTTGTATTATGAACTTCTCGGCGTCTTACAAGGATAACTGCTCAATCGGAGTCCCCGACGGCGGTTACTGGCACGAGATATTCTCAACAGACAGCTCTGAATTCGGCGGTAACGGATGTGCAAACGGTGCGGTACTTGCACGTGAAATGATGTGTGACAACCTGCCGTATGCGCTTACGATAAACATTCCACCTCTTTCAGCTGTCATATTCGAGCAGGAAGATATAGAGATCAAAGGCGAATAAAATAAATCGTAAAGGAGAACATCAATGTTCAAGAAAAAAGAATGTGTTGCCATGCTTCTGGCAGGCGGTCAGGGCAGCAGGCTTTACACACTTACGGAAAAAACCGCAAAGCCCGCCGTTGTTTTTGGCGGAAAGTACAGAATCATTGACTTCACTCTTTCCAACTGCGTAAATTCGGGTATAGATACTGAAGGTGTTCTGACACAGTATCAGCCTCTGGTACTCAACGAGTACATCGGAAACGGTCAGCCGTGGGACCTTGACAAAACATACGGCGGCGCCATGGTGCTTCCCCCCTATCAGCGTCAGAAGGGCGCTGACTGGTACAGCGGCACGGCAAACGCAATTTATCAGAACATCGACTTCATCGCAAGATACGATCCCGACTACGTGCTTATCCTTTCGGGTGACCACATTTACAAGATGGATTACTATGCGATGCTCGACTATCACAAGAAAAACAATGCAGACTGTACGATAGCCGTTATAGACGTACCGCTTGCAGAGGCGAGCCGTTTCGGTATTATGAATACAAACGATGACGGATCTATCTATCAGTTTGAGGAAAAGCCGAAAGAACCCAAGAGCACAAAGGCTTCGATGGGTATCTACATATTCAACAAGCAGAAGCTTTTTGATTATCTTACGGCAGACGAGGCTGATCCCAACTCCTCAAAAGACTTCGGAAAGAACATCATACCCGCAATGCTTGAAGGCGGAGAGCGTATGTTTGCTTATCCCTTCAGCGGTTACTGGAAGGACGTCGGAACAATTTCAAGTCTTTGGGAAGCAAATATGGATCTTCTCGGTGAAAAACCCATATTCAATCTCAAAGAGCCTTCTTGGAGAATATATTCACGTAACTCAACGGAGCCTCCGCACTACGCAGGCGACAATTCCGTTATCGTAAACTCTCTTATCACAGAAGGATGCGAAATTTACGGACGTGTTGAAAACTCCGTGCTTTCAAACGGTGTTACCGTTGAAGCTGGCGCTGTTGTAAAAGACAGCGTAATTATGAAAGGAACTGTCATAAAAGCAGGCGCCGTTGTAAATTATACTGTCATGGACGGCGACACGACCGTAGGTTGCGGCTGTTCCATCGGCGGCGACAAGCAAAACGGTGAGATCACTCTTGTCGGCGGCGGTCTTTCAATTCCCGACGGCACTGTTATTGCTCCCGGCAAAATGATAAACGAAGCTTCGCTCAAAGAGCTTACCGCAAAGGAGGATAAGTAATATGTCAGCAGTAGGTATTATATTTTCAAACGTTCACGACAGAAACATCCCCGAGCTTACACAGATGAGAACTATGGCATCTGTTCCCTACGGCTGCCGTTACAGATTCATTGACTTTGCACTTTCCAATATGGTAAACTCCGGAATACAGAAAGTCGGTGTCATAACACAGTCAAACTACCAGTCACTTATGGACCACATCGGAAACGGAAAGGACTGGGACCTGGCATCACGTTCAGGCGGTATTAAAATACTTCCTCCTCACATAACAGCGTTTGCAAGCACGTCAAGACTCAGCTTTGCAACAAGACTTTCCGGTCTTATAAACAGCTTGCATTTTATTGAAAGATGTAAGGAAGATTACGTTGTAATGTCAGACTGCGACGTTATATGTAATATTGACTTCAGAAAGCTTATCGATGCTCACGAAGAAACGGGAGCTGACATAACAATAGCTGTTAAAAATGTGGTGCTCAATTCCGAATCTTGCAAAAAGAATGTCATCATCAACTCAGACGCCGAAGGACGCGCAAAGGACATTTTCGTATATCCCACGGAAAAAACGGGCGCGCACGATATAAGCCTTAACATTATGGTTATGAAGCGTGAATTCTTACATTCCATCATTCACGATTCAAAAGCGCACGATTACACAAGCTTCAACTCCGATGTAATTGCAAGAAACATAAACTCATATAAGATAATGACGTATAAATATGACGGTTATTTTGCATGCGTTTCATCGTTTGCGGAATACTACTCCTCATCTATGGAGCTTTTAAAGCTTGATGTACGCAACGCACTTTTCAACATCAAGGACCGTCCTGTCCTTACAAAGGTAAGAAACTCCTCCCCCACAAGATACGGCAACAATTCCTCCGTTAAGAATTCTCTTATTGCTGACGGATGTGTGATTGAGGGAACTGTTGAAAACTCTATCATATTCAGAGGTGTCAAGGTCAGCCGAGGCACTTGCATAAAAAATTCAATAATTATGCAGGACTGTGAAATAGGCGAAAACGTTGTTATAAACTGCTCCGTACTTGACAAAAATGTTGTTGTACGTGACTGCCGTGTGCTTTCCGGACACGAAACAAAGCCGTATTTTGCCGAAAAAGGCATAATGATATAACATTTACGATCCGAAAGGAAAGGTAAAGTAATGAAAAAAATATTATATGTTGCGACAGAGGCACTTCCGTTTGCATCGTCGGGTGGGCTTGGCGATGTCATCGGTTCACTTCCCATCGCAGTAAAGAAGGCATCCCCCGATGACGATGTCAGAGTTGTGCTTCCCCTTTACTCCGCGGTATCGGGCGCATACAGAGAAAAAATGAAAAAGGAATGTGAGTTTGAAGTATCACTTTCCTGGCGTCGTCAGTATGCAGGGCTTTACAGCTATGATCTTGACGGAGTTATCTATTATTTTATAGATAATGAATATTATTTCAAGAGAAATTCACTTTACGGTGACTTTGACGACGGTGAAAGGTTTGCTTATTTCTGCTCAGCAGTTATCAAAATGATGGAAATGACGGATTTTTATCCCGATATTCTCCACGCAAACGACTGGCAGAGTGCGCTTTCCGTAATATACCTTAAAACAATATATAAGAATTGGGAAAAATACCGTAACATCAAAACGGTGTTCTCCATTCACAACATCGCATTTCAGGGAAAATACAGCTTCGACATACTCGAGGACGTGTTCGGTCTCGGACAAAACGAGCGCGAGATAGTTGAATACAGCGGCTGCATCAACCTTATGAAAGGTGCTATCGTCTGCTGTGACATTCTTATGACGGTAAGTGAAAAATATGCTGATGAAATACAGTCATCCGCCTATGCTCACGGGCTTGAATATATGACACGCCTTTACGCGGGTAAAACCTGCGGTGTACTCAACGGCATCGATATGGATTATTACGATCCGAATACCGATACGGCGATAGTGAAAAACTACACATGGAGATCATCGGGCAGAAAGGCTGACAACAAGCTTGAGCTTCAAAAGTCATTAGGTCTTCCCGAAAGAGCCGACGTACCGATGGTATCCGTTATATCCCGTCTTACAGAGCAAAAGGGACTTGACCTTGTAAAGGCTGTTATCGACGAGGTGCTTACAGACGATGTGCAGCTTGTTATACTCGGCAAGGGCGACTATGAATACGAGGACTTTTTCTACCATCTGCAGGAAAGACACCCCGACAAGGTACGCACATTGCTCCTTTACAACAAGGACCTTTCAAAGAAGATCTATGCAGCATCCGATGTATTTCTGATGCCCTCGAAAACAGAGCCGTGCGGTCTTTCACAGATGATCGCATCACGCTACGGCGCAATTCCCGTTGTAAGGGAAACGGGCGGTCTTTACGACTCGATCAAGCCGTATATTGAAAACGAAGACGGAACATTTGAAGGTGACGGCTTCACATTCGCAAACTATAACGCTCATGATATGATGTATACACTGCGTCTTGCCATCTCGCTTTACAGAGATGAAAGCAAGCGTGCGGCACTTGTCAAGAAGATAATGCGCCGTGACTTCTCATGGGGAGTATCCGCAGTGAAATATCTTGAAATATATAATCAATTAACAAAGTAAAAGGAATTTTCTACCAATGGCAACAAACAGAGAAATCGAAATCAAAAACAATATTATCACAAAGCTTACACGTAATTTCGGAATAACACCCGATCAGGCACTTGACGATCAGATGTATCAGGCAACGCTTCTGACAATAAGAGATATTCTTATGCAGAAAAATGCCGCATTTGAAAAGGAAGTACAGGAAAAATCCGCAAAGCGTGTTTACTACATGTGCATGGAGTTTCTTATAGGTCCTTCACTCAAAAACAATCTTATGAACCTCGGTCTTTATTCCGAATACAGCCGTGTTCTCAAGGACTTCGGATTTTCACTTGAAAAGTTCATCAAGCGTGAGGATGACCCCGCACTCGGTAACGGAGGTCTGGGAAGACTTGCATCCTGCTTTATGGACGGTCTTTCTTCCCTTGACTATCCCGCATACGGTTATTCAATCTGCTACGATTACGGTCTTTTCAAGCAGAAGATCGTTGACGGTGAGCAGTATGAGCTTCCCGATGTATGGCTTCCCACTGGTGAGCCTTGGCTCGTTCCGAGAACCGACCTTACGTACACCGTAAAATTCGGCGGTTACGTCAAGGAATACTGGCACAACGGCAAAATGCTCGTTGACTACGTTGACTGTGATGAAGTTCAGGCAGTTCCTTACGATATGATGATATCGGGCGCTGACTCCAAGGCTGTAAACATTCTTCGTCTGTGGCGAGCGCAGGATCAGACAAAGTTCAACATGAAGCTGTTTTCACAGGGTCAGTACATCAAGGCTCTTGAAGACAACACAAATGCGGAAGTAATTTCAAAGGTGCTTTATCCCTCCGATAACCACTACGAGGGTAAACAGCTCCGTCTGACACAGCAGTACTTCCTCGTTTCCGCATCGCTTCAGTGCATACTGAATGAGCATCTTTCACAGTACGGTACGCTCGATAACCTTGCCGACAAGGTAGCAATTCACATAAACGATACTCACCCTGCGCTCTGCGTACCTGAGCTTATGCGTATTTTGCTTGACGAATGTGCTTATGACTGGGATCACGCTTGGGATATCGTATCAAAGACGATGTCTTATACAAACCACACGGTACTTCCCGAAGCGCTTGAAACATGGGGCGAGGGTATATTCAAGCTCAAGCTTCCCAGAATTTATACAATTATCTGCGAGATCAACCGCCGCTTCTGCGAATCCGTACGCAACTTCTGCGGTAATGAGGACACGGTTGCACGCATGTCGATCATAGGCTACAATCAGGTCAGAATGGCTAACCTTTCCATTGTAGGTTCACACCACGTAAACGGTGTTTCGGGACTTCACTCCGACATTCTCAAGAAGACTATCTTCTCTGATTTCTACGCTATGACTCCCGAAAAGTTCACGAATGTAACAAACGGTATTGCTCACCGCCGTTGGCTGTGCTACAGCAACCCCGGTCTTGCAAACCTGCTTGACAGCACGATAGGCCCCGAATACAGACATTCACCCTGGGAGCTTGAAAAGTTCGCAGAGTACAAAGACGATGCAGGCGTTCAGGCAAAGCTCGAACAGATAAAGAAAGACAACAAGGAAAGATTTTCCAAGTTCCTTTTAAGCAATCAGAAAACACTTGCGCTTGACTGCGATTCAATATTTGACGTACAGATCAAGCGTATGCACGAGTACAAGCGTCAGCTTCTCAACGTGCTTCGTATAATCAACATTTACAACAAGCTTCTTGAAAATCCCGACCTTGAAATGCGCCCCGTAACATTCATTTTCGGCGCAAAAGCTGCCCCCGGTTATTACCGTGCAAAGCAGACTATCAAGCTTATCACGCATATTGCGGCTGAGATCGAAAAGAATCCCAAGATAAGACAGAAGCTCCGTGTTGTTTTCCTTGAAAACTACTGTGTATCGGCAGCTGAGATCCTTATTCCCTCTGCCGACATCAGTGAGCAGATTTCTCTTGCAGGTAAGGAAGCAAGCGGTACGGGTAATATGAAGCTTATGATAAACGGCGCTCTCACTATCGGTACGCTTGACGGTGCAAACGTAGAAATGCACGAATCCGTAGGTGATGATAACTTCTTCCTGTTCGGTCTTACTGCAGACGAGGTTGAAAAGGTATGGAGAGAGGGCTATCGCTCCAATGTTTACTATACACAGAGCGAGACTCTCAAGGAAATAATAAACACTCTCAACAGAGGCTTCAACGGCGTTTCCTTCTCCGACTTCTCCAACTACCTGCTGTTTGACGGCGGTGTTCCCGATCCTTATATGTGCTTTGCGGACTTCAACTCCTACAACGCTGTTCATAACAATATGGACAAGATGTACGAGGACAGAGCAAAGTGGCTCTCTATGAGTGCCGTTAACATTGCGGGCGCAGGCAGATTTGCCGCTGACCGTGCTGTTAAAGAATATGCAGACAACATCTGGAGTGCTGAACAGATAAAGGATTAATTTATGCTTCCATTTTCACTGAAACAGAACGAACCCTTTATCGTAAGAAAAACCGTGAATGGCAAAAACTATTTCAACTGCGCATTTGAGAAGGGGGAGATAAAAATCTCCCTTCTTTCTCCGCGTATATACTGTCTTAACGGTTGTACGCTTCTGCTTGAACACGATTTTTCGGATATAACAGACAAATATAAAATGGAATACAAGGGAATAGAGGACGGATTTGACGTTTATTCCGCCACCGTAGCACCCGAAGTAGGTCTTTATTATTTCTTCTTTAATACCGAATGTAACGGAAGCATTATGACTGTTACATCGGACGGAGATGAAAAAAGAGGATTTTTAACTGACGGATATCCCGATAAATTCCAGCTGATGGTATATCACAATGAATACCGTCAGGCAAATTGGTTTTCCGATGGGGCTATGTATCACATTTTCGTTGACCGCTTCTGCAAAACTAATCATAAAATACCCGTACGTGATGATGCGGTATTTATTTCCGATTGGGATGGCGGTGAGGTCGAATACGTTGAATATCCCGGACAACCCTTGAAAAACAACACATTTTTCGGCGGAAGCCTTTACGGTGTTACATCAAAGCTTGATTATTTAAAAGATCTCGGAATAAAAACCATATATCTGTCCCCCATTTTCAAGGCTTATTCAAACCACAAATACGACACGGGCGATTACACAAAGATCGATGAAATGTTCGGCGGTGAGGAAGCCTTTGACGAGCTTGTAAAGGAAGCACACAGCCGAGAAATGAAAATAATTCTCGACGGTGTTTTCAACCACACGGGCGATGACAGTCTGTATTTTAACAAATATAAAAAATATCCGTCAATAGGTGCTTATCACAGCAAGAATTCACAGTACTACAACTGGTACGATTTTACAGAGCATCCCGATAAATACAGAGCGTGGTGGGGCATCGGTATTCTGCCGTCACTTAACCACACGAGAAAAGATTTAAGGGAATTTATTTGCGGCGAAAACGGTGTCATCAGATATTGGCTTCGAAAAGGAGCTGACGGCTGGCGTCTTGACGTTGCCGATGAGCTTCCCGACGATCTTCTGTACGATATCAAAAAGGCGTGTGATGCCGAAAAGCCCGGCTCGCTTTTAATAGGCGAGGTCTGGGAGGATGCTTCCAATAAAATAGCCTACAGCTACCGCCGCCACTATTTTCAGGGCAAGCAGCTTGACGGTGTTATGAATTATCCCCTGCGTAATGCAATTATAGATTTCGCGAAGTACGGAAATGAAAAGGCTATCGAATATGCATTTACTATCCTTTCACGTCATTATCCTCATTGCGACCTTTTGCACGCAATGAACTTTTTGGGTACACACGATACGGAAAGAATACTTACCGTTCTCGGCGGTAAGGACATTTCGGGTGAGGCAGGCAGTGTTCTTGCGAAAACACGAATGACTGAGGACGAGCTGAAGCTCGGCCGTGCACGTCTGAAGCTGGCTTTTGCTTTGCTTGTATGCTCCCCCGGTGTGCCTTGTATCTATTACGGTGACGAAGCCGGATGCGAGGGTTATCGTGATCCGTTCAACCGCCGCCCATACCCTTGGGGACGTGAGGACCGCGAGCTTACAGAATTTTTCAAAAACACGCTGAAGCTCCGTGACACGCACGATGCGCTTAAATACGGAACAACAGATGTGCTTAAAACAGCTCACGGCGTTATAGTTTTCAAAAGAGAATACGAAAACAACCGTATACTATGTATATTCAACGCAAACGATCGCGGCATAAGCGTAAATCTTCAGAATATGAAGGTGTCGCTTGAAGCTATGTCCTTTACAACTGTCGAATATTGACGAAAGGAATAATTAAATGGTTAATGTAATAAAGAAGGGCGTCGTTTACCGTCAGGGTAAAGGACTTGAAATATCGGAGCTGAACGATGAACAGATCGCATCTGCGAGAAAAAAGACGATTGCTTATCCGATACTCACCTCTCACAGCACAAGTGACGGTGACGACCTTAAAATAAAATTCGATGCTATGGCATCGCACGACATAACGTATGTCGGAATAATACAGACGGCAAGAGCTTCGGGGCTTAAAGAGTTCCCTGTTCCCTACGTTCTTACAAACTGCCACAACTCACTTTGCGCTGTGGGCGGTACAATAAACGAGGACGACCACGTTTTCGGTCTGTCTGCGGCTAAAAAATACGGCGGTATCTACGTACCTGCACACCAGGCTGTCATTCACTCATATATGCGTGAGATGATGGCAGGCTGCGGTAAAATGATAATCGGCTCAGACTCTCACACACGTTACGGTGCGCTCGGCACAATGGCTGTGGGCGAGGGCGGTCCCGAACTTGTAAAACAGCTTCTCGGCAGAACATACGATATCAAGCGCCCCGGTGTTATAGCCGTTCATCTTACAGGCAAGCCCAGCGCAGGCATCGGCCCTCACGACGTGGCAATAGCGCTTATCGGCGCAGTATTCAAGGACGGATTCGTTAAAAATAAGGTGCTTGAATTTATCGGTGACGGTATTGCAAACCTTCCCATTGAGTTCCGTAACGGCATTGACGTTATGACAACGGAAACAACGTGTCTTTCGTCGATCTGGGTAACGGATGAAGAAACAAAGAAATACTACATGCTCCACGGCAGAAGCGAAGATTTCAAGGAGCTTGCACCCGTTGACGGTGCGTATTATGACGGCGCTGTTGAAATAGACCTGTCAAAGATGGAATCAATGATAGCGCTTCCCATTCACCCGTCAAATGCATATACAATAAAGGAATTTAATGCAAATGCAAAGGATATCCTGGCAGAGGTATCCGAAAAGGCAGCAAAGGAGCTTGGTGTTCCCACATTCTCGCTTGTTGACAAATATCACGACGGCGGCGTATGGGCTGACCAGGGTGTAATTGCAGGCTGCGCAGGCGGTATTTTTGACAACGTATGCGCCGCAGGCGACATTTTGCGAGGCAAGAGCATCGGATGCGAAGCCTTTGCGCTTTCCGTATATCCTGCAAGCCAACCTGCTTACTTACAGCTTATCAAAAACGGCATCTGTGCAGATCTTATGTCCTCAGGTGCAACACTCCGCACGGCATTCTGCGGCCCTTGCTTCGGTGCAGGCGACGTTCCCTCCAACAACGGACTTTCACTTCGCCACACAACGAGAAACTTCGCAAACAGAGAAGGCTCAAAGCCGGGTGAAGGACAGATCGCTTCGGTTGCGCTTATGGACGCACGTTCTATTGCGGCAACGGCGGCAAACGGCGGTAAAATAACAGCGGCGAGAGATATTGACGTTGAATACAATAATTATGAATACAAGTTCGATTCCTCCGTTTACACAAACCGCGTATACTTCGGTTACGGCAAGGCAAATGCTGACGAAAAGCTCATTCTCGGCCCCAACATCACAGACTGGCCCGAAATGGTATCTCTTTCCGACAATCTTGTTTTGCAGGTCGCATCATACATTACAGACCCCGTAACAACAACGGACGAGCTTATCCCCTCGGGTGAATCGTCCTCATACCGTTCAAATCCCCACCGTCTTTCAGAGCTTACGCTTTCACGCAAAGACCCTGCTTATGTAGGCCGTGCAAAGGCTGTAAGAGAGGTTGAATACGCTCGCCGTGACGGTAAAAAGATATTTGACGGTGTCCTTTCAAAAATCGCTGAAAAGCACGGATTTAACGAGGAAAATACTGTAGTCGGAAGCGTTATATTTGCCAACAAACCCGGTGACGGCTCTGCGCGTGAGCAGGCGGCGTCTTGCCAGCGTGTGCTCGGCGGCTGTGCAAATATAGCCATTGAGTACGCAACAAAGAGATACAGAAGCAACGTCATAAACTGGGGTATGATTCCGTTTACAGTTGACGAAGCGCCCGATTTCTCCGTTGGCGACTATATCGTTATTCCCGACATAAGAAAGGCTGTTGAAAACGCTTTGCCGACAGTTACAGCCTTTGTTTACGGTGAAAACGAAAAAACGCTTGAGCTTACAATGCCCGAGCTTACAGATGACGAAAGAAAGATAATTCTTGCAGGTTGTCTTATTAATTTCTACAAATATTAATTAACTGAAAACTATCATATATTATTTTTTGAAAGTTTCATTTTTATCTTGATATTATCAGGAAATTGTTGTATAATTCGAATCAAATAATATATTTATTTTGGAGGATAAAATTATGGCAGTAAAAGTTGCTATTAACGGTTTCGGCCGTATCGGAAGACTTGCTTTCCGTCAGATGTTTGGTGCAGAGGGTTACGAAGTTGTAGCTATCAACGACCTTACAGATCCCAAGATGCTTGCTCATCTTCTCAAGTATGACACAGCACAGGGCAGATACCTCGGCCACACAGTTGAGTGTGATGACACATCCATCACAGTTGACGGCAAGAAGATCACAATCTACAGCGAAAAGGACGCAAAGGATCTTCCTTGGGGCGAAATCGGTGTTGACGTTGTTCTCGAATGCACAGGTTTCTACACATCCAAGGCTAAGGCACAGGCTCACATCGATGCAGGTGCTAAGAAAGTTGTTATTTCTGCTCCCGCAGGTAATGACCTTCCCACAATCGTTTTCAGCGTAAACGAAGATACACTTACAAAGGATGACACAATCATTTCTGCTGCATCCTGCACAACAAACTGCTTGGCTCCTATGGCTAAGGCTCTTAACGATTATGCTCCTATCCAGAGCGGTATCATGTCAACGATCCACGCTTACACAGGCGACCAGATGATCCTTGACGGTCCTCACAGAAAGGGTGACCTCCGCCGTGCAAGAGCAGGTGCTGCTAACATCGTTCCCAACTCCACAGGCGCTGCAAAGGCTATCGGTCTTGTTATTCCCGAACTCAACGGCAAGCTTATCGGTTCTGCACAGGGAGTTCCCACACCCACAGGTTCTACAACAATTCTCGTTGCAGTTGTTAAGGGTAAGGACGTAACAAAGGAAGGCATCAACGCTGCTATGGCTGCTAAGGCATCCGCTTCCTTCGGTTACAACACAGATGAAATCGTTTCTTCCGATATCATCGGTTCAACATTCGGTTCTATCTTCGATGCAACACAGACAATGGTTGCAAAGATCGACGATGACACTTACCAGGTTCAGGTAGTTGCATGGTATGACAACGAAAACTCCTACACAAGCCAGATGGTAAGAACAATCAAGTATTTCGCAGAACTTGCATAATTGAATATTGATTGAATTTTAAAAGCGGTTGGTTTAACACCAACCGCTTTTTGTTATCTGAAATATATTAACGGAATGTAGCTCGAGCGGTCAATGATGACTGTACGGGCTGCATTCCGTTTGAAATCTTGCTTTACTTTTATATATTTTGTCTTTCAATAAGCTGACAAATATCGTCACAGCACTCTTTACCGCCTATAGCATCTGCTATAGCTTTTTGCATATCAGAACACGTGAAGCGGCATCCGATGAGCGCTTTTGCCGTTTCATCTGCAATTTCCCAGTCCATTGCATCGGAATATACCTGTGCAGTCTTTATATGTCCCGATTCAACTTGAAGCTGAAGCGATATGCTTCCCCAAGAAAATCTTTCTTCACAGCTGAATGTAAACGGTAAACGGGGACCGTAGAGCCACTGCCAGCTTCCAAGCTCCTCAGCGTAGCTTTTGATCGTTTTGATATTGTCTTCGCTTAACGTAATCTCCTCCGCATTATGTCCGTAAACCTCTGAAAATGCCGTTTGCATATACTTTCTCATGTCGTCACAGGTAAGCTCCGGCACAAGCGCTTTTAAATTTGTAACACGGGAACGGACGGAGGCAACGCCCTTTGCCTCAAGCTTTGCCTTAGACGGTGTAAGATACCGTGAAAGCTTTTCCATATCGGCATCTATGAGAAGTGTGCCGTGGTGGTATGCATGCCCGTCGCTGTGATAAAAGGCATTTCCCGAAAATTTGTGTCCCTGCACAAGCAAGTCGTTTCTTCCCGATTTTTCAGCCGTAAGCCCAAATGATGCGCAAGCTGCTTGTATTACGGAAAGCTGACGGTCAACGTCAAAATCCTCATCACGTACCAAAAAAGTAAAATTCAAGTTACCGACATCGTGGAAGACTGCTCCTCCGCCTGACAAACGTCTTGCAAGCTTACCGCCCTCATCCTCTAAAAGCGATGTTCTGCATTCAACCCAAGCATTCTGATTTCGTCCGATAACAACTGTATTCTGATTCTGCCACAGATACAAAATGCAAGCATTTTTCTCAACGCTTTCAAGCAACAGCTTTTCCGTTGCAATATTAAAATACGGGTCAACACACGTACTGTTATATATATAAAGCTTCTCAATCATAACATTTCCTCATCATATACAGCTCTTACGCCGCCGATAAATTTCGGACGGGTGCGTGCGGCAAGAACCATCGCCTCACCGATTCTGTTATTTTCGAGTCGGAGCGGCACTGCAACCTTTTTCAAGTGCATTCCTATCATCGTAAATCCTATATCAAGTCCTGCATCGGCTTTTATTTCTTCAACTGCCACAGGCTCATCAAAGCCCTCGTATGCCTTTGTTGCAAGTGAACCGCCCGCTTTGGGCTGTGGTTTAACATTTACCGCTTCAGCAAACGGTACAGCCTTGCGTTCGGTGATAATGGCACGGTTCAAGTGCTCACAGCATTGAACGGCTAAAAACAGCCCGCATCTTTCCGTATAATCGTGAAGTGCCTTGAATATTTCCCCTGCAACATCAGGATTTGAGTTTGTTCCTATCTTCGCCCCCACAACTTCGCTTGTCGAACAGCCGACCACTATAATATCACCTTTTTTAAGGTTCGCTTTTTCGGAAAGCTCTCCAAGTGAAGCATACGTTTGCTCATATATAGTTTTATTCATATAATCCCCTCCGATTTGACACGTGGATTATATCATTTTTTTTATACAATGTCAATAGAACATTTTTCTATATAATAATTTTGTTTTCAAATCGAATATTGACAACGCATCAAAATAGATGTATACTATAAATGGAGTATTATGCGATAAATTCAAAATACCGAAAGGAAACCATACTTATGAAGAAAAAATACAGGATATTATCGTTATGTCTGTTACTTGCTGTAACACTTACCTCTATACCTTTTCTGACACGTGCGGCGATCAATATCCCAACTGATATAAAGCCTATCGTATTTAATGCCGCGTATTACGCTGCAAAGCACAGCGACGTTAAGAAGCTGTACGGTAATGATGCGCAGGGACTTTACGACCATTTTCTTGCATACGGAATCAAGGAGGGGCGTCAGGCAAGTCCTATATTCAGCGTAAGTCATTATCTGAGCCAAAACGCCGATTTAAAATCCTCATACGGAACAGATAATGAAAAAGCATTGACACATTTTATAAATACAGGTTCAAAGGAAGCACGTATAACTGCCCCCGTCGAAAACCTCGGCGACAATGTAAAGGTAAGAATTTCGGTATCTTCCACAGGACTGAATGTTGGATATTACAATACCAACGTACAGACAAACACAACTATCCTTGAAGCTGATCAGTATTGGAATCTTGTTCGTCAAAGCGACGGCGGATATAAGATAACAAACCTCGCAACAGGCAAGCTGTTGACTGTCAAGGGCGGTGCTACGGCATCGGGCACAAACGTTGAGCTTGCTGATGCAAATAACTCCAATTCACAAATATGGTATATCTATAAAAACGCTAACAATACGTACACAATACGTGCAAAGTGCGGCGTTAAGTGCGTTCTCACGGTTAAAAACGGCGCTACGGCATCCGGTACAAATATTCAGATGAACACGTTTTCGGGCGGTGCATCACAGGAATTCAACATTTTGAAGGAAAGCGCGCTTGAAGCTATGACGCACGTTGATATCGGCTCAAATTTCTGGGGCAATATTCAAGCGACAGGCTCAAATTATAACCTTGCTTTGTCAAGTGACAATGTACTTTTAAGATATGCCAACACAGGTTATAATCAGACATGGAGATTTATCCGTTTTTCTGACGGAAGCTATGAAATAACAAACCTCAAAAACGGAAAGTCACTCGCCTGTGACGGTTATCCCGGCACTCCCGGCTCAAACGTATACGTTAAGTTTTCCGACAACACCGCGTCCCAGCGTTGGTTTATATACGAAGTGAACGGAAACTACGTTTTAGGCTCAAAGTCAGCTCTTTCAGCGGTAATTGAGAGGGCAAACGGCAGTACCGCCAGCGGAACGAATATACAGCTTGCGAATTTCTCGGCATCCTCTGCTGCACAGCAGTTCAAGATAAACAAGATAGAAAAAACAGATATAGAAAAAAATCTTGCCATAAGCGAGATATGCGAATCCCCCGCAAACGCTTCTTATGAATTTCTCGAAGCAACAAATGTTTCGGATAAAGCAATCAATTTAAAGGAATATTCACTTTACAGATTCGCCTGCACAAACAGCAGCGGTAAATATCAGTATACGGGTTACCAGGCTGTTCTCGGTCTTGTTGCGGGAACAGGAACGGACACTTCCCTTTCTTTCCTCGCAAAATTGAATCTTTCATCATACAATACGGTAATAGCCCCAGGTGATGTCGCGGTTTTGTGGTTTGTAAAATACGCTGACAGAGCGCTCACCGTCAATGATTTCAAGAATTATTGGGAAAGTCAGGGATGTGATATGGACGGCGTGAATGTTGTCCGCATCGAAACATACGACGGAACATCTGACCTTTACCCCGCTTCGGGCATAAACACCAATACAGGTATAGGATTTTTACCCGATGATAAGGTTGGCGTTGCACTTTCGCTTATAAAGAATTCGGCACTTGCCACAAGGCTTGAAAACGGTAAGATACTCAAGGATTATACAGCATCATCAGATGCACCGCTTGATGTCGCACTTACAGCACAGCTTCACAACATAGCCGACAGTACAGCCGTGTACATCTTCGCAGACGGTGCAAAAACGGGAAAATCGCACAACTTCTACAGCTATGTAGACAGAGAAGCATATCTTGACACGTGCAACGAACAGCTTGAGGACTATATGCTGAAATACACAAACGTATTTCCTATGGTTCCCTACTCCGCACAGGTAACAGGTACGCTTTCCTCCGACGGTTGTCCGTCGCTTTTGGGCGAATATATAAATGTTGACAGCTCGGGAAATCCCGCTTCTATCGCCATAGGTGTTGACAGCGGTAATCTTGATACACCCACGCCCGGGGTAAAACGCTTCGGTCAGTTTGCAGGCTTTAAGCTTGTGAATGCTGAAACAGATGATTCGGGTAATGTTGTTGTGACCGGCTCGTTTACAGAGGATATATACAGCAAGACGGGCTTTATCGTGACCGCTGTATGCGCCGACACGGGCAAGCTGACGGTTAAAAAGACGGCTGTCACGTCAGACTTTACCGTTGAAGGCAACGTGTACAAATTCACGGTTAAGATAGACGGACTTCCCATAACAGACAAAAATATAGTTCTTAACATCGTTCCTTTCGGTGTAGATAAGGAAACGGGCGACCGTACTATAGGCACTCGCCGTCAGATAAGATGTCCGCTTGTCAACGTAACGATAAACGGCGGAAGCATTGAGGGTCTGCACGTAACGTACCTTGCTGACGAAAAAAATGCGCCGATAAACGACTTGACGGGTATCAAGGATGCTGTTGAGCTTCTTGCAGACGATATTGAATATTATACAGGCATAGAAGTCGAAACAGGCATATATAACCCGAGAGCAAGCTATCCGCAGATAGTTGTTACAAGTGAGGGTGACGGCTCAGGCGGTAACGCTTTGGTTGCAAACAACAAGGTTTTAGGCGAAAATCAATTCGGCATCGTAGCAAAAACAAAGGGTGAAATATATATTATCGGTGACAGCGCAATGGCGGCTGAATACGCTTGTCAGGTGGTTTCACGCGCTATAGCCAATGCAACCGGCACATTTGAGCTTTCCACGCTCTCATTTGATGTTCCCGAAACGCTTGATACATCAAAGCACACGCTTGCAATGACCGACGGTGCTGACTACAGAATAATGACGATGAATATTCAGGACCACAAGTTCAACACCGCGCTTGAAAGATACGATGCGCTTGAGGAGGTCGTTAAGTATACGTCTGTCGATGTTATCGGCTTCCAGGAATACGGTCTTGAGGTTATGAATAACTTCACACACCGCTTGCAGGCAAACGGATATACGGTTCTCGGAAATGAGCTTTCAAGAGGCTTGCAGAACAGAGCGCCCATAGCATTTAAGACGTCACGCTTTACGTGTGTTGATAAAGGCTGGTTTGCTTTGCCGGGTGATGACAATAATGACAACCCTTGGTATGCTACAACGTGGGTAGTGCTTAAAGATAAGCAAACGGGTGAAATTTTTGCGGCAACGTCCTCCCACTTCTTCAACAGAGGAACAGAGGAAGAAAAGCTCGCAACACGTATCCTTAACTCCGAAAAAATAGTCGCTCTTACAAAAGAAATACAGCAAAAGTACGGATGTGAAGTTATAAACTTCGGTGACTACAATATGCGTACATTCAACGAAGCATATCACGTTATGGTAGAGGATAATTACCTTACAGATTCCAGATTCCACTCCTACAGAGACGGATTTCTTGAACGTATAGGCCACGCAGTCGGATCAACAGTAGCATCCGAAGGCTCAGCGACAAGAACGATCGACTTCTTGTTCTGCACGGAAAACGTAAACACACTCCGTACAAGAGCAGTAAGAAATATGCACACGGGTGTCGGAACAGACCACTTCCCGATATACGTTGATGTTGCAATAAATTAAACGGTATTATAAAGAAAGCTCCTAAATTACAGGAGCTTTCTTCGTATATATATTTTTAAAAATTTCGATATTATTTTCAGGTTTCTGCCTAACATTTTCAAAAACGCACCGACTATATAAGTGAAAGCATTGATCAAAGCTTGGAGAAAGAAATGAAAAAACAAGACTTGCTGAATTATTTTGATGATACCCTGCTTGATAAG
>JAZRTS010000034.1:0-20869 GCA_045652135.1 Eubacteriales bacterium | reverse complement strand
AGCTTCCGCTGAGCGGCAGTTGCTTTCTACCTTCTCTGTCGCCGCGGCAACCAACACAACTATTTCCAGTATAATTTTTCTTTTTCCGCGAAGTCGGTTCGTAGCCTTGTCGTTCTGTGTGCCAAGGAGTTGGACTTGCCTCTTGACTTCCTAAGACCGCTTGGCCTGCGACTTAGCAAGCGCTGAGCGGCAGTTGGTAACAACCATCTGTGTCGCCGCGGCAACCAACACAACTATTTCGAGTATAATATTTCTTTTTCCGCGTTCCGCGCCCAGAAATACGAGCCACACAATTCCGATAAGCGTATATATACCTACGGCGTTAGCATTCCATCCCGCGGTTATTCCACCGGCAGCATAATCAATTGCAAAAAACATACTGATACTGATATACGCATACGACGTATATCTGATACACTTAGTGTTATATCCGATATACGATAAAGTAAGCGGCGGCGTTACCATGGCAAGCATTTTTAACATCCACGAATAGTCGAGCACCGTGGTAAACGATACGAATATAGAACACGTAAACACAATGAGTACTGCGTATACAGGTAATAATCTATCAGAAAAATATACATGCTTCCGTGAAAAATAAAGTATTACCGGCAGTATATAAGCCAGCAACAAATTCAAGGTAGGAAATTCAAGACGTACGCCTATTCCCGAAAAAGTAAGCAAATATATTCCGAATATCCCAGCGGTAAGCGCTACACATACCATCGGATTCGTTATATTGAATACAAATCTGCCAAGTTCCTTACCGGCTTGCTTTATATATCTGCTTTCCGACTCATCTTTTTGTTCGTCTTGCTCTTCGGGTTCTTTCGCCTCTGCTACGGTAGAAGCCTGCTCGCTTTGCACCGATATATAATGCTTTTTTATATATTTAGACTCTATTTTGTCATTTTTTTTCTTTATTTGAGCCAAAACTTCTCCTCCCTAACGAACTGAATAATATAAAGCCGCCAATATTCCGAAAGGATATGATAACAACACAAGAAAAGAGTGTTTTCCTTTGTATTTAGGGGCTTTGAATTTACATAAAATTCTGAACGCGCAATACTTGACACAGTGCATAAACCTTTGCTTAAACGTTTTTGCAAGTGCTATTCTCTGAAGATAATACATTTGAAATCCACACGGATTATTTTTCAAAAGCTTTCGGAAGCCAAGACTTAATCCATCCGCCTGATACTCACACACTTGCAGTACCTTGCCGTACGGAAGTGCTTTATATCCGTCTGTTTCAAGCCTGTCATATAAAATGCATTCACTGGAAAATCTTTCACCCGAAAACACGGGATACGGATATTTTTTCACCGTATCGGCACGGAAAATAAATACGTATTCTCCGTGATACTTTTCTAACAGACTATAAATTCCCTGAGGAAACTCATCCTGCGAAAATTCATCACTCAAAAGATTCCCCTCAAGTTCTTTTTTATATGCCGCAACGGCACAAATTTCTCCGGTACATTTCGGTAAAATCGAAAATATATCCTTTAAAGCTCCACTCTCAAGCATATCATCCGAGTCAAGGCACATAAACCATTCGCCGCTTGCATTTTCAAGCGCAACGTTGTGAGCCGTATGCTTGCCGCCGTTTTCTTTTTTTACGTATACGACAGGAAAAGGCGCTTTATCTATAAGCTCATTTACAACGGCTTCTGTGTTGTCAGCCGAGCCGTCGTCAACTATAAGCCATTCGATGTCATTCTCCTGTTGACTTGCTATACTATGATAAACACGTCCGAGAAACTTCGCACGGTTATATGTAGGTGTAAATATGGTAAGCTTCATTTTACAAATCCGACACTGCTTTGCAGTGTTTTTCTGTTTATTTTTCTCATCTTTGTTTAAATTGCAATGGAGAATATTCTCTACTGTATACAGGATGAATTTTCATGGGAGACTACACCGTATATTCATCTGTCATACGGTAAAGAAATCTTTTTGACAATCTCTTGAAAACATGACTTTCTTGCCCATAGGATCATTTGCGGAACAGTCTGTGAAATATTCTCGTAAATTTGCTTTTGTATATCTGCGCTTTACCAAGCCACGACATAGAATAAAGATGTACGGAATACGTATTTTTCGTCATTTTCATCTGCCCCGTTATGTAATTGTACGGGCAAAGATATTCACGGGGATAAACCGTCACTCCGGAAATCTTCTGAATTTGGCCGTTATCGTTTACAAGTCCCGCATTATTCAAAAGCCTCGTTGTATAAACAGGACAGCTTAAAGCGGAAAAATTACCGTTTGCATCAACTACAATCTCTCCGTCGTACGCTTTCATATTCTCAAAAATGAAAGGATGTCCTTTTACAGCTCCGAAACCTGAGCCTGTATTTACATATTTTTCGTCTTCAAATCCCATATAAGCTTCATCGTCAAGCAACGGATCAAAATTCTTTACGATCTCAACGTCCGTATCAAGATAAATTCCGCCCTCGTTGTAAATAATATAAAGTCTTGCATAATCCGATACAAATGCCCATTTTCTAAGCTCATACGCTTTTTTTGTATAAGGATGAGAGAAAATATCAAAATTATCCTCATTCCATTCGATTATCTCATAGTCAGGACAGAATTTTTTCCAGCTCTCGATGCATTTTATAACGTCCTTCGGCTTTTCGCCTCTGCCGAACCAGCAATAATGGATCTTCTTAGGTATCATTTTTTTCTGCCTTTGAATTCAGTTTTCTTTTATGTAGGTACATATACAGCGGCTTGGGAAGCAAACCCACCAAAATAGGTCTCAGTGCGTAAATATACTTCCATTTCGGCGCTTTCAGCATTTTGACCGCCAGGCACGAAACGTGCGCTTCGTTGAAACGGTACTTGAATTTACGGCGCGATGCGGCATTTCGGTCATCGCGCATCTTATAAAGATGCTCCGTTAAATTTCTGCCTCTGTATCCGAGTGAATATATCTTTACCCAAAGATGCCAATCCTCAACTCTGAGAAGTCTTTTATGCTCGGTATACCCGCCGACCTCGCGCATAACGTCCGTTTTAACCAGACACGGCGCATGGCAGTGTACAGTACCGTGAACAAGCATTTCAGGCTCAGGGTACTCAGCGGATACATTCCCATGTCCCCATTCACCCGTTTCGTCAAAATATATCATAGGACAGCTTACAAGTACTATTCCGTCATCCGACGTAAGTACGGAAAGCTCACGCTCAAACCTATCCGGAAGTGAAATATCATCGCCGTCCATACGTGCTATGTATTCGCCCTTTGCTTCTTTCAGACAGTCATTGAGCGTCTTGTTGAGTCCTGTATTTTTTTCGTGTTTTATCAGCTTTATTTTATCGGGAAAGCGGCTGATGTAATCCGATGCAACAGCATACGTTCCGTCGGAGGAGCCGTCATCACACAGTATAAGCTCCCAATTTTCGTATGTCTGTCCGATTATGGAATCTATCGCTGCTGAGAGTGTCCCCTCGCAATTATATATCCCCATTAACACGGAAATGAGTGGCGAATTTATCATTTCTTTCCCCTCAGAAGCCTTTTTCTGTCTTTTATAATACGGGAAATAAGCTCTTTCCGTTCAAAATTCTTTTCCACGAAATCACGTGATACGGATGCAAATCTGTTTCTTAATTCACTGTTTTTATACATTTCATCCATCGCATCGCGCAACGTAACAACATCGGCTTTTTTAACGGTAAGTCCCGTTACACCCACACTCATAGCATCAACTGTGCCGGGAATGTCCGTAACAATAACGGGCAGGCCCATAGCTTCCGCTTCCATAACTGAATTTGCCATACCTTCTCTGTAGCTCGGCAGTACAAAAACATCCATCGCCGCATAGTACATTTCGGGATCGTTAACGTTACCTGTGAAGATGATACGGGAATTTTTTTCCGCTTCCTCAAGCGCTCCGTCATCTATCTCTCTTCTTCCCACCGCAAGAAGATATACGTCGTTATCGAGTGATATTTCATCAAACGCCTCGAACAGCTCATGAATACCCTTATCTTTCGTGATACGTCCGACAAATCCATACACAAATGAATCTTCGGGAATGCCGTATTTTCTTCTTATCTCGCGGCGCCACGGTTTCTTTTTGGATATATCCATCCGTTGCAGATCGATCCCCGCGGATGTTCCGTTCCACACAACAGAGCTTTTGCTCTCGTTGTATAAGCCCTCGCTTCTGCTGAATTTCAGGTTTCCGAAGCTGTCGGGTTCTATCCATGTTGAAAGCTTGCAAACCGTTTTTTCAAGCGTCTTGAATATTTTCCTCTTTATCCCCTTGAAGCTTACATAAACTATTCCCCACTGGCAATAAAGACGCACGGGGACTTTTGCCAATTTTGATGCGATCGAAGCATACAGCGATGCATTCGGAGTCGAATACTGCACAAGATCGAATTTTTCTTTTTTAAATATCTTGTACATCTCATACGTTGCTTTTATTCCGTAGAGATTTACTCCCCTTTTCATATTAACGGGAAAATAATGTATATATTCCGGCAATCTGTCAGCAAAGCCTCTATCGTCGGCGCAAATGAATGATATATCGAATTCGCCATTTTCGTGCATAGCATATGCAGTTGGCAAAGCAAACGACTCAAGCGTTCCCGGAACAGTCGTTATAAAACATATTTTTTTCATCTTACCGTTTCCTCAAGAAAATATTATAAAATGTCTTTCTGATTGCCGACGGCATCAGCCTTTGAACTATATAACGCACAAAAAGGTTTAAATTATACCTGCCACGGCTTATAATACCGTTTGAATACATATACTGCTGAATGGCTTTTTCGCTCTCGAAAAACCGCTTTCCGCCGCGTCTTTCATAGGATTCGGCACTCACTCCGGCATAGCATAAAACGCTGTCGATATTGGCAAAGCGAGCACCGATCTGTGCCATACGTATCCAAAGATAATAGTCCTCATTGCAATACATCGTCTTATAGCCGCCGCACTTTTCAACGACGCTTTTTTTGTACATAACCGTCATATGATTAAAAGGACATCTTTTTTTCATATACTCCTTGATGTCACCGTCATTCAAAGGCACGTTACGGCAACCGAGAAGAACCGTGGTTTCCTTGGAAAATTCCCTCACGTTTCCTCCGACAACATCTGCCTTGTCCTTTTTAAAATACTCCAATGTTTTTTCAAATCTGTCCGGAAATGCCACGTCGTCGGCATCCATTACCGCCACAAGCTCATTCGTGCAAGCTTCAAGCGCGAGCTGTCTTACGTGTGCATGGTCATCGTCCGAATCTGTGTATAAAACACAGCAGGATCTCTCAAGCAGCTTGACGCAGTCAAGCATCGGCCCTTTCACACGGTCAGCACAAATAACTATCTGCGACGGCGGAACCGTCTGATGAACGATACTTTCATAAGCACGAAGAAACGACGACGGATCATCGTATTTACAAACGCAGATAAAAACCGAATATTTCATATCAATAAAATGTTTTTGCATATTCCAATGCCTTATCGTAATATTCCTTCGATATTCTTCCCTCACGGAGAAGCATATCCCCATAATTACCCTCATCAACACTGCTGTCAAACGGCATAGTGCTTTTTGAAAATATCATTTTAAGCGTATTACCGAGTATTTTAATGTCGTTTTTAAAAGTTATATTTTGTGTATACTGTATATCGTACTTAAATTTGTTATCCCATCCGAGTGCGTCTTTTCCTTTTGACTGTGCAAGTCCCGTAAGTCCGGGCATAACACTTTGTCTTTTCATTATTTCATCCGAATAGAATACCATGTCCTCAATAAGCTGAGGGCGAGGTCCTATAAGACTCATCGTACCGAAAAAAACACAGAAAAACTCAGGAATTTCGTCCAGGTATGTACGTCTTAAAAAACGCCCTGTTTTGGTTATTCTCTCACTGTGCGAAAGACTTTTTCCCTCTTTATCATATTCGGGCAACATCGTTCGGAATTTATATATCGTGAAAATTTTGCCGTCTTTTCCGGGGCGTTTCTGTTTAAATATAACAGGCGCACCAAGATCAAAATAAACAACTATTCCAACAACTGCGTATATCGGCAAAAACAGTATAATAACCAAAAATGAGACGATTATATCTATTAGTCTTTTAAAAAAAGTGACGTACATTTCCACCCCAAAATCACAGAGTATAATAACCTGAGGTTATTATACCACATAACAAACTACAAATCAATACTTATATTTTAATTATTGTAAGTTTTATTCTTTCTTTTAGAGAAAATATTACACTAACATACATTTAATAAACAATATATTTACACCGTGTTTTTTAAAACGGTCGTAAAATGGTGTATAATATCATAGCAAAGGAGGAGATACCGTGCAGAACAGTAAAAGAATATTCACTCCGTATGAGCTTGTTCCCGAAATAAAAAAAATAGTGAACGACGGTGGTGTTTTCCCCCTTGCAGTCACGGGCATCAGCATGCGCCCGTTCCTTACCGAGGGAGTGGACACGGTCTTCATCGAAAAATTTGACAAAAGCACCCTGAAGTGCGGCGACCCCGTATTTATATACAGAAACAACTGTGCCATACTTCACAGAATATATAAAATCACCGAGGACGGATTTTATATAAAAGGTGATGCGCACATACGGTCAGACGGTTTTTTCTTGTTTGAAGACGTAGTAGGTGTGGTAAAATACGCAATAAACGAAAAAACAAACAAAAAAAGAAGACTCAACACCCCACTCATACGTTTTCTTGTAAAGCTTAACCGAATAAGAATTCATATTTTTAATTTTTTCAAAGGCAAATAAAAATACCCGTCATATCTCCGAAAAGCTATGACGAACATCAGTCAAAAAGGACAGAGAAGTTTTTCTCTGCCGATTTGTGATATAATGAGTTTTGAAACGTAGGGTAGGGCTTTGCCCGTTGCCCTCGTTGCTTGCAACGCTGTAATACAAAGGCGAAACCGGCGATAAAACAGAAAGATAAATACGAATTTACTTTAATAAAAAGAGATTGAATTATGTATTTCAAAGGTGATATTATTATTACCGATCCCATGTACGTTATAAAATCCGGGGATGACCGGCATCGTTGTGAATACGGCGAAAATCTTGAAGAACTTCATATTTGCACTTATATAACCTCTGCGCACGGAGATGCAATCGGATCCGATGTTGTTTCATGATACATCTAAAAAACTTGGTGAGTTCTGTTCCGATTCCTGCATGGTTTCTATTATGTCGCTTGCCGAAGTAAGAGAATACAATCCCGAATTTGATAAAAAACTTGGCAAGCATTGCTACACCATTATCAAAAATTTTGATGGCGATGTCGAAGTGCTTGAAATGGAAGAAGATGATGGTACAGACCAAAGATTATACTTTGTTGGGAAAGGAAATATAAACTTTAGAACAGATTTCTTTGAAAAATAATACCGAACCGAATAAAGCGAAACCCCGACAGACTTCAATCTGTCGGGGCTTATTATTTGTTTTCTGCGGTTCAAATTTTATTGTTAGTGTTTTAGCTTTACGTTCTCTGTCCTTTTTACAGGTTTCATTACAATGTTACGGATTGTAATAGCCGTATATGAATTTATTGATATTTTCTCTGTTTGCACGTATGTCTATTTTGACAACGCTCATACTGCCTTTGTAATTCGGCGGCTTGGCGTAACCGTAAGACCACGTTCCGTTAAACGGCATCGCCGCCGTTTCCATGTTGATACCGCCCGCACCAAATACATCGGAAATTATCTGTAAGCAGGTCGTCATCGGGATATTCATTTTGAGATACTTAGATACTACATCCGCAACTTCCGTGCATTTTGAAAGTCCCAAAGAAAATGCCTTTTGATATATGGCGGTGATAACGTCTCTTTGACGCCTTGTTCTTTCAAAGTCAGCGCCCGACAGGCTTCTGTTACGGCAGTGCGCAAGCGCCTGCTCACCATTCATATGGTTAACTCCGACTTTGTATTTGTATCCCGCAGCAAGATAGTAATTGACCTCTGCCTTTGTAAGTGTAACTTCAATTCCGCCGATCTGATCAACCGCATTTTTGACACCGTCAAAATCCATTATCATATAATACTGGATATCAAGATCAAGCACCTCATTTACCGTGTTGATATACAATCCTATACCGCCATACGACAGTGCATGGCCGAGCTTGTTGCTGTAGTAGCCTTCTATCGGCACGTAACAGTCACGCAAAAGCGATACGACCTTAACTTCGTTAGTCTTATTGTTATATGATACCACCATTGCCGAGTCAGCACGTCCGTAATAAGAATCAGCATCACGTCCGATAACGATTATATTCACAACATCAGGAGACTTTTGTTCAACCTTATATATCGGTATCTTACCCTCGTAATTCGTTGTCAAATGATTGTACGCAGGTACTCTGTTCGGTCTGTTTGTTTGGTTATTGTTACCTGAACCGCTGTTGTTTGTCTCCGAATCTCCTTCGGATGTATCGACAGACGGAAGATCTTCAATTAATCCGCCGAAAATCTCATCTTCTTCAGAAAGAGTATCTGACGGATCTACCGTTCCGTCTATAATACCGATGGGATTGTCGATATCAGCAACGTACGTACCCGTATTGTCAATTATTTCCGGCGCATCCGGATCCTTGAATTTGTTAAAGTAATTCACAAAAACGCTTACAGCAACCACCGCAAACACCAAGATCAAGGCGATAAGAACAATAAGTATTACTATTGCTATCTTTACGCCCTTTCTTTTTCCTTTTTGGGTAGGCATTTGAACGTTTTCGTCTACGTTATTATTTTGATTATTGTTTTGCATATTTATTAATAATAGCCTGTGTTTCAGATATTTTGGCAATCATATCCTTAGCAAGAGCAATCTGGCATCTTGCACGGACAAGATTGTGCTTTTCGTAATTGCATTTGAAATATTTGCTTCCGTCAAGATAGTCAGCCAAAAATCTTGACGCCAACTCAAGCGCCATAACTATCGGACCTAAATACAGCGTTTCGATCTCCGCTTTTGTAAGCGCTCCCGATACTTGTGAAACAAATCCCTTGGCAAATGCCGTGTATTTGTCAAGATCAAGTCCTACCAGAGAAATATCGGGTTCATCCTCTGCTGCCTTGTTTGCGGCAAAGCGCACAGCATCACCGAAGTCATAGGCGGTAAGTCCCGGCATAACCGTGTCAAGGTCGATCACCGCAAGCGGGGTACCCGTGTTTACGTCAAAAAGAACGTTGTTGCATTTCGTATCGTTATGCGTCACTCGGAGCGGAATTATTCCGTCGTTGAGCTTTCTTACAAGTGAAGTTGCAAGCTCCTCATTGTCGAAAAGAAAGCCGAGTTCTTCTTTCACTTCCGATTTAAGACCGTATTCGTCTTTTTCGGCAATTTTTCTGAGAACTTCATATCTTGCCGCGGTGTTGTGAAAATCGGGAATTATCTCATACAAGGTAGATGCATCAAAATCCGCAAGCTGCATCTGGAATCTTCCGAATGCCATTCCTGCATCTTCCAATATTTTCAGATCGTCAAACACGTCGTACGTAACGGAATCCGGTATAAACTTGTACGAACGCATAAATCGGTCTTCATCATCTATAAAATAATTCTCCCCGTTTGCCGTTTTGAGAAAATCAAGAACGTATTTTTCGCGTTCATCTCCGAATTTTTCCGCAAGGTGACTCGTTACAGCATCAATATTTTTCATTATATGATCAGGATTTTTAAATACGAATTTATTTATATCCTGAACGATATAATCTGTTTTTTTTCCGTTTTCATCAAACGTGACCTTGTAAGTTTTATTGATATTTCCGGTCTTTATGGCATAGTTCTCCGTCATTATACCCTTTATACCGAATATCTCGCAAATTTTTTCAATCTTCATTTTTGTTTTTTTCCGTAATCCTTTTGCCAAATATAGGCCCTATAAGATATTTGTTTGTATTCGCAACGGCATCGGCAAATTTTTTACCAAGGGGGATAGACGCCATTTTCTTCTGAGCTTTATCAAAATTAGGCATTCTTTTCGTCATATCGTGCGTATCGCTTCCGAGAACAAACGGACGCCATTCTTCAAAATATTTTGAAAGGCTGAAACGCTTTTTCAAACGAAATAACGCATCATTATTCACTTGGAATATAAAATCTTCAAACTCAAAAAGTTGTTTAAGATCCTTTTCCTTGTATCGCGTAATGAGTCTGTCAACATGCGCTATCATCGGAACAATGTTCTGTTCAAAAGCAATATGTTCTATCTCGTCCATCATCCAGTATTGCAGCTTATCAATAGGAAATTCAATCATCAGAATATTTGACCTTCCCATACACAAAGGCATAAGATCAACATCGGAAAGTCCGTGCGACATATGCACTTCCGCTCCCAAAGACAAGAGCGGCGAATTGCTCTCGTCATATGCTTCTTTCAAGAGCATGAACGATTCCTCTCGCCGCTTAATGAAATTTTCAATCGGTTCCTTGGTTTTATAATAGTGTGGCGTAAGTACACAGTAATCAACGCCCTGATCGTGTAAGCGCTCAAGCATTTTAACGCTTGTGCTTACTCTGCGGGAGCCGTCGTCAATTCCCGGGAGAATATGTGTATGGAAATCTACCGTTAACCTCTTTTTATGACTCACTGTCGACATACGAATAATAATTCCTGTAATATCTGCGTGACAGAGGACCTTTGCGTTCCTTGACGTCGTTTATGACAACACCAAGTATATTTCCGTCAATATTTCTGATATTTTCAGCCGCGAGCTCAAGTTCCTTGTACTGAGATACCTTATATCTTACGACAAACACAATTCCCTGAACCGCACGAACTATAAGCTGACAGTCCGAAACAATATTTACAGGAGGAGTGTCGATGATAATGTAATCGTACTGTGATGAAAGCTCCTCAATCGTTTGCTCATATATCGGCATACTGAGAAGCTCTGACGGATTGGGCGGGATGGGGCCCGATGTGATCAGCGAAAGATTGGGCTTTACATCCTTTTTAATTACATCCGCGAGTTGGCTCTGCTTACTCAAAACCTTTGAAAGTCCTTCATCGTTCGTTACACGGAACAGCTTGTGAAGCGTAGGCTTACGCAAGTCTGCATCTATAAGCAATACGGTATTACCTGTCTGCGCTATCGTCACAGCAAGGTTTGAAGACGTAGTTGACTTACCTTCCGAAGGTGTGGGAGATGATATCGCGATAACCTTTTTTTCAGCACCTGCCAAAGCGTACAGCAAGTTTGTTCTTATTGTTTTGTACGACTCTTTTACAAGCGAGGAATTGTCTTTTTTATATCCGTAACCGTAGCCGTAGCCATAGCCGTACGAATAACCGTTTTTACTCTTAGCCATCTATCATTCCTCACTTTCTTTTTTTGCAGCACCGGAGGTGCTTACCTTTTTACTGGGTTTAGGCTTCTTGTCAAAAGAAGGCACTTCACCGAGAACAGGCATACCGAGCCTATCTTTAACGTCGTCAGCACTCTTTATGGAGTTATCGAAAACGTAGAAAACGAACAGACATACACAGTAAAGGGCAAAGCCTGCCGCAAGTCCCGTTATTGCAAACCCAACATTATCGGGATATGAACGCGAAAGCGGCTTCGTCGGCTGTGAAAAGAGCTTTACATGGCCTGCTTCGGCAACGTTCTGCAAAACTCCCGGTGCCGCATCGGAAAACTTCTTACATATTTCATAAGAAAGGTTCTTATCTATCGTAGTTACTGAGATCTGCATTATTTCTGTATCCTGAACGGATGACAGCGATATACAGTTACGCAACTGAGACGTCGTCATCTTCATAGGCAAGGATTCGCCAAGCTCGCGAAGGAAGTCGTCTCCCTGGAGCAAGATGGCTTTATACGTATCAAGCAAACGTCTTGAGGATGTAAGGATCGTTGATGATGTTCTTCCTTCTTCGTCGTACTGCGCGATAATGTACATCTTCGCCGTCGAAGTATAAAGGGGATCAACAAACATCTTTGAGTAAACGTAGCCTCCGACACCCGTGAGTATGGAAACTATCAATATCCAGACAATATGCTGCTTATAAAGATTAAAAAGCGCTGTTAAATCAATCTGTTTTTTCATTTCACTATCCTTGCAAAGATGCAATTATCCTTTCTGCTTCAGCTCAATTAAATTTGCAGCACTTGCCTTTTCCACAAAAGACTGTGCATCCTTACGTGCAACTTCTTCGTCTATGTCATATTCATTGAGGATAGCATCGACAAGATCTTCAAATTCGATTCCCTGCGAAACCGTCTCCCACAAAAATTTTCCCGTTTTATTCAATTTGATTATCCCGTTGAACTTTTGCGCTTCGGCACCAACGGGAACAACAATGTAAGTCTGACCGATTTCTCTCAAAAGAAAACCGGGTTTTGTTTTTATAAACATAATACTCACTTTCTGATTATATCTTTATTTCATTCCGTTATAGGAAACTTCCACAGCTTCATCCGATATGTTACAGTACAGATCGTAAAAGCTCACATTTTTCATAAATCTGTCAAGTTCATTAAAGAACTTTATCGAATATTCTTCGTCAAACGGTCGATAGGCTTGGTTTAGTATAGGTACCAACGCATCTTCCGGCAACTTGGGTTTTATTGAATTTGTTTTTCCTCTATGCAAAAAGCACACCGCTTTTATGGGGGCGGAAGTATTGCGGTTGATGCCGTCCTTACCGCACCACGGCGTACCGTATACACGGTACTGTCCGTCTACAAAACGTACTATAGGCTTGTCGTCGTTTATAATAAACGCTCGCTCACCGAAATGCTTTAGCCACAGCGAGGTATGCGTGGATTTTCCGGTACCGCTCACCGCGGTGAACAAATACGCTTCGCCATCAAGCACTACTGCAGATGAGTGGAAAACAAAAGCATCGAAATCGAGTATTTTTGTACATATTTTTCTGTAAATGGCTGTATATACAAGATTTGCCTTTGAAGCACCCTTGAATATCTCCATTTCCTTTTGTACGTCCTCACGCGTAAGCTCAACTTTGATATCAGGAACACCATCGGAAATTCTGTATGGCTCAGCAAGCTTTGCAAGCGATTCTATATACGGTTCAAATTCGATCGTAAGATCGGCAATTCTGTATATTGGCATCAATCTACGGGTGTGAGGGTATGATATCCACTCATGTCAAACTCATCGCTGGGCCAATTGTGTACACCATCGTACGGTCCCACTACATGCGGTGTAGTTACTGAATCGGATTCAGCGGATGAAGGATCACCGTCTGCCACATCTGTTGTTTCTTCGATTTCGCCGTCTGAAGCTGTATCATCTTCGGAAACGGGCGTTGTAAAAAATCCGGCATCAATAATATTGTCGTTTGTATCGGGATCTATGTGGCCTTCCTCAACCGTCATTCCGTCAGGCGGCAACAAAGTCCATATATCACCTGTGTATTCGGGGAACATTGTATCCTCGCTTCTGCTGTTACATGAAACAATACTTGCCGCACATACAAGCATCAAAGCAAGTGCCAATATAGCCGTTACAATATTTTTATTTGTTTTTTTGCTGTTCATTAGCCACTACTCCTTATAATACTACTACATAACATTATAATAAATAAAAATGCAAATGTCAATATAAAAAGAAAATTATTATTATTTTTTTAACCTTAACGACAACGGATTTCCTTTAATTTCATCATTTTTTAAGTGATAAAAGCACAGCTTATTATATACAGTTGATTTTTCCAAATATAAATACGCTGTCCTCCTTAAAAAGAACCTTAAATAATCATTGTAATAATATATGAAACTCTGCCTGTATAATTCCGTCCCCCTTCTCATCAAATAATCACAAACCTTTTGTGAGTATTTCGAAAAAAACAGTCATAACCACCGCCTTAGCCGTGGTTTGTTCACCCCTATACGGGCATGTTACCGACGGGATTGAAAGCCCACGGAAAAAAATCTAACACTTGCAAATCCGCCCCTCAGCCGCAAATGTTCTGAACATTATATTAAAGCCTTCTCCAAGCAGTTGGCTTTCAACTGCACACCGCGAAATGGTGGATAAGGAGCAATTTCAGTTTTAAAACACCTCATCCGTCAGCCTTCGGCTGCCACATTTCCCTGCAGTTGACGGAATCAACTGATTTGGGATAGGCTGAACCGCTGGTGCGGATTGCTCAACAGCAAAGCCTCTATGGAATCACCTGCTTATCAGGTGTTTTTCGGTAAACAACAAAATCCGAGATTCATAATTCAATGAATCTCGGATTTTTGTATATCAAATTACTGATTTACTTTATGAGAGTTATCAGAAACCGTTCTTAACAGCTGCGTTAAGAGCAGAAACGTCATTACCCATTATACGGCCGTTACCGTCCAAATCTGCAACAGCACATTCGTAAGGAGTACGGATTCTATCCTTAACCCATACCTTTACAGCGGAAACGTCACCACCCATGATACGACCGTTACCGTCAGAGTCACCAACCATAACGATTGAATATGTCTTATTAACTGTGCCGTCAGCGTTAAGGAGCTGTACAGAGTAATCGCGTGTCATTCTTGTTACACTTGTAACAACTGCACCTGACTTATCAACAACCTGATAGAAGTCAGCATCTGTTGCAATGTTGGATACAAATGTTGCAAGGCTTTCACCTCTTACAGATGCCATCTTCGCAAGGATCATACCCTGTGCTTCATCAACAGTATACTTGCTTCCGGACACTACTGTAATAGCATTAGGAGCTGTAACTGCGTTTGCCTTAACTGTTGCCTTACCTGCTGTGTTGGAAGTAGGAAGGTATTCTGTTTCGTCCATATCGAGGAACGCGTCGCCGATTGTGGAGGGAACATATTCGAATGTATAAACTGTACCGTTTGCAGCGTTTGCGGGAACTGTAAACTTAAGCTTGATAAGTGTACCGTTCGCTATGCGTTCTGCAAAATCGCCATCCATAATAACGAAGTCAACTTCTTTGTCAGTTGCAGAGTTGGATACCTTACTAGAAGAATCGAACTTAGTAAATACATCGCCTACGCTGTAGCCTGTGTATGTAAGTGCACTGCTGTACTTAACTGTACCGTTAGCATATACGATAGAAGCATCACCTGTAAGAACTACAGGAACTGTAATTGTTGAACCGGGTGTTGCAACGATATCTGTGGGGATGCTTACTGCCAAGGAAGTTGCGGGAGCTGTGTACGCGCTAACCTTGATATTATCAATGGAAAATTCGCATGCACGTGCGCCGAAACCAACTCTCTTGTAGTAGGAAAGGAGAGCCTTGTCTGTGTTAGCAACTGCTGCGCCTGATGCATCGTAGATAGTAACTGTCTTGTAGTATCTTTCAGAGAAATCACCCCAGTTACCGCAAGCGAAGTTGTTGTATACACCGTCGTTGGAGTACTTGATAGTAGCAACAACGTTACCTGCAACTGCGATTGTGATCTTGCCCTGGTTATCATCCTTTACGTTGACTGTCTGGAAGGAATCAAGTGAAGGAACTGTAACAGTTGTGGAGATCTTGCCTGCATAGCTGTCCCAGTTAGTATTTGCTTCGTCAAATGTGTAAACAACGATTTCCATTGTTGTAGCATTTACGAGCTTAAGGAAAATACCTGTCTGGCCGCTGTATGCATTGTTATTTGCGAAAGGAGCTTCGTAAAGAGCGAAGTGTGTATCTGTGTCAGCAGATGTAGCTTCAGCTGTATCGTTTGAATAGTTAATGAAGATACCTGCAGCGTTAGGCTGGTAACCCTTAACGTCAACGCTGAATTCATAAGGAGAATTCCATCTGTAGTCAGGTGTAAGCTCGAAGAAGCCGTTGAGCTTAGCATACTTGTTTGAACCGTCAACGCCGATTACGGAAGCCGCACCACCTGCTGTACGAGGTGTCCACTTGCTTCTGAGGGGGTTGCCGGATGTTGTGAGGTCAAAACCGTTTGTGAATACATCGTTCTGGAAGTCCATATTCAAAACGGAAAGATCACCTGTGTAAAGATTGGGAACTGTTTCACCTGCAACAGCTGTAGCTGTGAGTGTGAGGTTGATAGTACCAACGATATATTCGCTACCGTCAGCGAGCTTTACATAGTTATAAAGCTTGTGTGTACCTTCACTAAGGCCCGAAACGGGAACCTTTGTGTAGTAACGAGCGCTGTATGTCTGGTTAACACCAACAGATGCGCCCTTGAAGCTTGCATCATATACAACAGTAGCGCCGTTTATGGAATAACCGTAAGCAGCGATATCCTGTGTATTGAGAGCAAACCAACCGAAGAATGTAACGTGTGTCTTTGAACCCTTTGCAATGCTTACGGATACATCTGTACCATTGCCGCCACCGACACTGAGAAGAATGTCATTGTAGTCAGCACTTGAAACATAGTCGAGGTTCGAATATGCGTTAGCGGTATCAGCAATAGTTGTCCAATTTGCCGCTGCGCTTGCAGTGAAAGGAACTACAGCAAGAACCATTACTGCAACAAGTAAAACTGATAATATTTTTTTCATGTTTCCTCCTTAAAAAATATAGTTTACATGGTAGATTCATTATAGCAAGCAAATTCAAATTTGTCAATACTTTAAATTGTTTTTTTTATTTTTATAGTAAAAGTGCACAAAAAAACCACTTTACCACTGTAGAAAAAGCCGAAAAAGAATCTTCAATTGAATCAAAAAATCAATTAAAAATCATACATTATTAGTTTTTATGTATAATTTTTAGTAGAATTCACTATATTTATACGCCGCATTTGACCTTTTTTTCAAAAATAAGCCCTACAGCAGTATCATATCCTCTCCGCTTTCAAAAAGGTATCACCTCATGTGCTTGTAAAAATGCACAAAAAAACATATCGTATATACTTTATTTTATTTTATACATTATATCTTCGTCATATCTTCGTTTTTTTGGTAAAGTTTTTCTGACAATGCACATTAATTCTTGACAAATCCGCAAAAGAGTAATATAATATGGAATAAATATAATAGAAATGAGATACATAATGATCTATAATAATGTTTTGGAAGCCATCGGACATACACCGATGATACGGTTGAGCAAAAAAATGGTCGATGACAATTCAGCCGAGGTGCTTGTCAAATTCGAGGGCTTAAACGTAGGCGGTTCAATTAAAACAAGAACTGCATACAATATGATACTTGAAGCGGAAAAACAAGGCATAATAAAACCGGACACGGTTATTGTTGAGCCTACAAGCGGAAATCAGGGTATCGGCCTTGCACTTGTCGGCGCTGTAAGAGGTTATAAGACGGTAATAATTATGCCCGACTCGGTAAGTGAAGAAAGACGCTTGCTTGTGCGCCACTACGGCGCCGAGGTCGTACTCGTTCACGATGCGGGAAACATCGGCGACTGCATTGATGAGTGTTTGAAAACAGCGCTCCGTATGAAAGAAAACGATCCTAACGTTTTTATTCCTCAGCAATTTGAAAACAAGGCAAATCCAATGGCTCACCGCCATCACACAGCTCTTGAGATAATGGAGCAGGTGGCAGGCCCCATTCACGGTTTTGTTTCCGGAATCGGAACGGGCGGCACTATAACGGGCATCGGCGAAGTATTGAGAGCACAGTACCCCGACATTGAAATTTGGGCGGTTGAACCCGAAAATGCCGCGATACTTGCGGGCGGAACTATCGGAACACATATTCAGATGGGTATCGGCGACGGACTTATTCCCGATGTTCTTAACTGCGATATATACAAGGATATTTGCATTATTACAGACGATGAGGCGATACAGACAGCAAAGGACCTTGCAAGATGTGAGGGACTTATGTGCGGTATTTCAAGCGGCACGAACGTTGCCGCGGCAATTAAGCTTGCTAAAAAGCTCGGAAAAGGCAAAACAGTCATAACTGTCCTTCCTGACACGGCTGAGCGATACTTCTCTACTCCGCTTTTTGACAGTGATAACTAATGTTATCCGTGTTATGATGATCGTAAATTATATCAATCAATTACATCCCATCAAATATACAATTTATGTGCTGTCATTCGTGACAGCACTTTTTTTGATAAATCACGATCAAGCCGCCTTAGAAAAAATCAATGCCATACGATATATCCTCATTAATGAAAAACAGTAACAAACAACAAACCGGTAGTCATAACAACCGGCTAAGACGGTGGCTTGTTCAGCCCTATAAGGGCATGTTACAGGTCGGGCTGAAAGCCCACCGAAAAAACTAACACTTGCAAATCCGCCCACAGCCACAAATGTGCTAAACATTATATATAAGTCTTCTCCAAGCAGTTGACAAAGCCAACTGCACGCCACGAAATGGCGAATGTGGAGCAATTTCAGCTTAAAAACACCTCATCCGTCAGCCTTCGGCCGCTACCTTCCCCACAGTTGACGGGTCAACTGATTTGGGATAGGCTGAACCACTGCGGCGGTATTGCAGATTGGCAAAATCCTCTTTGGAAGCACCTGTAAGCAGATAGTTTTCGGTTAACAATAAACGTAAAAAAGGAGACCGCTTGAAGCGGTCTCCTTTAATTTTAATAATTATTTAACGGTAATTATTAGTTGAAGAAGGACGCGTCGATAAAGTTATCAACAGCCTCATCAAAACATTCCTGGTTAGCAGGATGTGAGGGAGCGGGTGCAACAGTGCTTGTTGTAACAACATCTGCGCAATCAACGGATTCGATTACCATTTCAGGAGCTTCGTAAAACTTTTTCATTATTGTAAATCCTCCTAATACCTAATTAGTTTCTTACTGCGTCAGACTTAACTTCATCGTTGCCGTACTTTTCAAATACTACAACTTCGAATGTCAAATCAGAGAAGATAACTGCTGTGAATGTAACTGTATCAGCTGTTGTAGCCTTTACGTTGAAGTCATCAGCAGCACTTGTAAGTGTGTATGTCTTGCCGTTAGCTGTGATGTACATACCGTACTCATCAGCAGCAGCGTCAACTTCAGCGATGAAACGAACACCAGCTTCTACGCCGCAAGCTTCACAACCAGCAAGTTCCTGAGCCTTTGCAGAAGCAGGAGCTTCGTATGAGGGAGCTGCTGTGGGAACAACTGTTGTCAAACCGGAATCATCTGTCGGAGCCATTGTAAGGAGACCGAAAGAAATCTGTGTGAATTCGTGTGTGATTACGATTGTTTCGCCGGGAGCTGCGAGAACTTCGAAAGCGTATGTACCGGAAACCTTCTTTGCACCTGTATCTGCATCGTCAAGTTCTTCAAGTTCTACGAGACAGTCAAGTTCGTCTTCGCCTACATAGTACCATGTGCACAAGTCTTTGTCACTGTTAGATACGAATGTAGAAGCGGGGTTGTCCTTAGAGCCAATGGGCTTAAGCTGAGCAGGATCAATGTAAACAACGATGTCGATAGCACCTGTTTCAATGTCGTATGAAGGCATTGTCATATCTACGTCGAATGTGAGGTAAAGTGTCTTACCGTCTGCGGAAAATTCTGTACCGAGAACAAAATCACCTACAATTTCAGCTGAAGGGAAGATTGCAAGGCAAGAAATTGCCATTGCGATAACTAAAGCAATGCTAAATAACTTTTTCATCTTTTTTCTCCATTAATATTATTTTTTTTTAGAATTAGAAACCATTCTTAACAGCTGCGTTAAGAGCTGAAACGTCGTTACCCATTATACGGCCGTTACCGTCCAAATCCGCAACAGCGCATTCGTAAGGAGTACGGATTCTATCCTTAACCCATACCTTTACAGCGGAAACGTCACCGCCCATGATACGACCGTTGCCGTCAGAGTCACCAACCATAACGATTGAATATGTCTTAACAACATTACCGTCAGCATCGAGGAGCTGTACAGAGTAATCACGTGTCATTCTTGTTACACTTGTAACAACTGCGCCTGCCTTATCAATAACCTGATAGAAAGCTGCATCTGTTGCAAGGTTAGATACAAATGTTGCAAGGCTTTCACCTCTTACAGATGCCATCTTCGCGAGGATCATACCCTGAGCTTCGTTGATAGCATACTTGCTGCCATCTACGAGCGTAATTGCTTCAGGAGCAACAACTACAGGGGGTTCGGGGATAACGGGTTCATCAGGAACTTCAGGAACCTTAACTTCGGGTTCAGTTACTGCCTTAGCAGGAACGATCTGAATGTTATCGAAGTGAAGTTCGCATACACGTGTACCGAAACCAACTGTCTTGTACTTCCAGATAAGAGCCTTATCTGTTTCAGCAACAACACCGCCGTTGTTGTAATCCCAGATTGTAGCTGTCTTGTAGTAACCCTGATCGTATGTATGAGCGAACATACCTGCGTCAGCATATGTTACCTTAGAGATAACTTCGCCGTTAACGGAAACGAATACGTTACCGTTGTTGTCGTCTGTGATTTCAACAGTTGCAAATGTTGCAAATGCTTCGGGAAGTGTGTAGATAGCGTAGATAGCGCCCTTAGCGGACTCGCCTTCTGCAGCTGCATCGTTGAATGTAGGAACAGCAACGATCATTGTGCTTGCATTGGGGAAGAGAACGTTGATACCGGATGTACCTGCAACAACATAACCGTCGCCAACTGTGCACCATTCTTCATAAAGCGGGGGGTTACCTGCGCCGTCAACCTGCTCAGAACCTGAGAAGTTTACGAACATACCACGGCTGTAAGGTACAGCATCGGGCACCTTGATAGCAGCTGTGAATGTGTAAGCGCCTTCCCAGTCATGGTCACTGTAGTGAGTATTGAAGCCCCACATAGAACCATACTTATTGCCTGTTTCAGCGTCAACCTTAACCTGCATACCGGCTGCAGCTACAGGACGGGGAGACCATTCAGCTCTGAACGGGCTACCGCCAGCGAAGTTAGCGCTGGGCTGTGTAAGGTCAGAACCGTCGAGGTACTGATCGTAATCGAAGTTACAAGC
>JAZRTS010000033.1:0-45813 GCA_045652135.1 Eubacteriales bacterium | reverse complement strand
TTCATAAAACCCGATAAAGACGTCAGTATATACGTCGCCAGAACAAACAGCGGAACGCGGTGGTACGTTTTAAATGCGTGCAATTGAATATACCCCTTCCTCTGTCACGAGCGCATTTGCACATACGTCAAACTTTCCTCTCGGAAGCGGTGTATCCGATATAAGGCTTTTATAAACTATACCTATAACGGAACCCGTAAAATATGAAAGATATCTGTCGTAAAATCCCTTACCGTAACCTATCCTGTATCCGTATTTGTCGTAAGCTAAAGCAGGAACAAGACACACGACACAATCGTTTGACTTTTTACTGAATCTTTCATTTGTTTCAGGAGGCTCGGCAATACCGAACGCTCCCTTTTCAAGCTCATCAAGTGATGATACAAAATGAAAATTCATTTTGTTTGTTCCGGGAATACATCTGGGATACGCAACACGCTTACCGTCTTCGAGCGCTTTCAAAGCAATCGCATTTACGTTTATTTCATCTCTTACGGGCGAATACATCAGTATCGTATCGCAGTATCTGTACGAAATGCAGGAAAGAAATTTCTCACATATCTTGCCGTCAAGTATTTTCTTTTCTTCTTCCGTTACAGATGAACGTATCTGCTTATACTTCTGCCTTATTTTAGACTTTTCTTCTCTCAATTCATACATTGGCATACATTATTTCCCCAAGTATTCTGTCAGCTGTGTCTTTTCCTTTGAGTGCTTTTATGATCTCATAGGAAAATTCAATGGCACATCCCATTCCTTTTGCGGTTATTATATTATCGCAAACGCTCACACTCTGTCCCGTGTATGTACATCCGTCAAGATATTTTTCAAATCCCGGATAGCAAGTTGCGGATTTCCCCTTTAAAAGTCCGTTTACACCAAGTACGGAGGGGGCAGCGCATATAGCCGCAATAACTATGTTCTTTTCACTTGCCGTCTTCAGATATTCGGCAACGTCAGCACTTTTCGTAAGTGTCTGCGTTCCGACACCGCCGCCCGGAAGTATAAGACATTCGGCGGTTGCAATATCTGATACGGTTATATCCAAATTCATAATATCAGCATCAAAATTGATGCCATGTGCGCCTTTGATCTTCTTTTCTGAAAGCGACACAGTTTTTACATCAATATCCGCGCGGCGAAGCATATCGAGCGTTACAAGCGCCTCACATTCTTCAAGTCCGTCCGCACAAAGCATATACACCATAAAATTTCCTTTCTCCGCCAAGCGGAACAATAACGTCTTTCCGACTGATACGTATACTCAATCAAGATAGACCGCTTCGTATATCTCCTCTGTGTTTTTTCCGTTTTCTACAGCAAGAGCAAATATCTCACGCCCGACAACACGGAAAAATCCGTCTCGTTTACAGTATATCTCATACGGTTTTGAATCTTTTGAAAGCATATAACCGCAAATACCGTTTTTATCTGTTATAAACTCAACCGTTCTGTCTGTTTCATTTATATAAAACTCGAAAAGCTCATACGGAAGAATTACCATATTTTTATTTTTTTCAACGTACAGATCGTATAAAATACGCATATCTGACATAGGCACCGTTTCAAAATCAGTGCTTTGCGTCAGTTCATATATATTTTTGCAAACATCTTTATCTATGTCGAACTTTTTATATATCCCGTAATGGAAGCTTTCCTGCGGAACTGTGAATATAAGTTTGTCACCCTTTTGCATACACATTTTCACACATTCGGTTATAAGTACGCGGAAAACGCCCTTGAGCCTGTATTTACTGAGAACTCCTGCGCCGTATATATACGATACGTCACCGTGTCTGATAACGTGTACAACACTGACGGGTTCACCGTTATATTTACCGATTATTACGTCAACATCGTCTCTGCCGTTTATAAGCACATAGAATTTATCCGCATAATCAACTGCCGAAAATATTTCACCGAAAAGTCTTTTTGCTGAATTAAATTCATCGGCATTTTTACAGTAATCAACTGTAATTGACACTTTTATTCATTATCTCCTTTCATCATTTCAAGATATTCTTCCTTTGTCATCAAAAGCTCGCGCGGTTTATTGCCCGACGGAGCACTGCATATTCCAAGCTCCTCCATACGGTCGATTATTTTCGCCGCCCTTCCGTAACCGATAGAAAGCTTTCTTTGGAAAAGCGAGGTTGATACCTTTCCCGATTCAAAAGCGAATTCTATCGCAGGATGGAGCATTTCATCCTCTTCTCCGTCCTTGTCCGAATCAAAAGGATCAAATGCAGACTGCTTACCTGCATTTATCTGTGATGCTTCTCTGTCTATTTTCTCTTTTATTCCTTCGTCAAATGAAACCTTGCCGTACGTTTTCTTTATAAACGAAGTTACAGCTTCGACCTCGGAATCACTTACGAAAGCACCCTGCAAACGGATAGGTTTCGCAATTCCGACGGGAGCGTAAAGCATATCGCCTCTGCCTATAAGTTTTTCGGCGCCCGCAACGTCGATTATCGTTCTTGAGTCTACCTGTGATGACGTCTTGCACGCAATTCTCGACGGTATATTAGCCTTGATGGTTCCCGTTACTATGTCAACGGATGGTCTCTGCGTACCGATAATGAGGTACATACCTGCCGCACGCGCTTTCTGTGCTATACGGCATATAGAACTTTCAACATCGTTTTTAGCAGTCATCATAAGGTCTGCAAGCTCATCGATAACGATAACTATCTGTGGCAAATGTTCCTTTTCGGGATCGCTTGCGGTTACTTCGTTATAGCCGAATATATTTCTGCAACCGACTTCTTCTATAAGCGTGTATCTTCTTTCCATTTCCTCTACTGCCCAATGAAGCGCACCGGCCGCCTTTTTGGGATCGGTAACAACGGGAACGAGCAAATGAGGTATCTCGCTGTACGGTACAAACTCAACCTTTTTCGGGTCAATAAGCATTATACGCACATCGTCGGGTGATGCCTTACACAAAAGGCTTACCAGCAAGCTGTTGATACATACGGATTTACCCATACCCGTAGCACCTGCAACAAGCATATGGGGCATCTTTGCAATATCAAGATACACAGGTTCACCTACAACGTCAACACCAAGCGCACAAGTGAGCTTGCTGTCCGCTTTTCTGAATCGATCAGTGTCAAGCAGTTCTCTTATTCTTACTATTCTTATATCCTTATTCGGCACTTCGACGCCTACGGCATCCTTACCGGGAATAGGCGCTTCGATACGTACACCCGTCGAAGCAAATGTCATTGCGATATCGTCAACAAGCTTGGATATTGCTGTAACACGTACTCCGGGGGCGAGCTTAAGCTCATATCTCGTTATCGTAGGCCCTCTTGAAATATGCGCAACGGTTGCATTTACGTTAAAGCTTGCAAGAGTACTTATAAGTTTTCTTGAGTTTTTCTCAAGATCAGCCGATACGTCCACAGCCTGCTGATTTTCGTCAAATTTCAACAGCGACATCGGGGGCAAGCGATACACTGGCTTACCGGGATCCGGCATTTCGTCGGTAGACGTTCCTACGGTAATTTTCTCGGTTTTGAGTGTTTTTTCGGATTCTGAAACGGAGGTCTCGCCGTTTTCTATCACGGGTGTTACCACGGAATTATCTTCAAATATTTCATCGAGGTCAAAATCAGAATCTGGATTTTTTTCTTCGACAGATATTACAGGCGGAGCTTTTTTCTTCGTTTTCTTTTCATCGAATTCTTCAAAATCGAATGCCTTTTTACCCGGCTTGTCCTCTTTTTCCTCCGGCGTATGCTTCGTGCTTATTTTTTTGCCGTCATTATCCACCAGATCTATTCTTTCACTGTTATCGATAGGATCGTCATCGGTATCGCCGTCATCGTCGTTTTCAATATCAAGCGAATGGTCAAGAGGATCTTTGCGTTTTACATTCTTTGCTTTCCCTTCCTTTTTAGGTTTCTTTGGCTCTTTAACGATTATCTCGGGAAGATCGTCATCATCCTCACCATCCTCGCTGTCAAACGGAAGGTCATCATCAATGTCAGCTTTAGCCGCCTTTTTATCTTTGATGATATCGTAAATTCTGTAAGGTGTAAATCCGAACGTGAGTATTACCAGAAGAACCGTTGACAAGAACAGCAAAAACAGTGCAAATATTCCTATGTACTTACACAAAAATTCAGCGATAACACCGCCTAAGACACCGCCGCCTCTCAGAATTTTTCCGTTTTCAAACATTTCAGCGGACGTAAGAGAAAGCTCATAGCCAAAAAATACTATCGACAAAAATGAAGAAAGCGATGCTACGCTTAACGTTCCGAGAACGGAGCGTATATAGATCTTAGCGCGCGGTCTTTCAGACTCGGCATTTAAAAATTTAAGATAGAATATTCCCAGAAATATCAAAAACACGGGAATCGGTAATGCGCCGGCACCGAAAGTACCGAAAATACCGTCCCTTACCGCGCAGCCTATAGCGCCGCATGCGCCGGGAAATACGAAACACAAGGCGAAAAAAGCGCCTATGATAACGAAAACAAACGGCAGTATCTTATCACACACAGTAGGCACCGTACTTTCATGCTTTACCTTTGCGGGTACATTTTTTTGCATACTGCTTTTCGAAGCCGTGCTCTTTTGGGTTTGTTTTTGGTTTTGCTTTTTATTTTTAACAGGTGCGTCCTTTGGCATCCCTATATGTCCTTTCTTTTAAAGAATCAGCGTACAAGCGTATATATTATTGCTCCAAGTCCTGCCGCGAAGCAATAATAAGCGAAATAAGTGAAATTAGCCTTTCTTGATATGTATATCAGAAATTTCATTGCGAGAAATCCGAATACTGCGGCGAAAAGCATACCCACACCGTAGTTTATCCATTGTTCTGCAGGAATAGCGGATGAAACAAGGTCATCTACCTTGAGAACGGCCGCGCCGAGAATGGCAGGAATAGAAAGAATAAACGAAAACTTCACCGCGTACTCTCTATTGTAATTGCACAGAAGCCCACCCGTTATGGTTGAACCGGAACGCGAAAGACCGGGAAGCGTTGCAAACATCTGACATATACCGACAAGAAACGCGCTTTTGGGCTTTACATTCGTTCCGTCTACGCTTCCGTTTGAAAGTCTGTCACTTATCATAAGGACAAGACCGTTGAATATGAGTATTCCGCCGACTGCAGCCGGATAATTCTTCACCATATCTATCTTATCTTCAAGTCCTGTCAAAGCAATGAAAACAAGCGGAAGCGTTGCAACGATTATACACATAACAAATCTCTCGTTAATCGTATATTCGGAAAGCTTGAACTTTTTTTGAAAGATCTTTTTAAGCATTGTGAAAAAAGCGGGTACAAGCGGAAAAATATCACGTCTGTAAACGATAAACACCGCAAGCAATGTACCGAGGTGCAGAAGCACGTCGAACGCAGGCGCTTCATCTGCCGAAAATCCCCAGAACGAGGACACCAACGCAAGATGTCCCGATGATGAGATAGGTAAAAATTCACCCAAGCCCTGAACTATTCCCATAATGATATAATACAGCATATTTTAAAAACCTCACTGCATAAAAACTATTATTTTATATATATTATCATATAACGGATAATATTTCAAGGGGATAGACCAAAAAATATGAAAATTAAAAATAATTCACTTGTGCCTTTTTGCGGAATAATAGCCATATTCGGCGGTATACTCAACGGTATTATCGGTACCGGTGCGGGTATCGTTTATACTTTTATTTTTTCCCTGCTGTACTCAAGCATGGGAGAATATGAGAAAAAAGATATTTTTGCGTCGTGTCTTATAACTACATTACCGGTGTGCATTATGTCCTTCGCCGCATACACGAAAGAAAACACGTCACTTTTTTCTTTTTCGCTTCCGCTTTTACCGTTCGCCTTGATTGGCGGAGCAATCGGCGGAATACTTCTTGATAAAATAAATAACCGCTTACTTGTTAAGATATTTACTTTATTGACAGCTGTATCCGGAGGGATAATGATATGGAAATCATTCTGAGCGATTATTTATTTGTGATTTTATTCAGCGCATTGTCAGGTATGGGAATAGGCGGAGGCGGACTTTTCGTCGTGTATTTATCTGTAGTACGAAATTTTCCGCAGCTCATCTGCCAAGGTATAAATCTTGCTGTTTTCATTTTTTCATCAACTTTTGCCTGCGCCGTAAACGCTAAAAAAAGAAAGATAAATTTTCCGCTTTGCATCTTTCTTTCTGTATGCGGATGTGTCGGCGCACTTCTCGGAGGAGGATTAGCAGGAATGATAAACGACAATATTCTCCGTTTTGTATTCGGTGCATTTCTTATTGTAACGTCGGTAATTTCGATTTATATTAACAGAAAATAATTAACAATTTTTGTTGCTTATATCCTTGAAAATCACTTATATTTGTGATACAATATTCAAAAAATGTGATTTTTTAACATTTATTCTGTTATTTACACACGATAAATAACACTGTGAAAGGATATAAAAATGAATACTACAAGACGCGATATCATCCGACGCATACTTCTTTCCAAGCCCTTCGTTTCTTTGCATGAGCTTGAAGACACCTTCCCCGATGTTTCCAGCATGACACTCAGACGTGACATAGAATACTTTGAAAAATCAGGCGAAGCCATCAAGGTAAGAGGCGGAGCAAGAAGTATGAAGTTCATCACAACCTCAATGGAAGACGCATTCAGCCTGCGTTTGAACTCCAATATGACTGCCAAGGAAAGAATAGCGATGGCTGCCGTAAATTATATCGAAACGGGCCGTTCCATATTTCTTGATTCGGGTACGACCATTCTTAAAATGGCATCCATTATGCCCGACGAAAGACTTTCGATTCTCACAACAGGCCCTAACATAGCCCTTGAGCTTGTGAAAAAAAATCTTCCTATTATCAATCTCGTCGGCGGTATGATAAACCGTGACAACATTTCGATTTCCGGTAATCAGGCAATATCGTTCATTGAAGGCATAAACATTGATACAGCGTTTCTCGTTCCTTCCGGTTTCTCGCTTGACAACGGCTTTACAAGCGGTAACTACAGCGAATGTGAGCTTAAAAGCCTTATATGCGAAAAGGCACGCAGAACTATAATCCTCGCCGATGCATCAAAGCTTGACAGAAGTTTGCCCTACACATTTGCAAAGCTTTCGCAGATAGATATGATAATAACAAGCGGTCCTGTTTCCGACGACTTTAAGGAAGCTGTACAGGAAGCAGGCGTTGAGCTTGTAATTGCCGATTGACAGGAGAACGATAAATGAACTACACAGAAGAAAAAAAATATGCAGGACATATAAACCAGCTTTTCAATGTCAAGGAGTATAGATTTTGCGGTGGTTGGGCAGATGGTGTGCGCGCAGTTGACGTATCAAACGGCGCAGGTCTTACGTTTACCGTTCTTGTTGACAGAGCGATGGATATTTTCAATATGTCATATAAAGGAAAAAATCTTTGCTATCAGACACCCGTCGGCGTTAAAGCGCCGCAGTATTTCGACGTAGAGGGTATCGGTTGGATGCACAGCTTCGGCGGCGGTTTTTTCGTTACCTGCGGTCTTGACAATATCGGAAGCAGCTGTACGGACAACGGCGACAAACTTCCGTGCCACGGTCGTCTTTCAAGCATTCCTGCTGAAAATTTCAGAATAGAAAGAGGAATGGATAATGGCACACCTTACGTTACGCTTATAGGTGATATGACACAAAGAGTAATGTTCGGAGCACAGCTTACCCTCACACGAAAAATCACCTGCAGATATATGGAAAACAAAGTGACGGTTGAAGACGTTGTTTCAAACGGATGTGCGCGTGAAACGCCCGAAATGATACTTTACCATTTCAATATGGGTTATCCGCTTTTCGATGAAAACGCAGAGGTGGTCATTCCTTCGGGAAAACGCATACCGAGAAGCGATATTGCAGCTCAAGAGCTCGATATGTGGGACAAATTCACCGCCCCTGTATTCGGATATGACGAAAGATGCTATTATCACGAGGATATGGCATCGGAAAACGGAGTCGTTACATTCGGAATGAAAAACAAAAATTCTGATCTTTCGGTTAAAATTGCATATGAGAATAAAAATCTTCCTCACTTTTTGCAGTGGAAAATGACGGGTGTTGAAGAATACGTTTGCGGTCTTGAACCCGGCAATGCAACCGTTGACGGCCGCGCAAACGCACGTGAAAACGGAACACTCAAAATCTTACAGCCCGGTGAAAGTGTAGATTATAAGCTCGAAATATCCGTTGGAGAATATGATAAATTTTAATTAAGGGGTTATCAATATGAATATGTATCCCGGCGGTCCTCACGGCAGAGGAAATAAGGTAAACGATCAGTACCGAGTTCAGGCGCCAAAAAAGATAAAGGAAATTCCCTCTTACCTCAAAAAGCTTCTTTCTACGTTTATCTTCAGACTTACATACATTTTCAAGCTTGTGTGGGAAGCGAGTCCCATCATACTTTTCGTGATGATATTTATGTCACTGTTCAACGGTCTTATGCCTGTGGCCGGTTCGCTTATAGGCAAAGAGCTTTTGAACAGTCTTGCACGTGCGTATAACGGTGAGATCACTACGTTCACAATAATCCTTTCGCTTTTGATACTCCAATTTGCATACCTTTTTATCTCCGATATTGTAGGAAGAATTTCGGGAATGATAACGAGAATATGCAGTGAAATAGTTTCCAATCACATAAAGCTAAAGATAATAGATAAATCAAAGGAAGTTGATATTTCAAGTTATGACAGCCCGGAATTTTATGCAAAAATGGAAAATGCAAACCGTGAAGCGGGAAGCAGACCTATTGCTGTGCTGTCAGCGTTTTTTACGGTCTTCAGCTCAATTATCAGTATTGTGAGCTTTATCGCAATTTTGTTTGCAGTCAGCCCATGGGCACCGTTCGTAATGATACTCGTTTCACTTCCCTCCACCATCATCAACTTCGTTTACAGACGTAAAAACGTTGATTTTATGTTCAGACGAAGCAAGGAAAGACGTCAGATGTCGTATTACTCCGACGTTATCGTAAATAAGGATCTTGCAAAGGAAATACGTATTTACAACCTTGCCGATACCTTTAAGGAAAAATATAAATCTGTTTTTGACAGATACTTCAAGGGACTTAAAAAGCTTATTATGAGTGAGTTCTGGCTCAATCTTTTTGCCGGTATAGTTGCTACTGCCGTTAACTGTTTACTGTTTATTTATATTGCAGACGGAGTTTTCAAGGGTAGCTACGAGGTCGGTGACTATTCCCTTTACACAGGTGCGCTTAATACCATTTCGGTGCGTCTGGCGGCTATCATAACAACGACCGCATCTATTTACGAGGGTACACTTTTCATAAACAATATGATAGCGTTTATGAATGAGGAAAAGCGTATAAAGCCTATAATAGATCCTCCGAGAAAACCGGAAAGACATATCGCTCACGAAATAAAGCTTGAAAATGTTTCCTTCAAATATCCGGGAACAGAGCGTTATGTCATCCAAAATATGTCCTTAACGATAAAACCCGGCGACACGGTCGTGCTTGTCGGACTGAACGGCGCGGGCAAAACAACGCTTGTAAAACTTCTTATAAGGCTTTACGACCCGACGGAAGGCAGAATACTGCTTGACGGGCACGATCTGCGTGAATACGACACACAGTCACTTTACGAAATGTTCGGCATAATATTTCAGGATTACGGCAAATATGCAGTATCTGTCAGTGAAAATATTATGTTCGGCGACATTGATAAGACACCCGACCACAGCCACATTAAAGTGTCAGCCGAACGAAGCGGCGCTGACGATTTCATAAAAGACCTTCCGAATGATTACGACACACCGCTTATGCGTTATTTTGAAGACAACGGTATTGAGCTGTCGGGCGGTCAATGGCAAAAGCTTGCTATCGCACGCGCGTTTTACGGAGATTCGGACATACTTGTGCTTGACGAACCGACAGCATCGCTTGACCCTATAGCCGAGGCTGAAATATTCAATAAGTTCGATGAGCTAAGACACGGTAAAACATCCGTTTTCGTTTCGCACAGACTGTCAAGCGCAACAACGGCAAACTGCATAATCGTTATCGAAAACGGACAACTCTGCGAAATGGGAAGCCATAAAGAGCTTATGGAAGCAAAAGGAAAATATCACGAGCTGTTTACAACACAGGCGAAGCGTTACGCATCGGGTGTTACAGCCGAAGAAAGTCAATAAGCCATTCCAAGCATATAAACGCGGAGAATTCTCCATTCAAAGATGGATTAAGTGGAAATCTTGAAATAATTGCAACAAGCTCTGACAAAACTATAAAGCTTCACCCAGATAGATACGTACTCTGTCGGGGTGAAGCTTATTTTTACATAAATAAAAGGAACATACATTGAAAAGCAACAGAAATCAAGGAAATGACTGCCTTATGAATATTCTCCGCTTTAAAAGAATGTATTTTATGAGAATATATGCCGCATATTATCGCGGAAACAAAACAATTCGCAACTGACAGAGGCAGGAATAAAGCACCGTGTGTACAAAATAATGCAATGACTAAAAAACTTACAGCACACAGTACAGAAGAAATCACCCCTGCTGATACAGCTTTTTCGATTATCCTTTTCACAGCTGTAACATCTCGAATTTGCAAAATTTCATTTATTTTATTTCTATTTTCAAACAAAGAAGAATAAAAAACGATATGTATGTTGGTAACAGAAGGTATTGCAGAAAACAGCAAAATCACAATCGCGTTGAGGTGAATGAAATTTCCGGCATTCGCAATTACCACCATTAATATCGGTGAGAATGCGGCTATAATAAATTGTATAAGAACAACCTTTCCACAACGAATTGTTGAAAGATTTTTCCGAAAAAAAGCTCCGAACACGGAAATTTTGTTATCACCGAAGAGATGCCGCAAACAATATCCGTTTCTTTTCACAGATACTCGGTACCGCAACCTCAATAAAATCAAGGATAGACTAACAGCAAGCACTGTAAAAGAAATTATTACGGTGTAAAAAAGAATAAGATTTTTTGAAATCAGATCATACACCCATAGCATAAGAAATATGCCGCCTGATAAAAGCAAGAAATGAATATTTGTATTGTTTCTTCTGATTACCAATAACGAAATGAACTCCAATAAAGCGGAAAAAATTGAGGCAAAAAACAGAAATGAGCACGTTGCAAACGAAAAATTCCACCCAACAAATCTGTCATATAACGACAAAAAATTGTTTAATAACAAAGAAACCAAGGTAAGACACAGGCTGCAAACGATCGGAACAACAGTCTTGTTCAGTAATATTTTAAATCGGGATACAGGGCTTATCAAAATAATATCAAACAAACCGTCTTTAATTTCATCGACCGTCAGCCAATGAAGTATCTCACTGCTTAACATAGCTACCAAAGCTGCAAACATCGCCAAAACCAATTGTGTATCGATCCATGAATTTATTGCGTAATAAGAGCAAAATAACAGCAACGCAGGAGCAAATAATAACGTTCCAAGAAGCCGCTTGCATCTTCCGATACCGTATAACTGTGTACGAATAAAAAAAGTCACACACATCCCCCCATCGGGAAATTAAGAACCGTACAACAAGGAAGCGCATCCAAAAATTCTTGGTCATGCGACGTGCAAATCACCGTAGTTGAGGGGGAGATATATTCCCTTATCATCTCGGATAATTCTCTATTCGCATCCGTATCCAATCCTCCTGTAGGCTCATCCAAAACCAAAAGCGATGGTCTGACAGCAAGAGCGCATATCAAAGATACTTTTTTCTTCATTCCGAGCGAAAGGTCTTTAACCAATTTGTTCTCCTCGCCGCAAAGGTTATAGCGAGACAACAACCGATCAACATTGTTTTTTTCCGAAGAATAATTCAAGTTATACAGACTAAGTCTGAATTTGATATTTTCAAGCACAGAAAGAGATTCATACAACCCGTTATAATCAGGTACAAAGGCGATAATTTCTTTTTCTAAGCCAATAATTTTCCCCGAAGTTGGCTTCAACAGTCCCAAAAGTATTTTTAAAAATGTTGTCTTTCCGCTTCCGTTATACCCTACCAAGGCATATACGTTTCCCTCGGAAAAACAAAATTCAGGACAGTTGACAATATTATGATTCTCTTTGTATGCAAAGCACAGATCACGTACTGTTATTGCCATCGGTAAAGTCTCCATTTTAGTCAAATTAACTATTTCACAAGTCATCCGATAAACGAACGGCTCATTTTTTATAAATCGACCGCAGCTCACGACATGAACTGCGGTCATATATGTAATTATTTGTGTGCCAGTGAAACGATCTTATATGAATCTTCTGTTTCCTCTATTTCAAAGATAACAGCTCTTTCGCGTGGACGCACGTTCGGCGTGTGAAGAACCATATAAAGCTTACCGTCAAAGCCATCAAAGATCATACCGTGTCCGCCGTCATCCTTGAATATAGGCTCCTTGACCTGACGCCACGGGCCCATAATATTTCCGCTGTCGCTTACGGCTGTTGCCTCTACATAGAAACAGTTATCCGTAAAACCTGACCAGATCATTGTGAGCTTGCCTGCCTTGTTTTTTCTGAGGAAAGGACCGTCCGTAACGTAGTTTTCGCCGTGTTCGATACCGTACTTCCACACAGCTTCGCCTGCGTGGAAAAGTGTAACAGGCTCACCTACACCGTATTTAAGGTCATCAGTAAGCTGCAAAGCGCACATAGAACCGTCGCGTATCTGTGTCCATTCGTGGACAAAAACCGTATAAGGTGTGCCGTTTTCATCAACGTAAAGCGTTGCATCAAGGCATACTCTGTCCTCGGGCGTTATCGCCTCGGGAACGAGGGGCAAAAATTTACCCATGGGGCTGTCGGCAACGAGGATATGCGATGCTCTGTTATGTGTTGCCGATCTGAAGCTTGCGAACATATAGTATTTGCCCTTGTACTTGTGTACTTCGGGAGCAAAGAAGTCCCAGTTTGCCCAGAAATCATCGGGGCGCGTGAAACACTCGTAGGGCTCACTCCACTCCTCAAGGTCGCGGCTTGTGTAAACGTCAAGTCCCGTGCAAGGCTTCGGTACACCGTTAACACCTATTCTTGTACCGTAAAGGTAATAAACACCATCCTCCGCAAAAATATACGGATCTCGGATATGTATGTCTGAAAGTCTCATTTTCTTCTCCTTTATTTTTACTTTTGCTTCATCGGCAAAAGTGTTTTTTTATTAGGGTTGTATTCAGCGGACGTAATATGCATTATAAATTCCTCGACGGAAGCCGCAACCGATATTATACCGAGCAAAAGACATGCAGGTACAACAAACTTTGTCAGTACAAAATACGGAACCGAAAACATAACGACGCCGGTAAGTTTGTTCATATACGTATGAACGGATGCAAAACGGCGGTGCTTTATTGCCGCTGTCAAGTAAGAAGCCAGCCTTATGCAAAGTGCCGTAAGACCTATCATCCACACATACAGCGGAAGCTTTTCAAGCAGATCAGGGAAAATGCAGAAGAACAGCACCGAATAAAACAGCAGATCCGCAATACTGTCAAGCTTTGCGCCAAATTCGGTAGTGCTTTTTGTAATTCTCGCTATTGTTCCGTCAACTATATCACTGATACCGCACAGAGTATAAATTATAAAAAACGCAGTTGAATACGTTGGTACAAATAACAGCAAAACAAGAGAACCTATAAGTCTGAATGCCGTTATAATATTGGGAACTGTAAGTAATTTTTCTCTCATTCTCAGCCTTCTATTTATTTTTTGAACATAGGTGAATAATCATCTTCACCCTTTGATTTTGTAAACAGATTTACAACAAGTATACCCGCATCTATGATTGCATATACAACCGCAACCACCGCAATTATAACAACAAGTGTCTGGGGCGTCATATGTTTGCCGCTTAATGTCATTCCGTTGAAATAGAACAATATGCATATATTAACTATCATAAGCACGGCGTGAAGCAGTAATTTCACTTGAAGTCCTGCTTTTTTGATTTTGAATACAAGATTTATAAATGCACACGCCAAAGCAAACAGAAACAGAACTATATAATTATATGTTGCAATATACGGTGATTTTATATTCATAAACTCCGAAATTACCGTAAGGGCAAACAAGAAACCCGTAAATATAAGCGCCGCACTTTTCAGCCTGTCATACAGAAAAGATAATCTCTGTTTCATACATTTACTCCCATAATATATAATATATCTATGATACCATATTTTTCGTTTTTGTCAACACCTTTATTATATTTATCATCAATTAAAATAATAATTTTTTTATTGCAAAATGTTAAAAATGCATTGAATTTTACAAACGATTGTGATACAATATATACGATAAACTGAAAGGAGACATTAAAATGGCAGAATCAATACTTGATGCATACAAGCATCAGCAGAACACAGAAGAGGTCATTGACACTTCAAAGAAACTCAAGGTAGGTATTATCGGTACGGGCTGGATAGCGGATGCCCATATGGTAAGCTATCTGAAGATGCCTGACGTTGAAATAGTTGCGGGCGCTGACCTTATTCCAGGTAAGGCTGATGCATTTTTCGAGAAACACGGTCTTAAAGGTGTGCGCACTTACCTTTCACACAAGGAAATGCTCGATAATGAGCCTGAACTTGATGCAGTAAGCGTTTGTACGTACAATATGACACACGCAGAATGTACTATCTATGCACTCAAAAAAGGGGTAAACGTTCTTCTTGAAAAGCCTATGTGCGTAACTCTTGAAGAAGCAGTTGAAATCTGCCGTGCGGAAAAGGAAAGCGGAAAAGTGCTTTCTATCGGTTTCCAGCCCCGTTTTGATGAAAATATGAAGATGATAAAGAAGCTCGTTGAAGACGGTGCTCTCGGTGATATCTACTATATTCAGACGGGTGGCGGACGCCGCCGCGGTATTCCCACACCGTTCGGTACGACATTTATCGAAAAGGAAACAGGCGGTATCGGTGCTTTGGGTGACATCGGATGTTATTCTCTTGATATGGTACTCAATGCAATCGGTTATCCCAAACCCTTGACGGTAAGCGGTTACAAGTCTGATTTCTTCGGCACTAACCCCGAATATATGCCCTGCCCCGAATATGCCGCAAAGTTCGGCGTTGATGACTTTGCCGCAGGCTTTGTAAGACTTGAAGGCGGAATCGTACTTGACTTCCGTATTGCATGGGCAATGCACGTTGACACTCCCGGAGATACTATCATCTTCGGTAAGAAAGCGGCGCTTCGTATTCCCTCAACTGACTGCTGGAACGGCACTGTCGGCGGCGCTATGACGCTGTATCAGGATATATGCGGCAACCAGACAGAAACAAAGCTCCCCATTCTCCATACAAAGGGCAATTTGTTTGATATGAAGATACGCTCGTTCCTTGATGCTATCAAGAACGGCACACCCGCACCCATTCCCTCCAGCCAGATCATTTATAACCAGGCAATTATTGACGGTATCTGCCGTTCTGCAGAGCTTGGTCATGAAATCGAAATCGATATTCCCGAAATTTAATAAAATTTTACTGACCGACTCAAATTTCCGTTTGAGTCGGTTTTTATTTTTCGGAATGATTTTCATTACATAAAAAAAGAACGCTCAAACCGTAAAATATCGGAATGAGCGCTCTTTTAATAGAGAGAGAATTATTTTGTAAGATCGTCGTCAGGAAGCTCGATGCCCGGTTTTACAGGTTCATTTATCTCACCATCGGATATTTCGCTTGTCGTAACAACATCGTTGCAATCATTAACGATCAATTCAAATTCGGGGGATGTATAATTTTTCATTTTGTCTCCTTCACTGGTTAACATACTTTTTAGCTGAGTTTCCGTATTTTATTATACATTCAAGCAATGATGCAAAAACTGTGTCTGACGTAGTTATTTTCCTGCTTATGTAAGATTCTACGCTGTAGGAAAGTGTATCACTTATTGCCGTATCGCCGCTGTATATTGTAAAATAAAACGTTTCACTCATCATTGTGGCATCTGCGCCGTCAAAATCGAACATATAGCCGTTTTCAAATTCGTCTGTTATACTGACTATATCTTCCGTGCCTAATATCCATTCTCTGCCGCTTTCGCTCTTTATTTTAACGGAAAGTGCGTTGCTTGTTTCCGATATGAATTTCATACGGAATTCAACCTTATCCTTAAGCTTTAATCCTGCGGACTTCCAAATTACTTTCGGATCGCTTATCGTTTCATACTTTGTATTCTTAACGGAGGAAAGCTCACCTATTGTATCGGATGCCCAAGACTTTTGTTCGCTCGTAAGCTTTGCATTTGCAAGTGAATTTACGTTGCGTCCTGAATATATCTGAGATGCCGCACCGTAATTCAACAAATCAACAAGCAACGTGCGAAGCTCTGCATTGTCGGAATATTTTTCAAGAGTATTGTAGCAGTACGTCGCAATACTGTATTCAATAGGCTCGCTTTCAAATACGCTTCCGCCGATTGTAGAATAAAGAACAGCCGTTACCGTATCGTTCATCATATGTGCGCTTATATTTTCAAATTCGAAAACATATTTGCCGTCGATTACCGTATAATCTCTTATAACCGTTTCAGCACCGTTGAGAGTAACGACAACGTAAGGGGCATAATCCTCGGCAAACTGTGAAGCATCGGCTTTGAAGATAAGGGTAATTCCACTGTAAAGCTTGATGGATGCGCTTGTTAATTCAGGTATTTTGATATCACTGAGATATATAATATTTACCTCTGAAAGTGGTGAATCATTATATAATCCAATTTCAATGTTTTCCCATTCCGCTTCCGTTCCTTTGTAGTAAACATTTTCAAGGCTCGAACAAGCGTCAAATGCGTAGGATCCTATATATGTAACACCGTTCCCCATCACAACCGATGTAAGGTTTGGACATCTGATAAACGCATACGTGCCTATTATTGTTACACTATCCGGTATCGTTATCGACTCAAGACTTGGACAATATGAAAATGCATAGGAATATATACTTGTGACACCGTCAGGAATATTATACGATGTTCTTTCGTTACCCATAGGATAACAAATAAGCTCCGTTTTATCTTTATTGAACAGTACACCGTATTCATCGTTCGAATAATACTGATTGTCTTTATCAACCGTTATTGACGTAAGACTTGAACAATCCCGAAATGTAAGATCACCTATACTTGTTGTACTGCTCGGAATCGTCACAGATACGAGACTCGAACACCGTGAAAATGCGACTTCGCCTATACTTATAACACTGTCAGGTATCGTTATCGACGTAAGGCTTGAACAACTATAAAATGCACCTTCTCCTATACTTATAACACTGTCAGGTATCGCTATCGACGTAAGATTTGAACAACCCGTAAATGCATCATAGCCTATACTTGTTACACTGTCAGGTATCGCTATCGACGTAAGGTCTAAAAAACTAAATGCACGATCACCTATGCTTGTTACACCGTCTTCTATTATAACTTTTTTAATGTAATCATAATACGAAGACCACGGTGTTTTTTCTAAGTAATAGTTCTGCATATCGCCATTACCGCTTATTGTAAGTATGCCCTCATCATCGAGTGCCCACGTAAGGTTTTCTCCACACGTACCTGCAACTATAATATCGCAATCATATATTATATTTGCATCTGAAAGTGAATCATTATATAATCCAATTTCAATGTTTTCCCATTCCGCCGCCGTTCCTTTGTAATAAACATTTTTAAGGCTCGAACAACTATCAAACACGTGATCGTATATACATGTAACACCGTTCCCCATCACAACCGATGTAAGGCTTGAACATCCGTTAAATGCATACGCACCTATTACTGTTACACTGTCCGGTATCACTATCGACACAAGACTTGAACATCCTGAAAATGCATAGAAATCTATACTTGTAACACTGTCAGGTATCGTTATCGACGTAAGGTTTGAACAATCCATAAATGACCGATAGCATATGTATGTTACACTGTCGGGTATCGTTATCGACGTAAGGCTTGAACATCCGGCAAATGCATACTCACCTATTCTTGTTACACTATCCGGTATCGTTACCGTCATAAGGCTTTTACAACCGGCAAATGCAGCAATACTTATATTTGTTACACCGTCTTCAATAATAACAGACTTAATTGAATCATTATCTTCCCAAGGAGAAGCATAATCATTATCCTTGTTACCGGTTACCATATTGCCGGTGCCGCTTATTGTAAGTATGCCTTCATCATCGAGTGCCCACGTGAGGTTTTCTCCGCACGTGCCTATAGCTATAATATCGCAATCAAATATTATATTTGCATCTGAAAGTGAGTCATTATATAATCCGCTTTCAATGTTTTCCCATTCCGCCGCCATTCCTCTGTAATAAATATTTTCAAGGCTCGAACAACCGTCAAATGCATAGGATCCTATATATGTAACCCCGTCCCCAATCACAACCGATGTAAGGCTTGAACATCCGTTAAATACACAATCACCCATTATTGTTACACTGTCCGGTATCGTTATCGACACAAGACTTGAACATCCGTTAAATATATACGAACCTATCATTGTTACACTGTCAGGTATCGTTATCGACGTAAGGCTTGAACATCCGGCAAATGCATACTCACCTATTTTTGTTACACTATCCGGTATCGTTATTGACACAAGACTTGAACACCCTGAAAATGCATCACGACCTATGCTTGTTACACCGTCTTCAATAATAACAGACTTAATTGAAGTGTTCCCTTCCCAAGGAGAAGCATAATCATATGTCATGTTGCCGGTGCCGCTTATTGTAAGTATGCCCTCGTTATCAAGTTCCCATGTAATGTAATCGCCGCAATTTCCACCGTCAACGATATTACCACCGACAGCTGATGCGGCGATTGACAGCAGCAGTGAAATGCAGAGAATAACCGATAATATTTTTTTTAATTTCATAAAGCCTCCTTAATATTATTTTTGATATTTTCGGTTTATTATGAATAAATTATAATGTGAATATATATATATATATATATATATATATATATATATTGTAAACATTTGTTTAACGCTGTATTTAGCGGTGTTGCGTACATTTTGAACGTAACCGCTGCAAAAATGGCTGATTCATATTCGAAAAACAAATATCAGCCGAGGTGCTCTTTAAAGCATCCTCGACTGATATCTTTATATTTTTTTATGATAATTTCATTGCCGTATACGGTGCTGTATATGACTCTGAAATCGAACCGTTTCCGATGACCGCAGACTTGTTGGAGCCTCTTACGATAACCTCTCCCGATTGCTTTATATACGCTGTATAGTAAGTACCGGCTGAGGCTGAAATACATTTATCGGCAATAAGCACAGGGCTTGATTTTCTTGAAAAATCAGACGATATCTGACCATACGTATTAAGTCCGAAGCCGTACACATTTCCGTCGGAGGTAATATAAACAACGTGCTCGTCCATTACAGAAGCAGACACTACACTATTTGCAATTTTATTCATCTTGCCGTTTGACTGACCTGCTGTAAATGTGGCAACATCACGCCAACCAAAATAATAAAGTGTACCGCTCTTGTTTATATAAAGCGAGTTATGCTGTCCTGCAAAGACCTTTGCAGCATCAGATGCAAGCTTATACGGTGTTTTTATCGTTTCGGGTGCGGACGATGATATTTTATCCCATCTGTTGTCACCAAGCGCATACAGCGAACCGTCAGATGTAACGTAGAGTGAATGACGGCGTCCTGCGGCGATATCCACAGCACCTGATGCTATTTTAGTGATAGTTTCAACATTATTCGGATAATTCTTGCTTCCGAGCTGTGCATACGCATTATTACCGCATCCGTACACATCTCCGTTTTCGGCAAGCAGGAGCATATGGTCAAGACCGACCGATATCTTCTTGAATTTAACAGATGTATTTACTTTTGCAAATGATGTCGTAATTCCGCCTCGTCCAAGCTGTGAAGAAAGATCGTTGCCTATCGTATATACAGATCCGTTATCGGTAAGTATAGCCGTCATGGGGGCATCACTCTCCGTGCCTCCTCGGCTCGTTTCCACCTGAACGACACCTGTCATTACAAGCATAGGCTTCCTTACCGTTTTACCAACGCATACACCAAGCTGTGATTGGTCATTTTCACCCCAAGCATAGAGGTCGCCGTTTTTATCAAGGACAAATATACTGCGTGAGCCTGCAACGACAGTAGGCGTCACACTCATTCCTGACTTTGTTACAAGACCTATAACCGTGATACGGTCAGTAACGTTCAACGTGATACTCTGCGTTGTATACGTTTTTTCGCTTCCGCCGTTTGTTATTGTCTTTATACCGTTAAGAACGTATCCAGATTTCGGAACGATCTTAACCGTTACCTTTGCGTTATCGGAAAATATCTCGTTATATCCTGTAGATGAAATTTTTGTTCCGTTTATGTAAAGATCTGCCTTATCAAGGTCAACGGATGCCGTAAGCATACACGGCTGAATACCGAAATATGTATTCATCGTGGAAAGCGCATATTCCGCACGCTTATTTATAAAGTTCTTCACCTGATTTATTTCTGTCTGCCATTTGTTCATTGATCCGCCGTCACTCGGCCAACGGTCAAAATGAAGACCTATTATCTTTTTCATTGCCGCTGAATATTCATCCAATACTTTAAGGCATTTTTCGGGAGCAAAAACGGTTTGCGCGACATAAGTAAAGCGTTCAATAAATTTATTTCTGAACGTTTCATTTTCAAGAAGCTCGTTCATCATAATCCCTGCAACAGTATCGGGTGTGAGCGCATGCGCAAACATATCTCTGTTATAATCCGCTTCAAGCCCCATACCCATATCCATATCGCTGAGGACATAGCGCCATCTTGTATCAAGCCCCGACGGATCTGAGGCGGATTTATTTCTCCAGACCTTTACATTATTCGCGGGCCAGTCGATATTACACATATACATACTGCACACAAAGAAGTCGATAAAGCTGTCGAGGTCGATGTTCTTTTCAATGTAATTGTAGTGCGTAGGATTTGACATATCGTTTGCGGAAATATAATCCATCAGCTTATGGTAAACCGCTTCATCGCCTGCCACACCCTCATTGAGGACGTATGGCACGTCATAATCCCCGTTAGTTACAAGAGGCGAGGGCGCTTCGAGCATAACGAGGTTTTCCTCTGCCACTCCGTAATGCTCTTCAAAATATTTGGCATCATATCTTTCTCTGATGTTATATACACCCCAGAATTCGCCGTTTACAAATACAAGTGAGGGTCTGTACGCCATAGTTGACACATTCATTCCCGTGCAAAGCGCCTGCATAAGTCCATCACGAATATGAGATGCACTTGAGTCATTACCTGAGTTTCTCAAAAGCAAGCGTTTAAATTCTGTAACACCGTCCTGAGCACGTCCTGCAAAAATATCATACTTCAGCTTTGAAGGGTTGTTTACAACCGTCGGGTCTGCATCGGCTTTGAAATATATACGCATAGACTTTGATGACATACCGAGTGAGCCGTTGCCGTTCATCGCAATTTCCACATAAGAGGAGGAAACAAGTGAACCGTCAGATTCAAAAATTTCAAGATAAGACGTTTTTCTTTCCTTTGTTCCGAACGGATTTTTCATAACCGTATAATAAATACCCTTGTCACGGCTTACAAAATCCTCTCCGGGAAGGCTGAGTGAAACAAATGGAACGTTATAAAGCTCCTTTGCGCCCGGAACGACAAAGTAAGAATTTGTCACAACGGGAGATTTGACATTGCCTTTAACAGCGTAAGCTTTAATAACTCTGCCGCCGATATTATGTTTGGTGGGTTTTCCGTTATTGAATAAAACGGAATTTTCATTCGTTAAATGTCCCCAACTTCCGGGTGCTGAAACAGAAAGCTCACCTGTATATTCTCTTCCCGACACACGAGGGTCTGAGCCGTCTGTTGTATAGTAAATTTTAAAACCGTCGGGAGCTGTCAGTTTGAGCGAAAATGTTTTATCATAAAATCCGCTTAAATGCGAAAATGTAACGCTTGTGCCAAGACTTGACAAATATGTGTTTCTGTCACCGCCGGAATACTGTGGGCGTACATCTGATATTTCCGTTGCTGACATTGTTGAATAGTCTACAACTTTAAAGCTTGATGATATTGTATTGTCGGTTCTATATGCCGCGCGTTTTTTGGAAAGACCGCTTATAACATTTCTGTCCTTGCCGTCAACCTTTTCCTGTGCTATAAAATACGTATGTACTTCTGTTTTTTTCGTTATATCGTCCGTGGGAGAAAGCGAAACGGACTTGTCCGTCAAAGCAAGCTTTATCGATTTATTGTCGATAAGCGTATCCCATACGGCATCGTAATAGTCAAGTCGGATAACTTCATATTTGCTTTCGTATTTTTCTCCGTTTTTACCTGTTGCGTTACCGCATTTGATGAGATACCTGCCGAAAGGAACGATCTTGTCACCGCTTTTAAATTCAAATCTTTTGTAACCCGTACCGCCGTTTGTCATGTAAGAAAGCACAACACCGTCAAGAGGTATCTCAACGTCAGAGATATTATAAAGCTCTATAAATCCGCAGCTGACAGGTGTATCGGTATTGTATCCCGTGCCGTAAACCTGCTTGAAAACGATGTTTGAAAAAGATGTCTGCTCCGGCTGTTCTATCGGAGGATACGTTTCATCCGGGAGCGTCTCTGTTTGGGAGCTTGTTGTATCATCTGTAATGACAGCATCCGTTTCGCTTTCTGTGACACCGTCAGTTTCGGAAAATGAAGTGTCAGTGCCATCTGTGCTTTCGCACACTTCATCTGTTACATTCACGCCGATAGTTGTTTTGCCTGTATCGGTGTCGGTATCTCCGCCGCACGAAGCAAGCGGAAGGAGCATTGCGAGTGCTAAAATCAAGCTGTAGATCCTTTTCATCTGAAACCTCATTTCATAATATAATTTTTGCTTGTAAGCTCAAAACCGTTGTTTATTCCTTCGGTTGTATATATATATCCCGATTTTGTAATAAATATTGCCTCAAAAGTATATTTTTTTTCTTTATAAAACGAAATCGACTCATCAAGTCCCATAACGAACAGCGCCGTTGACAATGCATCTGCAAGTGCACCGTCCGAACACAGCACAGCAACGCTCGAAAGTTCATTCGTCACCGGGTATCCCGTTTTCGGATCTAAAATGTGATGGTATTTTTTTTCGTCATATTCAAAGCATCTTTCGTAGTCGCCCGATACAGAAAGATATCCTTTTTTCATTATTATTTTGCCGACGGTGTCGTTTAATCTCAAAGGATCGCGAAGCGCAACACTCCAGCCGTCGCCGTTATCCTTTTCTCCCACAACGGCAATATTACCGCCGAGGTTCAGATATCCGCTGTTAATACCGTTTTCGTGCAGATATTCCACACATTTTTCTGCGATATAGCCTTTACCTATACCTCCAAGATCAAGTTTTATACCATCGGAAGATTTAATTACGGTATTTCCGTTTACGGAAATGCCACCGTAACCTACGTTTGAAAGTGCTTCTTTTACATCGGCATTTTCGGGAAGCGTGGGATCTTCCGATTTAAAATCCCATAAAGCTGTAACAGCTCCGCACGTTATGTCAAATGCACCGCCCGTACTTTCAGAAACACCGTTTGATAAAATTATAAGGTCTTTTACATCATCAGATACGGTATACGAAAGGCTTCCGTTTATTCCGTAAATTTCCGAGGATGGGTCTGTTTTCGATATTATTGCCTCTAATTCTTTTATGTAAATGTTAAGATCACAGTCGTTATTTTGCGGTAGATTCGCCGTAATAAACGTGTCGAGCGCAAAGTACGTATCACTTTTATATTTAACACCGCAGGATGAAAGGAGCACTGATAATAAAAGCAATACACATAAAATTCTTTTCATATTTTTGTTTTTCTTTCGTATTTCATAACGTTAGGCAGAATGCATAGGATCATTCCGGTTATACTTCCGCACACTATACTTGCGATCAAAAGCACGGGAAGATAATAAAATACCGAAAACGTACCAAGCATAAAGCACGAAACGAGTATTTGTCCGGTATTGTGACATGCTGCACCTATAATACCGATACCGACAAAAGATATCCTGCGAGCGCACGTTTTTTTAATGATCACGGCAGATCCAAGTGACAACAATCCTCCGCACACCGAGAATAAAAACGACGGTAAAGAACCGAAAATAAATGCCGTAACAACACATCGGCATATCAAGACAAGTGAAGCTTCCTTGCTTCCTATATAAAAAAGCACGTACAGTATAACGATATTAGCAATGCCGAGCTTTATTCCGGGTAAAGGTATAAACGCCTGTATAGGTAAAAGTGACTCAAAAATTGAAAAAATTATAGAAAGGGATGCAAAAACGCTGCAAAAAGCTATTTTTTTTACAGATCTATCCTGCAACAGCATCCACCTCCTTAAAGTCGGTTTCAATGACTACACCTGCAGGAAGACACACTATGCATCCTTTTCCGCTTATTTTGCCGTATGATCTGCAAATACCGTCACGGCAGGTAGACTCACTCACGTAAACACTCCCGTTTTCAATAACCACAGTAAGCTCAATTCCGTTTTCGGAAATATTTATAGTCCGTTCTTCGTAAAGTGAATACGTACATACGTCATTTCCAATGGTAATACTCACCGTACTTGCGCCGTCATCCGACGGCAGAATAAGCATAAGCAAAAAAGATACCGACAAAACAAACAAAGCGGCGAAGAAATCGCCTAATTTCAATTTTCTTGAAACGATCTCTTCGCCCATATTATTCTCCTCATTTATCAACATCAAGATTAATATTGATGTATCTTTCATTTCTGTAAACAAGAAGCGAAACGGTTTTGCCGCTGTGACTTGAAACAATATCGTTAAGACGTTCCGCACTGTTTACCGCAAAGCTTTCTATACCTATTATAATATCATTCGGTAAAAGTCCGATATGCTCTGCCAAAGAAAGCCTTTCTGTCTTAATAACCATAACCCCGCCGGGCAATCCGAATCTCCTGCTGTCGTCATCCGTTATCTCTATAACAGATACACCAAGCCACTCAATTTTATTATTTTTGTCAGAATCTATCTGTATAGTATCTTTAACAAATTGCCTGATAGTTGAAATTGCAGACGATGAAGTTACGGCACATACACTGTCTTTTTTTCCGTGAGTTATGATACCTATTACTCTGCCGTCGCTGTCAATGACGGCTGCTCCGAACATACAGCTTTCAAATCCGATACCGGAAACAGAAATCGAATTCTCCGAGAACGATACAACAGAAGCCTCTGACACCTCGTATACTCCTGCGCACTTATGCGCAATAAACACATTGTCTCCGACCATCACGCGCTCACCGTAACCAAAATCGGCCGCAACGTGAGATGAAGAATTCACCTTCAAAACAGCTATATTTTTGTCTTCATTCATACCGATAACTTTTGCAGAAAGCTTCTCATCTGATACGTTAACAAAAATATTTTCAGAATCAAGAGATGGCACACCGCTGGTTATGATATAACCGTCAGACGTTACAAATATACCTGTAAGCTCATCACTACCTGCGAACACAGAAACCGTTGCGCGTTTACAAAGGTCAGTTATCTGTCCCACGGATAAATCGTCCGGGAAGTCATCACTATCAGTATGTGACGTAGAAATATTCATAACAGCATCAGTGTTGTTTCCGCGTTCGGAAATAACTATATTTACTATCAAAAGACACGCAAGTCCCACAACAACGACAGTGAAAAACACCGCAAAAGCTATAACTGACGTTATTCTCACGGACGTTTGTTCGGCGGTTTTGTCGCGCATCAGTTTTTCATACCGATGCTTATATTCATATCCGCCGTAAGACAATATCTGCGAAGAATCTTTTTGATCTTCGTTCAATGCTGTTTTACTTTTCTCGGTATCCAAAACTGAAACTACTCCTTCAAAACTTGATAATTGCACCAATAAGTATAACTTTTAAGTTTTAATAAACCGTGTATACCGTGTGCTGTTATTTTAATTTTTATCGCGTGATTGTAAACTTTATTGTTTATCCGTCTTTTTTCTCGAAAATTTTTCTTGTAATACTGTATTTTGGGAATTCTGTACCGCTGACAACGTAAATACGAATTCACAATATTCACCGTATACACTGTTTACCCATATTTCTTCGCCGTGCGAATCTATGATAGTTTTTACGATATAAAGTCCGAGTCCGACTCCGGTTTTATCAAGTCCGCGACTCTTATCACTCTTATAAAATCTGTCAAAGACAAAAGGAAGATCTTCTTTTACTATTCCCTGACCGTCATTGTGTACGCTCACGAAAACCTTTTCGTCCTTTTCTACTATCTTTACGATATACTTTCCCTTTTCATAAGAGAATTTCTGTGCATTGTCGCATATGTTATAAAGCACTTGATATATTGCATCTCTGTCAGCAAATACAGACATATTGTCACGGTCACACTCAAACATAACGTCGAGTTTCTTGCTGTCAAGCTTCTGTTCAAGCGAAATTATGATCTGTCTTGCCATTTCGCATATATCAAAATCAGATTTTATAAGCTTTCTGTCGCCTGCCTGAAGCCTTGAAATGTCCAACAGCGAGGAAACAAGTCTTGACAGACGTTTTACCTCAGTTGAGATTATCTGCAAATAATGCTCCTGCTTTTCGGGCGGAATAGCACCGTTTAACATTCCCTCTACAAACCCTGAAATTGCCGTCATGGGAGTGCGCAGATCGTGAGAAACGTTAGCAAGAAACGTTTTACGAAGCTCCTCGTTTTTTTCAAGGGTGGATGCCATATTATTAAATGCAGACGCAAGCTCAGCAACCTCGTCGTGTCCGCTTATCGGAACACGCGCATCAAAATTACCCTGAGAAAATTCCTTTGCGGCGTTGCTCATCTGTTTCATCGGAGATATTATTCTTTCAGAAAGAAAATAAACAACCACAAGCGCGGCAAGCATTACCCACAGAACTGACACGATTATAGCTTTTATCGTTTTTGAGACAAGATTCTGAAATCTTTCATTCTCACTGCACACAAAAACGATTCCCACCATTTCACCGTCAGTGTTTTTTACAGTCTCTGCGGATACAAGATGACTGGACGGGAAAAAGCTGTCCATTGAAGTATATTCGCTGTATTCATCACCATTCGCAAGCTTCACAAGAATACCATCAGGAAGCCGTGCGCCCATATCTTCCGGTGTATTTGCGCCAAGCAAAACGACACCGGTTTCATCCGTGATAAAAACAAACATATCCTCACCGATGGCATCAGATACGGTATCCAAAACGACTGAAATATCGCTTTCAACGTTTTCGTAATATATAAATCTGCCGAAATCCACCGTCGCGGAATTGTTATACTTTTGAGTAATAAATTTGCCTACAGCATCAGATGCATCATTAACCGAATCCCTTTTCATGTCAATTGAATTATTTGAAGCATTTGAAACGAGAATGACTGAGAGTAGAAAAAAGCTGACGAAAATTATCAGCATAAATGCCGCGACATATTTTGTAAAAACGCTTTTAAACATCAAATTATCCTCTTTTGTATATACCAAAACAAGTGAAAGAGGGCGACCTCATTTCAAACAAGGCCGCCCGTTAGTTTGATTTTTACTGAAGAAGCTCGAATTTATATCCTTCGCCCCATACAGTCTTGAGTACCCATTTGTCCGAAACACCTTCAAGCTTTTCACGCAGACGCTTAACGTGTACGTCAACCGTTCTGGAGTCGCCAAGATAATCAAATCCCCAAACCTTGTCAAGCAACTGATCTCTTGTAAATACTCTGTTGTAATTTGAAGCAAGGAAGTACAGCAACTCCAATTCCTTGGGAGGAATGTCAACGCTCTTTCCTCTGAGCTTGAGCTCGTACTTCTGCAAACTAATTTCGATGTTTTCAAATTTGATTATCTCATCATCATTCTGATTTTCGTGTGAGTTGCAACGTCTGAGAACAGCTTTGATTCTTACTGCAAGTTCCTTCATATCAAAAGGCTTTACAACGAAGTCATCGGCACCCATTTCAAGACCGAGTACCTTGTCAAACGTTTCGCCCTTTGCCGTTACCATAATAATGGGCTTAGATGATACCTCTCGTATTTCTCTGCATACTGCCCAACCATCCTTTTTGGGAAGCATAATATCAAGCAGAACGAGATCAGGCTCATAAAGCTTGAAATAGCTTACACCCTCAACACCGTCATTCGCTGTCTTCACTTCGTAGCCTTCATTTTCAAAATAAACGCGAAGCGCCTCACAGATGTTGACGTCATCGTCTATAATAAGTATTTTCGTTCCTATCATTTTCTATTCCTCCACAATTTATGAATATATGAATTTGTTAATTTTGTTAAACTTTTATCTAAATTCATTATATATCACATCACCAGTGTCATGGTTAATATATTGTAAACAATTATACACTTTATTATTAATTGTATGCAATTTATATGCTTTTTTAACATTCGTAGACGATTTTTCCGTTAATTATAGTCTTCAAAACATTCGAATAGATGTTAAGCGGATCGCCATCAAAGAGAACAAGATCTGCATCCATTCCCTCCTTTATAATACCGATTCGGTCGTCAACGCCAAGTATCTTAGCGCTGTTACAGGTAATTGCTTCAAGTGAGTCCATATACGGCAGTCCGTTTTTGTGCGCAAGCGCGGCGCAAAGCGGCAGATATTGTATGGGGGTTTCGGGATGGTCTGTGCAAATTGAAAATAAGATCCCGTATTCGTTGAGTATTTTCGCATTTTCGAAGGAAAGATTTTTAAGCTCAGGCTTGCTTCTATCAGTCATATTCGGGCCTAAAATGGCGCTTATTCCCTCTTTGGCAAGCTCATCCGCAACGAGATATCCTTCCGTGCAGTGTACTATCGTATATCTGAGCGAAAACTGCTTCGCAATTCTTATCGCAGTGAAAATATCGTCGGTTCTGTGAGCGTGAAAATGCGCAGGCAGCTGAGCATTAACTACGGGTGCGAGTGCCTCGTTTTTATCATCATATTCAGGTTCATCGCAGTTTTCCGGATCGTTTTGATATTCTTTAAGCGCTTCGGCATATTTTTTCGCTTTCATCAGCGCTTCTTTTATTAATGCCGCCGTTGCCAGACGAGTCTGAGGAGCTTCACTTTTTCCGTGATATACAGATTTAGGATTTTCACCGAGAGCAAATTTCATAGAAATGGGAGATGCCACCGTCATCGATTCCACGCGCTTGCCGTACGTTTTGATAAGCGTACCCATACCGCTTACGGGATTTGCACTTCCCGGTCCCGTACACACACTCGTAACGCCTGCACTGTATGCATCTGCAAAGCATACGTCAAACGGATTTATTCCGACAACGGCTGACAGCTGAGGGGTTACGGGAGACGTTTCTTCGTTGAGGTCATCACCTTCGAAACTGATGGAATCCTCAATAATTCCGAGGTGCGTATGCGCATCTATAAACCCCGGGATAAGTATGCCGCCTACGGCATCAATAACCTCATGACCGTCTTCGTTTTTAATGTCTTGTCCGACATATGAAATTTTACCGTCATCAATAACGACCGTACCGTTTTCAATAACACGCCCATTATCCATTGTAAATATTTTTGCATTTTTTATTATCATAATTATTCTCCGAAAAACATAGCAGGGACACATATCCCTGCCATATTATTTTGCTAAATCGTTATAATATACAACCTCACCCGGCATTCGGTATCCGAGTTCTTTTCTTGCTATCTTTTGTATGTAATCTTCATCTATTTCCTGCGCACACTCATCCTTAAGCTGCTCTACCGAAAGCTTTTTCTCGGAAACCTGAGAGCTTAACTGTTCCTGCTTTTCTTTAAGTTCGTTGACCTGCATACTTAAATTAATTATAGTAATAAAAGCAAAAACGAGGAAAAAGCACACCGCAACTTTAACAAAAACATTCGTTCTTCTTTTCATTAAAAATCCTTATCCCCGATCACGGTATCAACTATGCGCCTTTTGATGTCGGCGCTCACAAATCTTGATTTTAAAACTGTATACAAGCTATATACAGGGGAGACAACATACGTTTTTATCAAGCGATATGTAAAAGAAACCGCCTTTTGCATGCAAAACGACACAAGTCTGCCCACAGTGCGTATATATAAAACAAACCCGAAAAGTGAAAAAAACATCAGAAAAAATCTGAATTTACCACGGTTTGCGCAAAATATAAACACCACCGCGATTACAGTATACACCACAGAAAACAAAAAATCAATAGAAAATTGAAATATTTTTGAAATTATTATTTTATTTTTTTTATTTTGTAGTTTTTGTTCTCTGAATCCTTCCATTTTTCCTATATGTAGATTCGACATTATAGATATAGTATCAAATATACTATACACAATACCAATCGATATTCCTACGACGAAAGAATAGAATATAAGAATAAGCTGTAATTTCGGTGACTGATATAAAAAACCGCCCATTATTTAAAAATACGCGAGAAAAAGCTTTGCTTTTCCTCTGATTCTTCGGGATAATAAAATGATACGATCTCACCGTCTACAAAAACTTCTCCGCCATCGAGATCAAGCTTCGATACGTTAAGCCCCCTGCCCTGCACGCAACATATCCCCATAGAAGTCTTGAGTATTACTTGCTCGTCATCAAAGCTTAAAACATTTACAGCACCGCTTATTTCCATATGCTTTCTTGAATTCACAGTAACATTATGTTCAGACATAAATAAAACCTCCGGAAACATCATACTGATATATGATATGCCCGAAGGTTTGATTTTAGAAGTTTCTCTTGAATATAAGCGCAGAAATCACCGCGCCGAGAATAAGTGAAATTATTGAGCACAGAAGCAACGACCAAAGCGGAACTGATTTATTCATTCCGATCTGTACACTGCCGGGCTCGGTGACAACTTTTGTATCCTCGCCGCCCTCGGTATCCTCGTCGGACATCTCTGTTTCCGTCATAACGTCACTTTCGATGGATGTAGTTTCATCATCTGTCACAATTTCATCCGTGTCATCATCAGGTGGTGTTGTGTCAACGTCCTGCGTATCAGAACTTTCGGTATCCTCAGACGGCTGTGATGTCTGTGTACCGTCATTTTCTCTTATTATGGTAAACGTATATTTTCTTGTGCTGCCATCCTCTGCAGTACACGTAAGTACGACAGATGTTTCGTCTTCGGTAATTCCGACAACCTTTTTATTCACCGTCGCTTTACTGTCATTCGCCGTTGGAGTAAGTGTTATGCTTTTTGTATCCGAATCAACCGTTATCGTGTACTTATTTACATCAGGATCAAATTTGGGTGATATCGTACCCGTTGAAATTGCAAGCGACGATATTTTGTTATCACTGCTCAAGGGATTCGGATTTTCTTTCATAGTAACAGAAACAGTATATTTTTTTATTGTACCGTCTTCGGCAGTAACAGTAATTGTTAATGTATTTTTACCCTCTTTTAATGTCGTGCCCGCAACCTTTGCTTTAGCGTTTGCATCATTTGTCTTGTAATTAACCTTGAGGGGTGTCGTTCTGTAATCAACCGTGGCTGTATACGATGTTACATCGGAAGAAAATGCAGGAGAAAGCGTAACATCACCTATTGAAAGCGAGTAAAGTGTAGCATCGGATGACTTCTTTGTTATCTCTACCGAATATGTAATCTCGGAAGGATTAACTTCATTTTCTGTCGAAGAAATGCTTATATTTTTAAAGAAAACAGAAACATTTTCCCCTTTTGCCAAAGAATCCGAAAGTGTAAAATTAACCTTGACAAATGTTTCTCCGTTAAGCGTGTCACCGCCGTTTTTATTACAAGAGAAAAGCAATCTTACAGCACCGGAAGGAGTGCTTTTCGTAACATCCCACTCAGAACGGAGGTCGTTGCAGGATTTATATGTTATTTGCTCTGAATCAAACAGCATATCAAACTGAGCCGCATTAGCTCCCGTTATTTCAGATGCATTAATCTTTACCGTAAGTGTAATTGTATCTCCCGGATATGCCTTTGAAGCACCCGATACATCAATACCCGCTGCAGCGAAAGCACCTATACTCATAAGAGGAAGAAGCAGTACCGCCACAACTGTTAATGCTAATATTCTTTTCATAATTAATATTCCTTTCCGGTTATTGTTAAATCGCCAAGCATATGTGCCTTAAACTGTGAAAAATCTATAAGCGACAGCTTGCCGTCGCCGTTTGCATCAGCAGCATATCGGTCATACGATGTAAAGTCTTTATCACCGAGCATATAAGCTTTAATGTTAGAAAAATCTATAAGTGATATTTTCCCGTCGCCGTTTATATCGCCCGTGACAACTACAGTAAGCTTTTGCGCAACAGTGTCACCGCTGTAAAGACGCAGTTCACTTCCCGTAGGCACAAAAGCGTCATCGCCGAGCTTTTCACCGTTTACGTAAACACCCACGTTTTCTCTGAACGTAAGCCCCGACAAGAGCGTGTCAACCGTCGTCTTTTCGTTTATTTTACTTATAAGTCCGAGTTCTTTATTTATTGAATATACAACAGATGAAATTTCAAAAACGTCCATTTTGAGTGTATTTGACGATATTTCGCCCTCACAGCCGTTAATTGCAGTTATTTTAGCCGAAATATCCTTTCCGCTGTCACCTGCCGACACGGCATATACGGTGCCGTTTGCACCCTCTATAAGCTCACCGTTTCTGTACCAAGTTATCTCATACGGTATATAATCAAAATTAATGTTTTCGATATAAAGTGTTATATTGCTTCCGTATTTACCCGTACCTTCTATACGTATGTCTGCCGTAAGAGGCTCCGTTTTGACTTTTACGGTAAATTCCGTACTCAACGATTCGTACGTTACTTTCACCTTGTGGTCGCCGCCCATATCGAGTGAAACGTTATCAACAGTATATTTACCGTCTTCAAGTACAGATACAATACCTACACTGTTTTTGTAATAGACCGAAATACCGTCTTTTACAAACGTTTCACCGTATAAGTACTCAGTTTTATCGGGTAACGATCTTATTGTGATCTCCGACTCATCCGAGAACGTATCACCGTATGAAAATGCATAAATACCGCCTCGCGTTGAAAGCGTAACACCATTTTCACCGGTTTCAAACAGCACCTCGGTAAGCTCTCCGTTTTCGAGCTTGTATACGGTCTCAACCCAAGGATTGCAGAATACGGTAGCCGTATATTCCGCATCGGTTATATATTTTCCGAAAGAAAGCTCAAACACGTCTATTTCTTCATCCGGCAGAATATTACGAATGAGAGCTGCTTTACCCGCCCCTGCCCTCTCGGCTGTAAAATATGTGCCAACAGGTACATCGCCGTAGTAAAACGCCATTCCGCTGTCCGACGATGAATACGTAATATCTTCCGTTATATACCCTGAGGATGCCGCTTTTTCTTTCGTTAAGCTATTTTTACCGCAAAGCACAGTTACACCGCCGTCGGTAGCGCCGAACGACGTTATGCTGCCCGGTGCAAATACCCTTATATTAGAGCATTTATCAAACGCAAACTCGCCCACAGTCTTTACTTGCGGAGGTAAAACGAGCTCACTTATTCCGTCAGCGCCGTAAAACGCATACTTGCCCACCGACATAACCGTAGTTGGAATATACACTCCTGAAATTTCGATACAGTTTTTAAAGGCATAATCACCTATTTTGTCAGTACCGGCAGGTATATTAAATTCACCCTTATATCCCGTAGGACATGCGAGGACAGCCGTCTTGTTTTTATCGTAGAGAATACCGCCGTCAGACGAAAATGATGCGTTTTCCGCAGGACACTCAATCTTTTCAAGTGCCGTAACGCCGGAAAAAGCTCCGTTTTCAATAACGGACAAGCTCTTTGATAACGTTATTTCCGTGATATCGGTACATCCGTCAAAAGCTCCGTCCTTTATAAGCTGTACACCTTCGGGGATAGTATACGCTCCTGTTTTAGCCGTTGGATAACGCACGAGCGCACTCATATCACGAGTATAAAGCACACCGTCTTTTACAGAGTAATTACTTGAATTATTAATTTCAAAAACCTCAAGTTTTTCGCAGTTCAAAAATGCTTCTGCAGGTATTTTTTCCATACTCTTTGGAAACGTTATCTTTTTTATCCCTATGCACATTTTGAAAGAATCAATCGAAACAGATGTAACACCGTCGGGAATTTTAAATTCTCCCGTTTTGCCTGCGGGACAACAAATCAGATACTTGCCGTCATGGCTATACAAAACCCCGTCCTTTGAGGTAAAATTCTTATTATCGGAAGAAACGCTTATTTCTGCAAGATTAACGCATCCGACAAATGCGCTTGTATGTATACTTGTAACAAACTTTGGAATCGTGATTTTTTTAAGCGTTGGTGAGTACATAAATGCGCCCTCTCCGATCGCCACAACCGGCACGCCGCCGATTTCCAACGGAATAATCACTTCCGTTTCTTCTCCTTCATAATGCGTTACGGTTATCTTTCCATTTTCTTCTGAATAGAGCATTCCATCAAATACGTTCTTTTCAACAGTAACGCGACACTGTGCCGTTTTACCTGAAAACGTATCGTACGCTATTACAAAGGCAGTTCCCTTGTTAATGGCATATACTGTGCCATCGCTGTCAACCGACACTACATTGCTGTCACCCGACACAAATCTTATGTCTGAAAGTGCATCATTCGGTGTGCATATGTATTCAAGCGTATGTGTTTGACCGTATTTCAGTGTCAGTTCTTCATTTTTCAGTTTAATATCGGTTACAAGAGAATAGTTTTTATAAGATTCGGCTTTGACAACACAAAATCCGAAATATTGTACATCATCATCTGAAATCAGCGTAACATTTACTGTGTCACCGTTAATGATCAGTGTTTTTCCCGCAAGCTGACCTGCGGTATATGTTCCTACGCTGTCGTTATTTTTGTCCATAACGAGAATGAAATCCTCGCCGTCCTCAACGTACGTATCAGCAGAAAACGTAACCGCTATCTTTTCGGGATTGCCCTTCACCGTGTAGCTGTACTTCTTATTAAGTCCGCTTTCATACGGATGGGAGGACTGAATCGGTGCCGTTCTGTCAGATACGTTAACGGTAAGTACGTCTGTTTTTGATCCGTCAGCGCTTTTCACTATCACAGTTGCCTGTCCGCTTGCAACCGCCTTTATCTTACCGTTTTCAATAACAACGTTATCATTGAGCGACTTCAAAATAACGTCCTTTACCTCAGCATTGTCGGGCTTTACAGAAATTTCCGGGGAAATAATATCGTCTACTTTTATATTTAATTCCTTTTTCACAAACGTTACGGAGGTTACGGGTACTTTTCCTGTGTAAACCGCCTTTGAATAACCGTTTTTGTTTTTATCGGCATATTCTTTTGTTTTTTCGTCGCCGTAAAGAGTTATATCGGTTCCAAAAAATGCTTCGTCTGCAATTTCCACACCGCTGGGTATAAGTACGCTGTCAAGCGAAAAACAGCCTGCAAACGTAAGCTTTCCGATTTTCTTTGTATTTTTGGAAAGCACTGCGCTTTCTATCTTTTCGCATCCTAAAAACATACCCTCGGGTATATCCGCAAAATTTATGTTAACACTTGTCAACGAACTGCATCCGTAAAATGAATATTCACCTGCAGTTTTAACGTTTTGAAATATAAATCCGGAAAGAGACGAACATCCGTAAAAGGCATATTTACCTATCTGTGATATATACGACGATGAATAAATATTTTTGATATTATCCATTCCGTAAAAAGCATATGCGCCTATCGTGTTAACATCATTCAATACTGTAAATTGTTCAGCTGTGGAGTCGCAAAATTTTACAAGCGTATCCATATTCTTCGTATAAAGATTTCCGTTGTGTGTTTTGTAGGCGGGATTATCTTTAGAGACAGTTATCGATTTAAGCGAAGCACAACCAATAAATGCCGACGCGTCTATCGAAGTGACGGAATCCGGGATAATAATTTCGTATATCGCCTTACAGTCCTTAAACGCCTCTTTTTCTATTGCGACAACGGAAACTCCGTCAATTTTTTCGGGTATATTCACAGTATACGCGTCATTTTTATCCCACGAAGTTATGGTTACACCATCAGCTGATTTTGTATAAGTATATATATCAGCACCTGTTGCCACAACATGAGACGCCGAAAATAACGTGCAAAATACAAGCAGCAGAGCAACTGTTCTTTTAATCATCGTACATTACCTTTCAAAAGTTAATTATAATACATACCATTATATATCAATATACGTTGTTTATAATACCATATATAAATACAAAATTCAACACAAAACAAAATTATTTATAAAAAAATTAACGCAGACATAATGCCTGCGTTAATGTATTTTTATTTATCAGCCGTACATTGCATCGTACCAGTCATTGTAAAGATATACAACACCGTTTTCAGCTTCGGGATTCATAAATGCAGAATATGTTTCATCCTTTCTGAGTTCAGCGTTAAGCTGTGAGAAGAATGATTCATAAAGATCGAAAACGATCTGGTCATATTCCTCGGTAGTTGTGTACTGGAGTGAAGCGATGAGCTTCTGGTTAGCTGCGATAAGCTCCTCATTAGCTGTGATCTGTGCTTCATTTTCATCAAGAGCAGTCTTTTCAGCAGCTGCCTTTTCTTTTTCCTGTGCAAGCTTTTCTTCAACCGGAGCGATCTCAGCTTCAATTGCTTCTACTGCAGCCTGTGTGGGTTCCATAGCTGTCTTTGCAGCATCAAGCTTAGGCTGTGCAGCATCAAGCTTCTTCTGTGCATCAGCAAGAGCATCCTGCATTATCTTGATGTTCTTCTGGTAAAAGTCGAGCATTTCAAGATCAGGTGTTTCCGAAGCATTGATCTCATCGATCTTAGCCTGTGTTGTTGCTATGTCAGTAGTCTGCTTTTCAACAGTCGCTGTATACTTATCAACCTCGGCCTGAAGCTTGGAAACTTCATCCTTAAAAGGCTTGTTTGCCGCATTTGCCGCATCAAGGCGAGCCTTGATACCGTCGTACTGCTTCTGGATAGGATCGATAATAACGCGGAAAGGTTCGTATGCCGCTGCCAGCGTTACGTTTTCTGCACGAAGTGTCTGAAGTGTTGCCTCTGCCGACGTAATAACGTTGTTACATTCTTCTATCTTAGCAAGACGGTCTGCTTCGGGATCAAAATCATTTACTTTCTTGAACATTTCATCGGAAAGCTGTTTTACAGCTTTGATAAGTTCAGCGTTGTTTTCGTTTTCAAATACGAAGCCAAGGTAAGGAGAAACGAGTGTTGACTTGTTTGTTTCCTTTGCCTTTTCCCAGATATCAAGAGGCATATCTTCTTCGGGATATGCGATAAACGTATTACCCGTAGCATAGATATTCATCATATAATCGCGGTTAAGACGCTGAAGCTTACCTGTATCTTCGTCGATCTTGTAGTTAACACCTGCAATGCCGTACTGAAGAAGGTTTCTGAAATTTGAATTTGTATTGAGGAATGTAATAAGCTCCATACATCTGTCGGGGTTTTCAGCATACTTACTGATACCGAGCATATACTCACCGACAGTTTCCGTGGAAGCAACGGGTTTTTCAAGTACCTTTACAATATACTTGCTTGAATCCATCGATGCGGGATATGCTTCATCACCTTCAACGACTGCAAGCGCGTACTTTGTATCTTCCGTGGGATTTTCGCAGAAGTATCCATTACGCTCAAACTGCTTCATATACGTATAAAATTCCGTATACTGCCACTGGTTAAGTATGTTCTTGGGAACGGATTTCATGCCAGTTGTGGAAGCGTTTGAAAGATATGTACCGAACATCGTCGTCTCACCTGAGAAGAGACCCACGATACCGGGAGCATCGGCAAGACTTATGGGTTTGATGAAAGCATCATCATCTGCCTTGTCATAAATACCTGCAAGTGAGTTGAGGATAGGGGAAACGTCTGTTTCACCTGCACTTACCGCACTGAGATATTTCACTGTTTCTTTATCTGTAAGACCCGTGATCTTTGATTCATCGATACCGTACTTGGCAATAAGTGATTTATCGAGAACGAGATACGTATATTCAGAAGCAAGCTGTCTGTTCGTGGGAATAGCATATGTGCCGTTACCTACCTTACCACCCGCAAGAGCGTTGGGGTTGAGGTAATGATTAAGCTCGCTTGCATTGCCTGCGAGCATTTCGTCAAGCTGAAGCAAGAACGATTCGCCGTCCGTAGCGTAAGTTTCGTCACTTACGTACTTCGTAAGGTTTTCAGCACCGCAAATAAGGAATACGTCCATCTGCGTTGCACTTGCTGTGGGATACTTTTCAACGGAAGCACCGAGAATATTGAACTCAGTTTCGTAAAATTCAGTTTCGGATTCTTCTTCTTCCTGAACTTCCTCTTTATACCACTTGCTCTTTCTTCCGCCGTCATCTTTATCAGCGGCGATAAGCTTATCAATAGCAGAATGACGCTTTGATTCCTTTTCGGAAGCATCGGCTTTACTGTCAATTTCCGCCTGGAGTGTTCTTTCTTCCGCGATATCAGCAACGATCTGATCTATCTTTTCTTCATATTCGCTTTCCTTGAAGTAACGGAGAATGACCTGTGTTTTGAAGCGCTGAGTCGTTATGGAGTTTATTTCATCCTGAACGGCTTTGATAGCTTCATCGGTGGTTTCGTCACCGGTCATAAGCGTAAGTACAACTGTTTTGGGCTTTCTTGCCGCAACATCATCTTGACCGATGACTTCGCCATTGTTGGCTGTCGTAGTATTACCACAGCTTGCGAATATCAAAGGCAACATTGTTGCGACAGCAAGAAAAAGTGCGAATAATCTCTTTTTCATATGTTTTGTGACCATGCCTTTCTATTGTTGTGAAGCGTGCGCTTCACCCAAAAATAATTGAATCGGGGTGAGAACCCCCGTGTAAACATATACAGATATATACTACACTAAAAATATATTTCCGTCAAGTGCTTTTTTTTAAATAAAATATAAACACACTTACAAAAATATCCTATCAGTCAAGATAATCCTTCAGACGCTTTGATCTGCTGGGATGTCTCAGCTTACGAAGTGCCTTTGCCTCGATCTGTCTGATACGCTCACGCGTGATATTAAAGACCTTACCGACTTCTTCAAGTGTTCGCGTTCTTCCGTCCTCAAGTCCGAAGCGGAGACGAAGCACCTGTGCTTCACGGGGTGTAAGAGTATTGAGCACTTCATTGAGTTGTTCGCGCAGAAGCGTGTAAAATGCAGCGTCCGCAGGTGCTGGCGAATCATCATCGGGGATAAAATCTCCGAGATGGCTGTCTTCTTCCTCACCGATAGGCGTTTCGAGGGAAACGGGGTCCTGCGCTATCTTCATAATGTCGCGAACCTTTTCCACGCTCATACCGAGTTCAGCCGCAATTTCATCTGCGCTGGGCTCACGTCCGAGTTCCTGAAGGAGCTGGCGTGTCGTCTTTGTGACCTTATGGATCGTTTCCACCATATGAACGGGAATACGGATAGTTCTCGCCTGATCTGCAATAGCTCTCGTTATAGCCTGTCTTATCCACCAAGTGGCATAAGTTGAGAACTTATAGCCCTTCGTATAATCAAATTTCTCAACCGCTTTCATAAGACCGAGATTACCTTCCTGAATAAGATCAAGGAAGAACATGCCCTTGCTTACGTATCTTTTGGCAATACTTACAACAAGACGGAGGTTAGCCGTAACAAGCTCTTTTTTAGCCTTATCATCACCGTCAGCCATACGCTGCGCCAGATACAGTTCCCTTTCGCTGTCGAGAAGCGGGAACTGACCTATTTCTTTAAGATACATACGTACCGGGTCGTCGATGGGAAGACCTTCCTGCGCGAGCATTTTTTCCATATCCTCTGCGCTTTCGTATTTTTCCACTTCGCTTTCGATCTCGTCAAACTCCTGCTCACTGTCAAGATATCCGACGACCTCAATGCCCATTCCCTGAAGAGTGTCATAAAATTTTTCAATCTGGTCAAGATCGATATCAACCTCTTCAAATGCTTCCATAATTTCGTTGTTTGTAAGAGAGCCTTTTTGTTTTCCCTTTTCCACCAACGATTTCATTATGTTTTTCTTTGTTTGTTCCATATACAGGATTTCCTTTCCGCTTAAAGCGTAATTATTTTTTTCTCTTTGACTGTATCAACGCTTCTATATCACTGAGCGTTTCAACCGGTGTATCAGCACTCTCTTTTTCTTTTGCGAGAGTTACAGCGCTTTCCGCGAACACTTCGTACGTATTATTGGAAAGCTGTTGTCTGTCAATTCGTATCTTCGTAATACGCCCTATTTCCTCAGGTGTAAAATCACCTGCAAGAAAAGCAGGCTCAAACTTACGTTCCTTTTCAAAAATATCACGTATAGCTATATATACCTTTTTGCCGAAAGCCGTGAAAAATGTGTCACAAGACAATATACCCTCTTTTTCAGCTTTTTCCATATATTCGGGGTTTATCTGTGCAATACCGAGTATGGCCTCCTCAGCCCTTGCCGCACGCACATTTTTAACAGTATCGGGATTTACTTTATCACCGAGTCCCATTGCGCTTCGACGCACACCTTCGCTGAATTTTTTCTTTTCCTGCCTCATAAGCGAATACCGCTTCTTTTTAACATCAGCTTTAAGGCTTTCTTCAGATACGTCTAACACTTTCGCCGCTTTCGACGTAAAGACGTCACGTTCTACGTCCGAAGTCATATACGCAAGCAAAGTACATACCTCGCCGGATGCTTTGATTTTTTCTTCAGGTATTGCAATATTATATTTTGCGAGAATAGCATCGCATTTGAACTGAAATTCGCTTTTTGATTCATCGATAAGGTGACGGAAGCGCTCCTTACCGTACTTCTGCAAAAATTCATCGGGGTCTATGCCCACCGGCAAGGAAAGCGCACGCACCTCAAGAGATGCCGCCGTAAGTATCGGAATGGCGCGGTTCGTTGCTTTTCTTCCCGCTTCATCTCCGTCGTAGCAAATAACGACCTTGTCTTTATATTTTTTCAACAGCGCCGCTTGCTCTTGTGTGAACGCTGTACCGAGTCCCGCAACAGCCGATGTAAATCCTGCACCGTGCAATGCGATAACGTCTGTATATCCTTCACACAGAATAAAATAATCTTCCTTTGAATTTTTTGCAAAATTAAGTGCAAATATGTTACGCCCTTTTTTAAAAGCAGGCGTATCGTTCGTATTTAAATATTTCGGTTTTTCATCACCGAGCGCACGGCCACCAAACGCAACAACATTTCCGGCAGGATCAATTATCGGGAATATAAGACGGTTTCTGTAATAATCGAACAACTTGCCGGACTTACCTTCACCGCATAAAAAACCTTCCTTCATTTCCGCGGACGTGTATCCCAAGGATCGCAGGTGCATGGCAAGCGCGCCAAAGCTGTCGGGGCAAAAACCAATACCGAATCTTTTGCCGAGTGCGCCTGAAAGCCCTCTTTTCTCAGCGTAAGCCGTAGCATTTTTATATTTACCGCTTACAAATTCTGAATTAAAAAATCTTGCCGCGGCCTTGTTCATTTCAAGAATACGTCTTCTTTTATTTGCGGCAACGGATGAGGTATTGTCAACCGGCATCGTCAGTCCCGCACGTTTTGCAAGCAGTTCAACAGCCGAGACATAATCGAGATTTTCAACGTGCATTATAAAGGTTATAACGTCACCGCCTGCCCCGCAACCGAAGCAGTAACACGAATCACTCTTTGTGAAAACGGTAAAAGACGGGGATTTTTCATTATGAAACGGGCAAAGCCCAACGTAATTCGAACCTGCACGTTTTAATCCGACATAGCTACCCACAACATCGACTATATCACAGCGTGCTTTCAGTTCTTCGATAAAACTACTGTCGAATCTCATGATTTTCCTCCTCTTTTTCTCCTAATATACGCAAAAAAAGTCTTATTTTCTTTTTCACGCATACAATCAATTGTAAACAATATATTAACTATCCGGGTTATAATCCCGCTTTGAATCAATGTTTACATTTATCGCATTGAAATAAATGTATATATCATATAAGCTATTAAAGAGATTTTTAACGAAAGGCTACGCATTATGAAAAGTATAAAAACATCTATTTGCATAATTTTGTCATTATTGCTTATATTTTCTTTCACGGGCTGTTCCGGGGAGAAAACGAAAAGCAGACTCGAAATGACACCGGAAGAAAGACTCAAGGCTGCCTTGGACGATCTTTACGCAGGTGGTAACTACGATATAACAATAGACGTAAAATACGATATAATCGACGGTCACAATACTACTGAAATAAAAACGGAGATCATCAAAAATACCGATGAAAACGGAAGCGTGGCTCATGTAAAACGCCTTAACGGCGACTATCCTGATGAGTACTACATCGGCGATGCATATTACAAGCCTGACGGTACTCTCTCTCATCCCGATTATCCTTTAACACTTGGAAACGAAACGCTTGTAAACGACTTGACTTTAGAAACGATGGGCGACTATGCATACGTTGACGGCGAAAATTTTAAAACTTACGAATTCAAAGTTGAGAAGGAAAATCTTGCAAAATTTATGCTTGAAGAATCACAAATGAAGGCAAACGAAGCAAAAGGCAGCGTTGTACTCAGTCTCAACGGTTATCTGATGGGCATAAAGATAAAAGCAAAAACAGAACGCTGGATAAGCGAAAATATGTACTACGAGTACGATTTTACACTTACCATAACAGTCAATGCAATAAACGAAAATACGGAAAAGATAGTTTTGCCGTTCAAGCTCGACTCAAACACTTAAAAAGGAGTTATTTATGTCAGAAAATATTGCTTTAAAAAATAAGACAAATGTGACGATAGATATTGCTAAAATAATTATGGCAGTGCTCGTTGTCGGAATACATACAGAGCCGTTCGCTTTCAATATCTGGCTTGACAGAATTTTTGGTATCGCAACGCGTTTCTGCGTTCCCTTCTTCTTCGTTGCAAGCAGTTATTTTTTCTTCAAGGGCGGTAAAAAAGTAACGTCGTTTGCCAAGCGAATATACATTCTTTATCTCATATGGTCGTTTATATACTTACCGTTTGACCTTGCTCTTTGGTCCGAAATGTCAATAGGCGAAATTTTCCTTTTGCTTTTCTGGCACGGCAACAGTCACGCTTTGTGGTATCTTGCAGGCTCAGTGGTAGGTTTGGTCATTACATACGCGCTTGTAAAACTTTTCAAAGGAAACACGAAGATCGTTTTTGCAATTTCCGTGCTTATGCTCATCTTGGGCTGCACCGTGTCAACATACGCCCCCTTAACCGGAAATATATTCCCTTGTTCAGCCATTGCCGACACCATCGGATACAAAAACGGGATTTTCTACGCTTTTCCGTATATGGCATTAGGTGCAATGATAGCTGACGGTACCTCAAAGAGAAAATCGGAGATATCCCCTGTTAAAATGGCATCCGGTTTGATCGTATCTGTTCTTTTGCTTGCAGCGGAAAGCGCGGTATTCACTATGTACTTCAACACACAGGCAACGGTGCTTTGGATGTCAATGCTTCCCTGCTCATATTTCTTGTTCATGTTCTTACTCAGTATAAGAATACCTCTGAAGAAGGAAACGTCGCTCGTTCTCAGAAAAACAAGCACGCTCATATATGTATCACAATTTCTGTTTATATCCGCACTCCCGTCGCTCAGCGGATTCGTATTGTTCATCGCCGTATTGTTGTGTACGTTCTTATTCTCTTATGCGGTAATATTTATAAGCGATAAGAAATATTTCAGATGGATGAAGTATTTATATTAACGAGCAGTATTTTATAAAAACCACGTTTATGTTTAATAACTTACGAAATTATAAGCTTAAAAACATAGGCGGCGATACACGTTCCGAAAGTATGCCCGGCAGGAATGTTATCGGTAATTTCTCTGTGTACGGCGGTTTTGTATTTTTCGGATTTATAATTTCAGCGGTCGGATTTTTCTCATCGTTAATAAACATAAAAATATCTCAAAACACCGATGTCAAACGTGCATCTTACGCATTTTGGTGTTTCATGCCGTGTTACTTCGTTTATTATCGGCACACCTGTTTATACTTTAACGGTTATCATATAATTAACAGCTAATTTTGAGGACTTTATGTATTACGACAAATTAAAAAATCAGAAAAAAATCATTTCCAAGGAAATGAAAATGAATATCGTTATATTGATCTGCGGTCTGTTCTTTTTCATACTTATCTTAACGGCGGGGTTTGAATCTGCAAGCGCATTCTTGTTTTTACCATTGCCTTTAATATTGATCTCACTGTCAATAAAGTGGATCACCGTCACCGGCGATCTTCTGAAACAATTTTCAAGTATAGAAGAAAACGGTACGCTTAACAAAACTTACACATTGAAGCTGTGTAATCCCAAGGTTCGATTTATCAGATTTCCCGACACCTCCCGTTCATCGTTTTCACCTCCTTATTGCGGAATAAGTCTTGATGACGGCAAACACAGATATTACTATTATTTCGATGAAATTCTCAAATATGAAAAAAACAGTTTCAATGAAATCACAAAAAAGTTTGATAAAAATATTGTTATACAATGTTATCACGATACTTTCATTATCAAAACAATAGAAAATGATCCGTTTTTTATACGCATAAGATACGGAGCATACTGCGAATAAAGCGAACAGAAATACCCCTGCGGATCCTCAGATCCTCAGGGGTATTATCAGTTTATTATAAATTTTCAAACGGATCAACGTCGGCATTGCGTTCTACCGAAAAGGTAACGACGTCACCATTACTGCGACAGTAAACGTCGCCGTTGATGTCAGTTCTGAACACTTTAACGTCAGCATCGCGCAATCGGCTCAGCGTATTATCCGTGGGGTGTCCGTAGGAATTCCCCTCGCCTACGCATATAACCGCATATTCGGGCATGATCTCACGCAAAAACGGATACGTCGTCGAACTTGAACTTCCGTGGTGCCCTACTTTAAGAACGGTTGCGGAAAGGTCAACGCCCGAATCGAGTATCACCTGCTCCGCTTCACGCTCAGCATCGCCGGTGAATAAAAATTTTGTTTTCCCGTATGTTATCATAAGAACGATCGAAGTATTATTAGGGTCCTTTGCACCGTTCACTCCGATGATTTTTATCTCCGCACTTCCCAGTGAATACGTATCACCTACGCTCGGTATCGTTATTCCGCCGCCTTTGCTGTCGGCGTACTTTTTAAAATCAGAAAATGCTTTGGTGCTGTAATCGGTAACGGAGCAAAGAGTAATATCCGCCGTAGTATAATTAAAGGCGCCGGGGATACCTCCGACATGATCTTCGTGCGGATGCGTTGCAACGACAATATCAAGCTTCGGAACGTTTGCTTTTTTCAAAACGGAATATATAAGATTGGAATCCGGCTTGTTGCCGCCGTCAATAAGCATATAATGCCCGTCACATTCGATAAGTGCAGAATCTGCCTGGCCTACGTCTATAAAATGAATATTAAACGTTGATACATCAGGATCGTTCGGCGTTTCCGTTTCATGCGCTTCTGTTTCAGGAGGAAGCGTTTGCGGTGTTTCCGTTTCATGCGCTTCTGTTTCAAGAGGAAGCGTTTGCGGCGGTTCCGTTTCTATTGCTTCTGTTTCGGGGAAAGCCGTTACGGGCGCCTGCGTCTGCGGCGTTTGTGTTACAGGTACTTCGGTTTCCGCTGTTTGTGTTTCATGTGTGTCTGTTTGCACACCTTCCGTATCGGGTAATTGCGTTTCAAAAACGGTTACAA
>JAZRTS010000032.1:0-3012 GCA_045652135.1 Eubacteriales bacterium | reverse complement strand
GAATGAGTCGCCCCATATATTTTTAATATTTTTTTGTAGGGGAGTGCATTGCACTTCCGTTTTTAACCGATTTAATTTATATATCGGAAAATACAATGTATCCAATATACGGACTTTAATATAGTATGTTTGCGATAAAATATACAAAATTAATCACAGTCAACACAGTTGATGGTACAAATATGGCACCTTAAATCTTGCAAAATTCGATTTATTATGATATTATAATCAAAGAAAAGATATTTTAATATTATTAATATCATGATAAACGCGCGAATGCTTAAATTGTTACGTGCAACAGCATAATGGAAAGTAAAGAGGATTACAGGTGATCTTAAAAATGGAATTGACGGACCATAAGAGCATTTTTGAAGATAAGGTAAATATCGGCGGTCGTGAGATTGACGGCGATCAGCTTAAATGGTCAACCTTTCACGGCTTTCCTGCGGGTAACAGGTGTTATAGAAAAGATAAACTCAAATGCTGTAGTAAGGTAGCTCAAGATTGCTTAAAGAAACTGGCGTCTGCTGATTGCGGATGCTGAAAAGATAAAGGACGAACGATATGCGTATGAAAGATGAATGTTTGATTTGCGGTGCACCGCTTGAATATTTGAAAACTGAACAGCAGATGGAATGTGCCATCTGCCACAAAAAAGAAAACAGCAATACCGTATGCCAAAACGGTCACTACGTGTGCAACGAATGCCACACGGGAGGTATGGATAGCATTATCGGTCTGTGTCTTTCGGAAAAGTCGAAGAACCCAATCGAGATTATTCAAAGAATGATGGCTCTGCCGTTTTGCCATATGCACGGACCGGAGCATCACGTTATGGTGGGTTCGGCACTTTTGACCGCCTATAAGAACGCGGGCGGTGATATCGATCTGCCCAAAGCCTTGTCCGAAATGCAAGCGCGAGGCAAAAAGGTTCCCGGTGGTGCGTGTGGATTTTGGGGTGCTTGCGGTGCAGGGGTGAGCGCAGGAATGTTTGTGTCTATCGTTACAGGTTCGACTCCGCTTTCAAAGGAAGCGTGGGGGCTCTCCAATAAAATGACCTCCTCCGCCCTCGGCGCGATAGGTGAAGTTGGCGGTCCGCGATGCTGTAAGCGCGATTCATATCTTTCCATCATTAAAGCCGTGGAGTTTGCAAAAGAGCATCTGGGCATTGAAATGCAGCTTGGCAAAATCAAGTGTATTCACGCGGAACAGAATAATCAATGTATCGGTGCGAGGTGTCCGTTCAAATGAAAAAGAAGATAGCATTTATCTGCGTGCACAATTCTTGCCGCAGTCAGATTGCCGAAGCACTTGGAAAGCATCTGCGCGGAGATGAGTTCGACTTTTCCTCGGCAGGTACGGAAACCAAACCGCAGATCAATCAGGACGCAGTACGTCTGATGAAACAGCTTTACGGTATTGATATGGAGTATACACAATACAGCAAAACCTTTGATAAAATCCCATCTCCCGATATTGCTATCTCTATGGGGTGCGACGTTGGATGTCCCTTCATCGGCAGAGAGTTCGATGACAACTGGGGCTTGCCCGATCCGACCGGAAAGAACGATGAAGAGTTTATCCGGGTTATTGAAGAAATTAAAAATCGCATCATGCAGCTATAAGAAAAGTACTTTGAGGTTCAAAAGGTGGGCGCACATATGATATAACACCGTTGAGAACACTCAAAAGACTTTATGTATCCGTACATAGATGGAGGGGTTCTTCCGTAATCGAATTGTAAATTTGCGAAAAAAATATGGTGGTCAAATTGAAAAAGTGTGGAATAGAGAGTGATGGGGCTATAAAAACGTGTTTTCGTCAGACATGGAGCTTTACCGTCAGCTGATAAACCTGTACGTGAAAAGGTAGTCGTGTATTACGATCACGTGAAATTCTTCTTTAACACACCCCCCTCGGACATACTGAAGGACGAGCTTGACCGATCACTCGGTATCGGGGAAGAGGAAACACTCATTGAGTATATGACAAAGTGCGATCCTGCGATAATTGAAGCGTTAAAATCTATCGAATCAAGTGGAAGAAAAGAGGGTGCTGTAGGTGGCAGCACCCTCGAAAAATATAAAGAAAAAAAGGCGGATAATCCGCTGAATAAGCAAGGATTATCCGCCTTTAGTGGTGGAGGCGAACCTCGGTTAAAAATGGTGATGAATGGTGCAGAATTTGAAGAAAGCGACCGCAGTATTCTATCCGAATTCCTGACAACTTTGCCACGTACAGCAGTTCATGTGCCGAACCCAACGTTCAAAGTATCCGTCATCGGCCGCCGTATGCTTACATACTGCAGTACTTTCGGTGCAGAGGAATAACCGCTATACAAAATGAACTATCCCATGGTTCAATATGGACTATCCATAAATATAAATATTAGATATAATATAAATTGAAACAAGATACATAAGTATGATAACTCAATTCATACCACTGCCAATTATTAATAATAAACGTACAATCAGAAAAAACGAATTCAGGTTCAGAAAGTGCTCAAATTTTTGGCTATTAATATGTAGGGATAAAAACCTACATTGACAATTGAATAATCGGTGTTATGAGGTCACTATCAGTTCTGCTCCAAAAGAGCGAGCTGCTGAGCAAAAGCGCCAAGACCTCGACTTCATTTCAGAAAGTTGAGCGAGCGATAAATTTTGTGTTCGGACCGTACAGTATACAGCATTGTGCGGTAAGCCATGACAGGAACTGATTGAATAATGATACTTCCGTACTTGGTGCGGCTTATCCCTGATAAGTTGTTGTGTTTCGGGCTGGAACATTAAATGTCCGTCAGATAACAAATGATCCTCGCTGTTGCAAAAGAAGTTGTAACAGATATGCTGCGAGGTACTTGTACATCGATAAAGTCCAAATAATCTCCGCTTGTACACAGCAGTTTATAGAATTAATATCGGCAATGAATATTCGGAAATATTTAAAATTGTATTGATATTTTGCCGATAACGTGGTATAATTGCTACAGGAAAATTTGTCAGGAGG